>JAKAOB010000030.1:0-18226 GCA_021812305.1 Thermoplasmata archaeon
ACCGGCCCTTGAGCTCGCGCTCGAGCTGGGACTTCCACCAGGCGATCCCCATCGAATCGGCGAGCCGGTAGGCCGCGTCGAAGTGCACCCGTGCGCGCTCGAGGTCGCGGAGCTCGAGGTAGACCTCGGAGAGGTAGGCGTGCGCGATCATCAGGGAGTCGGAGGGCGGCAGGCGCGACAGGATCGACACCCCCTGCTCGCCGTGGAGCCGGGCGTCGTCCACCCGGCCCTGCCGCAGCTCCCCCGAGCACTGGATGGCGAGCGTGTGGCCGTAGACCAGGTCGTTGCCGAGCCGCTCGGCGAGCGCGCTCGCCTGGCGGGCATAGTTCACCACGTCGGACCACCGCTGCGCCTCGACGGCCATCGCGGCCAGGCCGCTCAGGGTGTAGGTCAGCTGGTTGAGGTAGCCGAGCGCCTCCGCCTCGGTGCGGATGATCCGCATCTCCGCCTCGGCCTGCTCGCGTTCGCCGATCTCGGCGTAGGCCCGGGCGCGGACCAGCAGCAGGCCGAAGACGATGTCGAGACGCCCGGAGGCCCGGGCGCCGGGCAGCGCCTCGGCGACGACCGACAGCGCCACCTCCCGGTTGCCCCCGAGGAACGCGGTGCGGGACCACGCCGCGATGCTCTCGAGCGAGAGGTCCGCGACCCGCGAGCTCTTCGCGAACTCGAAGACCTGCTGGTACATCGCCTGCGAGGTGGGCACATCCCCGCGCAGCTCGACGATGCGGGCCTCGCTCAGCATCAGGAAGACCTGCAGCCGTCGTGAGAACGGTCCCTTCTGCCGCGCGTCGGCGAGCGCCCGCTCCGCCTCTTCGAGCTGGCGCATGCGCACGTTCAGCTCCACGATCTGGCACAGGCACTCGGCCTCGACCCGCCGGTCGCCCTCGGCCTCGACGATCGCGCGGCGCAGCGCAAGGATCGCCTCGGAGAACTCCGAGTGCGTGCGCAGCACCGCCGCCTCGACCCGCAGGGCCCGGACCCGGGCCCCGCCCTTCGGCATCGCGAGGCTCAGGTGGCGCAGCGCCCCCCGTAGCGGGTCGGAGTAGCCGAGCGACAGCAGGGTGCGTTCCTGCGTCGTCACGAGCTGGGCGGCCTCCTTCCACGCCTCGGCCGCCACGAGGTGCAGGAACCGCTCCCGGACCGCCTCCGGGCGGTGGCTGCGGCCGTAGAACGCGGCCAGCTTGAGGTGGCCGACGGACTCGTCCCCGGGCCCCACGCGCTCCATGAGCGCGACCCGGACGACCTGGAGGAGCTCGACCCGGCCCTCGAGGCTGCGCTGGAGGATGCCTCCCTGCACGAGCCGCTCGATGCGGGCCGTCGGGATCCCGCCGGCCTGGGCGACGAACGACGCCGGGATCGGCTCGTTGGCAAGGGAGACCGGAAGCAGGGCGAGCAGGTCTTCCCGGGGCAGCCGGCCGACCACGGCCGCGGGCAGGGCCGTCGGCGAGGCGTCGACCCCGGGGTTCGAGACCGCGAGCTGGAGGAGCAGCGGGCTCCCCAGGCTCGCCTGGAAGACCGACTCGAAGCGGTCGGCGAGGCCCCCGCGCCGGTCGGTGAGGTCGTGGGCCGCGGTCCGATCGAGCCCGCCGACCATGAGGTGCTGACGGGCCATGCCGCTCGGTTCGAAGAACGGCGGCTCCTGACCGACGAAGAAGTAGAGGTCCTTGCGCCCGCGGGCCAGCGCTTCGGCGAAGTCGACGATGAACTTGCGCATGTCCCCGCTCGCCGCCTGGAGGTCGTCCAGGACCACGATGATCGCCCGCTCACCGAGGGCCCGGGCGGCGAGGTCGGCGACCTCGCGGCCGACCGGCTGGCGGGGCAGTTGGGCGTAGTAGGCGAGCTGCTGGGCGCCGATGGTCGAAAGCGCCCGGGCGAGCGCCGTCGCGAAGTGGCGGGGCGAGCTGCCCGGTCGCAGCGTGAACCAGAACGGGATCCGCCCGGCCTTGAGCCGGCGGATGTGGCGGGCGATGAGGGCGGTCTTCCCCATCCCGGGGGGACCTTCGACGAAGATCGCCGTCCCCCCCTCGACCGAGTAGGACCAGAGCTCCTGGAGCTCGGCCCGCCGGCCGAGGAACGGGTTCGGGGGCGGGGGGAGCGCCCCGGAGAGCATCGGGACGTCCTTCGTCTGCTTCTGGAGGTAGGAACGGCCCTCGTCCGTGACCCGGTAGACGAACTGCTTGCGTTGCCCGCCCCGGACCACCCCCCGATGGGTGCGGAGGTATCCCGCCTCCACAAGGCCCGCGAGGGGGCGGGACATCGAGCAGGCGTGGTACCCGAGCGCCTTGGCCAGCTCCCGCTGGCTGATCCCGAACCCGGCGTCCTCGGGGGGGGCGTGGGTCTCGAGGTAGTCGATGATCTCCGCCGGCAGGTAGCTCGTGGCAGGCACGGCGGGGAACTGTATGCCCGGAGGGGCTACATAGAGTTATTTTGTACAAACTAACTGCCGAGGTTTAAGTAGCGTATTCGCCCCACACTCCCTTGCCATGTCGCGCGCGACCGAGAGCGGCGCCTACCTGGGAGGCATCGGAACGATGCTCACCCAGTCGGACGTCTGCCCCGCGTGCGGCCGCGTCCACTCCGATGCCCGATCGATGCTCCTCGGAGGGATCCGCCGCGAGTGCCCGCTCGTGGTCTTCGGGACCCTGCCGACCCTGGCACGTCTCAGCGAGGCCGACCTCGGCGGCGAGGTGCCGGTCCGCGAGGCCCTCGACCTCGAGGGGGAGGCGGTCGTGACGCCGACCCCGCGTCCGGAGCTGCCGGCCAAGAAGGGCCCCGGCCTCACCGTTCCCTGGCCGATGCCCTCCCACCTGGAGGACTTCCTGTGATGCTCTCGTCGATGGAGGCAGCGCCCCCGGCCCGCCCTCCGAAGGCCCGACGCCCCGCGCCCCCGGCCCCCTCGCCGCCCAGCCTGGTGATGGCGATGGTCTCCCCGGTGGGGGTCAGCGAGGTCCGCTGGCCGCCCTGGCTCGAGCCGATGGCCTCCACGTTCCACCGCGCCTCCGCCCGCAAGAACCCTCAGGATCCCGAACGGAGCAGGTAAGATGTCGGTCATCGGGCTGTAATCACGATGCTGGTGGCCCCCGCAGGTTTACCCGGAGCCTGCGGGGGCTGTGTTTTTTGCGCCCGTTCGAACTGCCCGGTCCTCCCATATCAATCTTGAGGAGCTGCCGGTAGGGCCCTCCCGACCCGGGCTACGGCGCCGGGACCGATGCGATCGCTTTCCCGGGCAGCGAAAAGGAAAGATACCCGGGGGCGGTGGGCGCCAAGGTTCTCCCCATGTCCACGGGCAAGTGTGCGGTCTGTGCGGGCCCCCTCGAGCCGGGATTCGTCTCGACCACGAACGGGTCCGGCCTGTACTGGTCGCACGAGGCCACGCCCGCGCGCCTGCGGCCCCACGGGCTCGAGGTCCTCGTACCGACCGGTTTCATGGGGACGTACTCGGCGAACCTGCCCGGCGATCGCTGCCCGAAGTGCCGGACGATCCTGCTGCGGCTGAAGTAGCCGCCCGCGCCCTCAGCCGCCGGCGACCGCCATCCGGTCGATGATCCACGGCGGGCTCGCCAGGCTGCCGGTGAGCTCGCTCGACCCCCCGATCGCCCGGGCGTCGGCCAGGAGGGACGGTTCCCCCGGCGGGGCGAGGACGACCCCCCCGAGCGTTCCGCCGCGCACGGGCTCGGCGATCTTGCCGCGGTGGATGCGGTAGGCGACGCGGATCTCCCCCCCGAAGGCGCTCGACGCGGGGTCGGGGAACGCGTAGCCGAGCTGGTCGACCCAAAGCCCTTCCTGGACGGCCTCGGCCAGCTCCGCATCGCTGCCCCCGCTCCCCGGTGCGACCACGAGGGTCGTGGGCTGCGGCGACGGAGCGAGCTCGAAGTGCGACCACGGGCTGAACGCGAGGGAATCGCGCCGCCCGTTGCCGGTCGTCGTGTGCCCGAGGGCGGCCGCGTACAGCAGGTCGTCCAGCGACCCGCTCACGGTCCCTTTCGCGAGCAACGGGGTCCGTGCCTGGGGGATCCCCTCATCGTCGAACGGCGCGGTGCCGGGGCCGAACGGGAACCGCCCGTCGTCCGAGATCGAGACCGCCTCGCTGCCCACCCGGGCGCCGGACGGGAAGCTCATCTTGCGCAGCTCGGCCGCTCCGGAGAACCGGTAGCCCAGGATGGCGGGGAGGATGTCCGCCAGGACGGTCGGCGGCAGGACGACCGTCGTCGCCCCGGTCGCCGGCGCCTTCGTCCGTCGGACATCCTGGGCGCGGCGGCACCACGCGTCGACCCGAGCGCCGAGCCCCCGGCTCTCCAGCCGGCGCTGGCGGGCGTTGACCCAGTACTCGCCGGGAGCGGCCCCCTCCGGGCCGCCGGTCGCCTTGACCGCGAGCTCGAGGTCGCAGAGCGTGTGGGCATAGGCGCGCTGGATCCCCTCGGAATTGGTGAGCGTGGTCTCGGTCAGGGTGACGCGCAGCGAGCCGAAGCTCGGCACCTCGTCTTTGCGCGCGTCGAACGGGGCCAGCAGGGCCTCCCGGAACGCATCGAGGGTCTCCACCGGTCGGTCCCACAGGGCGGGGTCCCGGTTCTCCACCGGCAAGGCATGGGCGGCCACGGAGCTCGGCAGGTCGACCCGGCGGGCCGGGAACCGCGAGAGACGGCCGGCGGATCCGGCCGCCGCGAGGGCGGCGTCGATCCCGGCATCGCTCAGGTCGTTCGAGGCCGCGAAGCCGACCCGCATCTCCCCGCCCTCGGCCCGGAACAGGCGCAGTCCGAAGCCTTCCAGGTGGATCGGTCCGCGGACCAGCTCGACCCGACGCCCGTTCAGGTGCACCTCGTAGCGGCGCATCCGCTCGCCGAAGACCTCCCAGGGTGCCTCGGTCCTCGGGCGGAGCCGGTCGCCGACCCGGTAGGCGGTGAACGCGGCGGACGGAGCCGCGGTCATGCCGGACCCACCACGGCCTCGGAGAGAAGGTACGGCCCGCCGGAGCCGTTGACGATGAGGTCGGTGTGGCCCTTCCCGCAGAACCCCGGGGAGATCCAGAAGTCGGCCGGTTTGGAGATCCCGCGGATCGCCGGCAGGAACTCGAGCACCCGGCCCGAGAGCGCCATGGACGGCAGGATGTCCCGCAGCTCGCCGTCCACGATCCGCCGGCCCTTCGCCACCTTGAGCTGCATGTTCCCTCCCAGCGGGTCCTCGATCCCGTTCTTGAAGTGCTCGAGGAGGACCCCGTCCTTGGCCTCGCGGACGAGCTCGTCGAGGCTCCAGTCGCCGGGTTCCACGTAGGTGTTCGTCATCCGGACGAAACTGCGGCTGAGGAAGTCCGCCCGCCGGGCGTTGCCGGTGGGCTGACGGCCCAGCGCCGCGGCGGTCTCCCGGTCGTGGAGGACCTCCACGAACCGGCCCCGGTCGACGAGCACGGTCCGTTGGGCCGGAGTCCCCTCGTCGTCGAAGTAGATCTGCCCCCAGCCGCCGTCGTAGGCCCCGTTGTCGACGATCGTGAGCTCCTCGGGTCCGACCATCGTGCCGAGCAGGGGCTTGAGGTAGGAGCGGTCCCTCAGGATCTGATCGGCCTCGGTCCCGTGGCCGAAGGACTCGTGGGCGAAGGTCCCCGTCGTGCTGGGGTCCAGGATCACGTGCATCCGGCCGGCGGGCGGGGACGTGGCCGAGAGGAGCGCCACCGCATCGCGGGCGGCCTGCTCCACCCGCGGGCGGTCGATGAGGTCGAGGACCTCCACGCCTCCCGTCCGGCCTTCGCCGACGTAATCCGTCTCGACCTTGCCGTTCTCGATCGCGAGGCAGAGGACCTGTCCGACCATCCGGTGGAACCGCTGGTAGGCGCGTGCGCCGGCGGTGGAGCGGAACAGCCGGTCGTCCTGGATCGACTGCACGAGGACGAAGGCGTTCGTCACCCCGGGCACCGCCGTCGCCCAGTCGAACCGCTCCTTCGCCCATGCGATCCGTTCGTCGAGCGAGAAGTCCTCCTCCCGGCGCTGCTCGACCGTCGACCGCTCCCCCGAGCCGGTGGCCGGCTCGCCGGGCGGCCGCCCGCCCCGCGGGGCCGACCGCAGCCGGTCCGCGAGCGCCTCGGCGGCCCCGGCGAGGGTGCGCGAGGTCAGCCCGCTCGCCACCGTCTCGAGCCACATGTCGTTGGACCAGGCGCGGAAGGCGGCCCCCTCGAGCGCGGGGGACGGCGTCGCGGCCCGAGACTCCCGATCGAGGCGGAGGCGCAGCCCGCCGGTGGACTCGGCCATCACCTCGGCGTACGGGGTCAGGGGCTCGAGCACCCGAAGGGCCCGCTCGAGGTCGGACTCGATCTCCGTGAGGACGGTCATCCCCGGGGGCAGGGCCCACGGCCTAAGAGGGGTTCGGTCCGGCGAGCCGTCCCTCGATGGTCGTCGCCGCCCGCTCCGTGGGCCGCCACCGTTCGACGCAGCCCACGTCGACCGGCTCCGGCAGCGGTCGTCGATCCCGGTTGAACCAGACCGCCCCGACGCCGGCCGCGAGCGCGCCGCGGACGTCCGCGACCCAGGAGTCCCCCACCATCACGGCGTGGGGGGCCGACACGCCCGCCGCCCGGAGGGCATAGGCGAAGATGCGCGGGTCCGGTTTCGAGCAGCCGGTCATCTCGCTCGTGACGAGCAGGTCGATGTACGGCGCGAGCCCGATGCGACCGAGCTTCCCGCGCTGCTCGCGTGTGCGATTGTTGCTGACGATCCCGATCCGGTGCCTCCGGCGGAGGGATCCCAGGAGCCCCGCCGCGCCCGGAACGGCCCGCTCGTTCGCCCGGTACACCGCGTGATAGATCGCCGACCGGCGGACCGCCTCGCGGGCGCTGATCTCCTCGCCGGCCGCCCCGAAGACCTCCACCATGCGGCCGGCCCGGGAGGCGGCCGGGGTCGTCCGCCCGGCCATCAGCCGGCGATGGCCGGTTTCGAGCGCGGTCGCGTAGGTGGCGTAGAGCCATTCGAGGGACCGGCGTCGAAGCGAGGGGTGCTCCTCCCGGAGCGCGCGCAGCGCGGCGCGACTGGCGGTGCGGTGGTCGTACAGCGTGTCGTCGAGGTCGAAGAAGACCACCCCGCGGGTCGGACCCGATCGGGGGAGTTTCGGCGGCACGGACCGTGGCCTCGACCCGCGGACCATCTCCGACGGCCTGAAAGCGTCTCGGTCCGGGCCGGGCCTCGGAACGGACCGACACCGCTCCGGGCCACAGTTTTTAGACGGGGAGCGCCCCCGCCTTCCGTGGGGAACCGATCGATGGGCCTTTTCCGGACGTTGCTTAGGGTCTCCCCCGGTCCGGCCCGGGGTCGGCGGACGGCAGCGTGAGCGGTCCGCCCACCGCAGTCGGCGCGGCGCTATCCGCGTCGGCGCTCGCCGGAGTGCCCGTCCCGCTCGGCGCGGTCGGCGCAATCGTCGTCGTGGGGGCGATCGCCTATCTTGCGCTGCGGGCCCTGGCGCGGTGGTCCTCCGGTCCGGCTCGGCCTCCTTCGGGCCCGATCGGTCCAACGGGAGCCGGGGCACCGGGGCCGACCACCGCCGGTGCGGTCGCCGCGGTCGTTCCTGCGCCGCGTTCGCATCGCTTCGCCCTCCTGCTGTTCGCGACGTTCCTGGCGGCCGCGATCCCGCTGCTCTGGTTCCACGTGGAGATCCTCCGGCTCTGGGGCCATGCGGTCTTTGACGTCGGCCGCGCGCTGTTCTGGCCCCGCCCCTGGCCGGGCTTTACGCCCAAGGCGACGGCGGACGGATTCCTGACGGACCTGATCTTCCTGATCTACCTCGCCTTCCTCCTCGCCTACGTCGTCGCGAGCGGTCTGCTGTGGGACCCGAACTACTCGCTCGCGGCGCGCGGCCGGGCCGGCCTCCTCGTCGTCGCCTATGCCTCGACCGAGCTCCTGCTCGACAGTGTCTTCTTCACGGTCCCGGGCCGGTTCGTCGCGTCGTCGTTCCTGCTGCTCCGCGCCCTTACCGGCGGGGCGTACTTCGCCCTCCTGGTGCTGAGCACGTCCCTGGCGCCCCATCCGGTGCGCGTCGAGCCCGTCCGGCCGCGGGACCGGCGCGCCCTTCCGACCCTTCTCCTCACGGGAGGGATCGCCGTGGGGCTCTCGGTGGTCCTTCTCTATCTCCTGTTCCGCTACGTGGGACTCGGACGCGAGGGGTTCCCGCTGGCGGTGCTGCTGCTCCTCCCGATGTCGGCCCTGACCATCTGGGGGGCCCTCGGGCGCATCGTCTACGACCTCAACCTCGTCACCCATCCCCGGCCGAGCGTGGCGGAGTTCCATCCGCCGGTCTCCGTCGTGATCCCGGCGTTCGACGAGGAGGGGCAGATCTCCGACTGCCTTGCGAGCGTCGACGCGGCGGCCGCTCGATATCCGGGCCCGACGGAGATCCTGGTCGCCAACGACGGCTCCTCGGACGGGACCTCGGCGGCGGCGAGCGCGGCGCTCGCCGATCTGGCGCACGCCCGCGGCCGCCTGCTCGACCTCGACCACGGGGGGAAGGCCCATGCCCTCAACGCCGCCCTGGCGGCCGCGACGGGCGACATCGTCATCCGATTGGACGCCGACGCGCGCATCGCGCCGGAGAGCAGCTTCACGGAGATGGTGCCGCACTTCGCCGACCCCGATGTCGGCGCGGTCCAGGGGGAGATCCTTCCCCGGGAGCGCACCGGTTGGACCCGGTCGCTCCGCCTCCTGGAGGTCAGCTGGAGCCATCTGTACCTTCGGCGCGCGATGATGGCGATGCGGACGGCGGAGGTCGTGGACGGGGTCTTCTCCGCGTTCCGCCGCTCGGACCTCGCCTCGACCGGCGGCTGGGTCCCGTGGAACGGCGAGGACACCGAGGTGACCCTGCGGCTCGAGCGCCAGGGGTTCCGGACGCGTTTCGAGCCCGGGGCGCGGGCCCTCGAGGACGTTCCCGCGGACCTCTCGGGGCTGCACCGCCAGCGCCTGCGCTGGAACCGCGGGAGCCTCTTCGCCCACCGCCGGCACGCCGGCGCCGTCGCCGGCCCTGCCCTCGCCTTCGGGGGGCTCGCCATCCTGTTCTGGTTCCTGCTCTTCTCTCGAGGCGGGCTCCGCACGTTCGTCTGGGCCTACGCGGTGGCGTCGAGCGTGCTCCTGGGGCTCCCGACCCTTCTGCACGTGGCGGTGATCGCGGTGCTCCTGCTCATCCCGCGGGGGATCGCGGTCGGCTACTACCTCGGCCGGGTCGGCCGGGCGGGCGCCCTCCCTTGGCTCCTCGCCTGGCCGGCGTTCGCCGCGCTCAAGCAGCTCTTCCAGCTCGAGGCGTTCGGTACCATGGGGCCGGGCGGGCCGCGCGAGATCCACCGGTAACGCTCGGTGACGAGGGGTCGTCCCGTCACGACGTCCGTGCGGAGGAGGACGACCGTCGTCGCCGGAGCAGGCGACCGGAGCGGGCCCCCTCGTCCGGCGCCGGCCGCGCTGCGGCCCACCCTCCGGGGGGCACCGATCGACCGTGCTCGGCCCACGTCGGGAGGCCGGGCACGATCGTCGGGCGCCTCCGGGGCGGCCGATGCCGCCGGCGGGCTACGAGGGAGACCGGGGAACGCCCCCCGCGACCTCCGTCCCTCCGACCCGGCGGGCCCCCTCGTAGAGGCCCCACCAGGAGGTCGTCACGAACGAGCCGCCGAGGATCGCCAGCCCGATCGCCGCCACCGCGCCGGCGGCCTCGAGGCCGCTCGAGATGTACCCCAGGACCCCCGCGAACGTCACCAGCGCTCCGACCGTGGCGGTCCATCCGATGCGCAGGCGCTGGCGCTCGCCCAGCAGGCGCTCGGCCAGCAGGATGGCCAGCACGACGAGCATCGTCAGGTAGAAGGCGACGAACAGCCGGAGCCACGCCTGGGGCGGGGTCCCGATGGCGGTACCGTTCGTCGGCTCCGTGAGCGCCGTCAGCACCGTGAAGATCGCGAGCATCAGCAGCGGCAGGGCGCGCAGCGGCAGGCCCCGAAGCTCCTGCCGGCCGGTCGGCCGGCCGGTCCCGATCACCAGGGCGGCCAGGAGCAGGACTCCGCCCAGGACCAGGAAGACGAAGTTGGCCGCATCGTTGAGCGCGAGGAAGTTCGGAACCCCCGGCAGCGCCGAGATCTGGGACGGGAGATTGCCCGGCCAGCTGGAGAACCCGAGGAGAAGTCCCATTCCGGTCTGGGCGACCAGGTCGATGCAGACCAGCGCGAAGCCCAGCTGGGCCATCATCTTGGTGCGGCCCGCCAGGCGGTAGTAGCCGAACCGGGCGGCGGCCAGCGCCATGACGCCGGCGGGGACCGCGGTGATCATCAGGTAGGAGTGCGCCCCGATGAGCGCCGCCGCCCAGTCGTTGAGCGAGAGGCCCATCTCCTGGGAGGCGTACTGTCCGAGCAAGGTCGGATTGTCGCCGAATCCGAGGATGACGCCGGCGAGATGACCCATGAGCGCCGCGACGAGCATGACGCCCCCCGTGATCGACGCGGTGATGAACGGGAACGTCCGGCTCCGGGGCGAGCCCTCCCGCCAGATCGAGAGCATCCCCCAGAGGAACAGGAGGACGATCTCGTCCAGGGCCAGGAACGCCGTGACCTGGATCCAGAGCCCCGCGTTCGTCCACGGAGCGGACGTGTTGAACAGCGCTCCGAGGGGGGAGAGGATCCCCGCCACGAGCACGCCGGCGAGGATCCCTCGGCGGACGTGGACGGACGGGAGGCGGAAGACGTCGCACGCGACGAGGGCGGCGAGACCCACGAGGCCGGTGTTGAGCCCGTGGAGGTACATCACGACCCAGTAGTAGTTCGGCGAGCCGGCTCCGAGATCCCAGGCGGTCGCGAACGACGAGCCGGTGAACGGGTTGTTGACGAAGATCGTGCCGGCGAAGAAGACGGTCACCCAGAACAGAAGGAAGAACGCGAGCCGGCGCGGCGTGAGCCAGCGCACCTTCGGGAAGAGCGCCCCCTCCTTCTCGTCGAAGAACATGTCCCGCTCGGCCTCGGCCCCCTGATCCCCCATGTTGGTTACCTCGTACTGCCGACGACCCCCCCGAGGTCCGGGCACGGTGTCCGCAGGCCCCTCACCGGTGCGGCGACCGGTGCGCGAAGGGGGCGCGGCCGCGGGGGCCCGAAGGTCCCGGTACGGCCGTTCCGCAGCCCTTTCGCGGGTGTCACTGAGGCGGAGTTCGCCGTTTCTTCCCCATATATTGACTTAGTCTAACCGGATTGACCTGCGCGCCGGGAGCGCGTCGTCCCCGGCGGTGGAGGTCGTTCCGGGTCCGACCGGAGCGGATCCGGGGGCCGCCGACGGCGAGCGCCTACGCCGCCGTGGGCAGCAGGAGGATCGTCCAGTCGTTGTTCGTCCAGTAGAAGGTGGCGCCGTACTCCCCCTCGAGGTACGCGAGCAGGTTCGGGATCAGCGCCGCGAACGGGCCGCGCGCCCCCGACCCCTCCGAGAGGAAGAAGCTCGCCGAGAGCTGCTGCCAGATGGCCGGCGCGTAGAGGTACGACGGAAGGGCCGTGATGAAGTTCTCGGTCAGCGGCATGGTGAGCCCGAGGGCGAAGCCCAGCGCGGACGACCCTCCCGTGACGCTCGAATTGACGGAGAACGTCGCGATCGCGGGCCGCGTTGAGTTGTTCGCGACGTGGCCGAGATAGGTCAGCGCCGAGGCGGGCGTCACCCGGGCGTCGGTGACCCCGAGCCCGCCCTTGACCCGCGGGCTGAACCAGCTGAACGTGCCCGGGCCGGTCACGTTGACCTCCGCGCCGCCGCTCTTGGGCGGGCTCTGGATGCGGGCGGAGAGGCTCTCGATCGCGGCCGAGGTGACCGCCTCCGCCGTGAAGTTGAGCGCGAGCGACCGGGTGCCCGGGACGGCGGTGACGTTCTCGAGGAGACGGACGCCGCGGGATTCGAACACGAGGGTGAGCGTCGAGCCCCCCGGGGCGGGCGGGATCACCGTGGGGGCGAGCGAGCGGTTGCCCTGGTAGAACGTGACGACGGACCCGTCGGCCAGGCTGACCGCGAGCGACTGCGGCACCACCTGCATGACCGGGACGAAGCTCCCGAAGTAGGAGAGCTGGATCGTCGGCGTGCCGCTCAGGAACGCCGAGTCGTTGCCGCTGACCGTCGCGGCGGCGTAGTTGTTCGTGACGGCCCAGCGCGCCGACAGCGCGAACGCCACCTCCTCCTCCACGACGATGTGCGGCTCGTTGAGCGCGTAGCCCGGCTGGAACGGCGCGATGACGTTGCGTTGGGTCAGGGCGCGCCCCCAGCTCGTGACGTGGGAGACCGTCAGGACGCTGCCGGTGATGTTCGATCGGCCGATCACGTCCATCGCGTCCAGCATGCTCTGGTTGTGGGCGACCTTCGTCCCACCGGATTCGTAGTGGGCGGTCAACGGGTTCGTCTGGATGTCCATGAAGTAGCCGAGGCCGAGCACCACGACGGCGACGACCGCCAGCGGGACCACGGTGCGCGCCCGGGCCGAGCCCTTGAGGTGCCGCCAGACCAGCGTTCGCGGCTTGGGCGCGACCCCGGGCCGGTCGGGAGCGGGCCGGACGGAGGCCACGTACTCGAGGACCGCTTCGATCGCCACGGCCCCCGTGATGAACACCGGGAAGACGAGGATCTCCCCGAACCGGACGTACGGGGTGATGATCTCCCGCCACCAGAGGACCGCGGCGGTCGCCGTGATGGAGATGGTCCAGACCCCGAGCGTGACGGCCGGGAGCGTCAGCCACTGGGGGCGGAAAAAGCGCGCGGCCACGAACGCCAGCGGGACGAGGACGCTGACGAGGACGAGGAGCTCGAAGCTCGTGGAAGAATCGAGGCGGTACGTCGGATCGAACGGTCCGTAGATCTTGATCCAGATCGACCCGAGGGTCGTCGAGATCTGCGAGAAGTACGCCCCCGTACCGGCGATGTTGTTCTGGTGGAGGCCGAGGTGCGGGACGACCTCGTACCAGAACAGGGCGACCCCGGCGACCAGCCCCACGGACAGTCGCCCGGTCCAGGTGGTGATGAGCTCCTTCGGCAACTGACCCGCCATCAGGAGGACGGCGCCGAGGAAGACGAGGAACGCCGGCACCTCCGCGAACATCGCGGGATGGGTGAGGAGGGCCGCCGAGCCGGAGATCGCCATGGCGATCAGGTGGTAGCGACGGTGGGAGCGGATGTAGCGGACGGCGAAGGCGATCGTGAGGTTGAGGAAGACCCAGGCGAAGAGGAACTGGTAGGCCCCGGAGAAGTAGAGGCTGATGATCGCCGGGTCCGCGAGGATGAACGTCGTCGCGGCGAGGGCCGTGAAGGGGCGCTGGACGAGGGCGCGGGCGGCGTAGTAGGTCGTGCCGCCGAGCAGCATCGAGTTCGAGACCACGAACAGCAGCGCGCCCCCGAGCGGCCCGTGGGCGAGGAGCATCTCCCAACCGAGGAACGGCCCGAGGAGCGGCGGGCTCGCGGAGTTCGCGTACCAGCTCGCGTACGGGAGGCCGACGGCGTGGGCCGCTCCGGCCGTCCACTCCCCCGGGTCCCCTCCCGGGGGGACCGGGGCCTGCAGCATGTAGTAGAGGAAGAACAGGCCGAACGCAAGACCGACGGCGAATCCGGCCAGCGTCCACCAGCGCTCGTAGCGGGTGGGGCCGCTGGGGAGCCCGGACCGGTGGCGGCGGTCGACCGGTATCGGGCTCAGCGGGCTGGGAACGGTGCGGTACCACGCCACGATCCGCGCCCAGAGCCGACGAGGGAAGGACGACGGGACCTCCCCGGACCCAGGAGGCGACGTGGGTGCCGTCACGGCACCCGGGCCGAACGACCGGCCCGTTCTCCTCGGGGAGCGGCCCGGCCGCGCGCAAGGGGGCCCAGGGGTCCTGTGGCCATCGATTGGGGTCCGACCTCCCCCGGAACGGCCTTTTTCAGCCGGGTTCCGTATATGTACTCTTCGGCCCGGCTCTCTCGGTGAGAGGGAGTGCGGACCGGGCGATCCCGCGGTTCGACTGGGGGCCGGCCTTCATAGGGAGCTGCGAACTCGATGCGACGATGCTGGGGCGGATCCACCGCTACCTGAGGCCGCGCCGCCGGCTCGTGCTCACCGTGGCCGCCGTGGGGAGTGTCGTGGCCGTGATCGTGGCCGCGATCGCGCTGCTTCCGTCCGCCCCGCCCGGCGGCCCGCTCCCGACGGTCAACGCGACGCTCCGGCCGGGCGCCGGCGTCGGGACGGTCGGACCGGGCTTCTTTGCGGTGAGCGCGCAGTCCGATTTCCTGAGCTCCCCGGTCACGCAGTCGCTGGTGGAGCGGACCCCGCTCACCGTCTTCCGCTGGGGGCCCCAGGGGGAGTACGTCAACCTCACGACCGGGGTCCAGTACAACGACAACGGGATCGCCGGACCGATCGGACCGGACAACATCTCCTCCTTCATCGCCTTCTGCCGGGCGGTCCACTGCCGGGCCTCGCTCGCGGTCCCTGGTGAGATCAACGACACCCGGATCGCGGTGGCGACGGTCACGTACATCGAACAGACCCTCGGCTTCCGCCCGGCGTACTGGTCCGTCGGGAACGAGCCGCAGACCTGGAACCACTTCAACGAGCCGTGGGTCGATTGGCGGAGCTCGGACGCCTCCCACGTGACCCCGACCGAGTACGCGCTCGAGGTCCAGCGCTACATCTCGGCGATCCGGACCGTCGACCCGACCGCCCAGTTCGTCGGCATCCAGTCCGCCGGCGGCGACTCGGTCGAAGCGTCGCAGTGGATCGCCCCGGTCGCCCAGATCAACGGCCCGAACCTCGCGTTCGTCGCGTACCACCCGTATCCGGGCGGGAACGGGGCCACCGGCGCCTCCCTCACGGACTTCTTCGGTTCGCTGACGCGCTCGACGGCGTTCCCGCTCGGCTACCCGTCCGCCCAGCAGACGATCGACGCCGCGTGCGCCTGCGGGGTCCGACTGATCGCCGGGGAGTTCAACAGCGCCCTCGGCGGGGGATACGCACCGTACCTCGCGGGTTACCCGAACGTCCCGTACATCGGCGCCGGCCTGCTGCTCGCCATGGAGGAGGGCGTCCCCCAGGTGACGTACTTCACGCTCTCCACGCCCGGGCCGGGCTTCGGGCTGCTCGAGGGCGAGACGCCGCGGCCGACGTACTATCTCTATTCGGTCTTCCTCGAGAACCTCACCCAGGGCACGGTGGTCAGCGCCAGCCTGCCGGGCGCGCCGGCCCAGGTCTACGCGCTCGAGACCGTCAACGGCTCGCGCACGTCGCTCTTCGTGGTGAACGCCAACCCCTCCGTCAACGTCGAGCTCAACCTGACGGGGAGCGGCTTTCCGGTCGCGGGGGGAGGGACGGTCTACTCCTGGGACCCGTCGGCGGCGCTCCCGACGGTCGCGTCCGTCACCGGGGCGCTGCCGTCCACCTACCGCGTGCCGGCGGAAGGGGTTCTGCTCCTCGACGTCGGCTGAGGCCCGCGCGCTCACACGGTCAGCAACAGGATCCCCTGCGCGGACACCGAATAGCTGGACGGGAGCGCCGTCGTGGTGCGGGCCGTCGGAACGAGGCCGGTGGCGGCCCACTGCCAGTAGCTGCCCGGGCCTCCCGTCGCGAACACGCCGGGCGGGATCGAGACCGTCAGCGAGGTCGCGGTGTTCGTGTTCACGATCAGGAGCGAGCGCTTCGTGCCGTTCGCGGTGAGGAGCGCCCAGACGCCGGAGGTCCCGGACGCCTTGACCTGGACGGAGGTGTCGGTCCCCATCGTCAGGTTCTCGAGGATCCGCTGGTACGCGAGCCCCTCGAACGTCGGTCGGCCGGTGGCCAGGTCGAACAGCGAGTTCGAGTCGAACACCGTGAACTGCGAGACGTTCGCGCCGATCGCCTCGATGACCGAGCCGACGATGAACGGGGCCCCCGCGTAGGTCGCCGCGAGCGGGCTGAACGCGTAGAACGGGCCCGCCTGGTACTCCCCGAGCTCGATGGGAAGCGCGCGGCAGGTGCGGCAGGCACCGGCCACGTTCCCACGGAACTGCGCGACGGTGTGCGTCAGGTTCGACAGCGACGCGAGCAGACCGTAGAACTTCGTCAGCGTGGTCGTCGAACCGGCCTGCGTCGGGTAGCTGTGGTACGCCACGCCGCTCAGACCGGCGCCGTCCATCGCGACGGTGTCGCTCACGAGCGCGGAGTTGCACGCGCAGGACGCCTCGATCCCGATGAACCGGTCGCTGGGGAACACCGCGTGGACCGCGGCCATGTAGTCGTGGACCATCGTGGCGTAGCCGGCGCCCGTCGGGGCGCTGCGATCGCTCGTCGACCAACGGGTGAGGTTCTTTCCGAAGTGGGTCCAGGCGTTCGGCTCGTTGCCGAACTCCCAGTAGGTCGGGACGAAGTGCAGGACGTTGTGGTACCACTCGGCCGTGTGCACGGCGGCCTGGGTGTTGTTCTCCTCGCCCGGAAGGTAGCCCAGCCAGGAGCAGTGGGGCGTCGTGGAGTAGCACCAGCTACGGAACCATTGAAGATTCCAGAGCAGGGTGTGGACGGCCAGGTACGTCCCGTTGCCCGACGGCGGCGGCACGTAGTTCGTCGAGGTCGTGGGGTCGTAGGCCGCCCCGTCCCCGCCGAAGCGGATCCAGGTGAACGGGGTCGAGTTCAGGTACGCCCCCAGGGCGACCAGGGACCGGACGGGCGTCCCGTCGTCGGTCAGGACGACCGCGTAGAACGGGCTCCCCC
Organism: Thermoplasmata archaeon; assembly: GCA_021812305.1. Taxonomy (GTDB): domain Archaea; phylum Thermoplasmatota; class Thermoplasmata; order Lutacidiplasmatales; family UBA184; genus Lutacidiplasma. The sequence continues at coordinate 16,666 of JAKAOB010000030.1, forward strand.
CGTGGCTCCCTTCGCCGTTCCCCAGCTTGAGGGTCGCGGCGACGGTCGACAAGGCACCGCTCACCCCCGGATCCCCTCCCGACGCCGAAGCGTCGGCGAGGCCCGGGGCGATCAGCGCCCCCACGGGCACGGCGACGATCAGACAGACGGCTACGCTCACCCATACTCGGCCTGGTACCTTTGCCATCGGACCCCCCCTCGGGGGCCGTGGACGGCCGCGTCCACGACGGGCTCCCGAGCCCGACACTGCGTATAAATGCGCATGTATGCGTCTCCGCAGGACGGGGCGCGCCGACGCAGTCCGCGGGGTCAACGAGCGGCGCGGGACGAACCGGGGCGAAGAATCGCCGGGGGACGCTGCGGGCGTACCGGCGGCGCGCCGGCCGGGCCCGGTCCGAAGCCTACGGGGGAGGGTACGGCGTTCCGCCCGGCGAGGCCCAGACCAGGCCGTCGGGCACGCGTCCGGAGAAGTAGGCGAACATGTCCGGCCCGTTCATGATGTTCAGGTTGTGCGGCCCGCGGGGGACGTAGACGAAGCGCCAGTGGTACTGGGAGGGATCGGCCGCGCTCAGATCGGCGAGCGGCGTCGTGCAGTTCGGCGGCTCCGCGAGCGAAGGGACCGAGGTGCAGGTCGAGGTCAGGACGGTGTCGTTCGCGTTCTGCCACGCCGTGAAGTTCGGATTGTTCGGACAACGGTTGTCGTTGCCGCCCTGGACGATGTAGAACGGGATGCCGCTGAAGTTGTGGGGGTAAAAGCGCGCCGGGCTCATGTAGTAGGTGAGCGCCGTCGCAAAGGCGGACTGGCCGGGCAGCTTCCCGCCCGTCACGCTCTGGATCTCGGCCAGCTCGGGGGTGAGCCCGATCTGGATGCGCCACTCGATCGCCTCGAAGGCGTCGGTGCAGGAGTTGATGGCGCCGATGCCCGCGACGGGGAGCACATGGTTCAGCCCGAGCGACAGGCTGCCGACGGATCCCATGCTGGTCCCGAAGACGTAGAGCTTGCCGATGTGGCGCAGCGCCTCCTCGTGGTGGACCGCGTCGACGACGTCCTGCTGCTGGGGACCGGAGTACGGGGAGTTCACGTAGAAGCCGTCGTTCGTCCGGGTGTTGATCGAGATGAGGATGTACCCGTCGGACTGGGCCGCCTGGATGATCCCCGGACCGCCACTGTTGGTGAGGAGCTCGTTGCCCGCCTGGGCCAGCCCGTGCAGGAACACCGCGAGCGGGTACGTGGAGTTCGGGTCGTAGCCGTTCGGAAGCCACTCGTAGTAGCTCAGCGCGGTCTGGTCGACGGACGACGTATACGAGATGATCTGGCCGCCGTAGGTCGACCCGCCGCCCCCGGGGCCGAAGTGGAACGGTCGGAGGATGAAGAGCCCCGCAACGACCACGATCAGGGCCGCGGCGACGGCGGCGATGACCACCCACGCGCGCGACCGCTCCACCGCTCCGACCTGCCGTCCGGGGTGGCTATCCGCCGCGCATCATAAGCCGAACTGGGCCCGACGGCCGTCGTTCCCGGTCCTAGATGTAGCCCCAGGAGCGCAGGCGCTCCTCGACG
>JAKAOB010000030.1:18236-20242 GCA_021812305.1 Thermoplasmata archaeon
GAGGAAGGGGGCCGCCGGCGGGCGATCGGCAGAATCGGGGACGGCGGCCGAGGGCCCCCGTCAGGCAGTACTTAAACTACCAAACTCTCGCCTAGATGTAGCCCCAGGAGCGCAGGCGCTCCTCGACGTCGTCGCTGCGCTCCGCGGCGGCGCCGCTCCCGAGCTCGGACGCCACGCGCCGCGCCTCGGCCGCGAGCGGCGCCAGCCGTGGATCCCCCTCCGACCAGAGGTCGTGGGTCTCGGCCGGATCGTCCCGGATATTGAAGGCCGTGAGAGCCCCATCGGAGATGTTGAAGACCACCTTGAGGTCGCCCCGGTACGCGGCCGCCCATACGCGGTCGACCCATCGCTGACGCTCCTCGGTCAGCTGCCGCCGTTCCTGGTCGAGGGCGAGGCCGTCCGCCATCGCCGGAAGCGGGTCGGGTCGCTCCGCCCGTTCCAGGAGCGAGAGCGGCACGCCGGAGCAGCCGCCCAGGTCGATCGCCCCGGCCGCGGCGAGGACCGTCGGGGCGATGTCCACCAGGCTCGCCCAGCCGACGGCCGTCGCCCCGCCGCCCCGACCGCCCGGCGCGCGGACCCAGAGGGGGATGCGCAGGAGCGGTTCATCGGCCCGGTGCATGTGGAACATCGTCCCGTGCTCACCGAACGCCTGGCCGTGATCGCTGGTCAGGATGAGGTAGGTGTCGTCCCATCGTCCCGACCGGCGCAGGATGTCGATGAGGGCCGACAGCCGTTGGTCCACGACCTTGAGGCTCGCGCGGTAGAGCCGCCGGATCAGGTCGAGCTCGGTCGGAGTGGGCGCCCACCGGCCGGAGATGACCGAGGGCCGGTCCTGCGGGGTACGGACGTAGCGGAGGTAGTCGCGGAGGGAGCGAACGACCTCCGGGTCCGCGAAGTACGGCTCGTGGGCGTCGAGGAGGTTCACGACGGTGAAGTACGGCGCGTCCGGGGGAAGGCTGCGGAGCCACGCGTCGAACGTCGGTTCGATCCACCCGGCGACCGGTGCGTACGACGGGTCCCGCGGGAAGAGCAGCCGCTGGAGGAACCGGTTCGCGCCGTCCACGAGGAACGGGTGCCGGTAGACGACGTCGGCGGACCGGTGAAGGAGCCCGACGAGCGGGCTGTCGTGGATCCGCTGGAACACCGACGGGGCGGGCGCTCGCCGCTCGCCGAGCTCCCTCGGCCGGTGGGAGCTCGGGGTCATGCGGACGTACGGCTCCCACCACTCCGACCATGCGGCGGCGTCGAAGCCGGCCGTGAGACCGAACGCGGGGCTGAGGAGCGGGTTGGCGGAGAGGAGGAGCGAACGGTACCCGTAGGGGCGGAGGAGCGACGGCAGGCGGGGGGCCGCCTCATCGAGCTGGAGGCGACCCTTGGCGTGGGCCCGGTGCTCCCACGGATACCGGCCGGTGAAAAGGCTTGCGTGGGCCGGGATGGTCCAGGGAGCCACGCTCGCGGCCCGCTCGAAGACGATGGACTCGTGCCGGAGCGCCTCGATGGTCGGCAGGCCCGCGACCCCTACGGCCCCGCCCGGAAAGTCGGACGCCCGGACGCAGTCCATGACGACCACAAGGAAGCTCGGCCGGCGGCGTCGCCCCCCGCGGTAGCTCCACGGCCCGTCCGCGGGCGTCCCGACCGGTCCGCCGGCCGGCGGCTCCGCACCGGGCTCCGACGGGTCCGAGGCCCGAGCCATTGCGCGCGCGGGAGCCGGGGGGCTCGTAAAGGTTGCGCGCCCGTCTCGCGGGGGGCCGCCTCGTCCCGAGCCACCGGCTCACCCGCTGGGCGCGAGTGGGTCCGTTACGCAAAGGCTAATACCCCCTAACAGGGAGCTTTCGCCCGGAACCCCCCCATGCCCCGAAACCTCATCGTCATCGTGGGGGATACTCTGCGCCACCCCCGATTCGTCCCCACGTTCGACGGCCAACCCGCGATGCCGTTCCTCGAGTCGGTGGCCCGTCGGGCGGCGGTCCTCCCGCGGCTGGTATCGAGCTCTTCCTGGACCTAGA
>JAKAOB010000031.1 GCA_021812305.1 Thermoplasmata archaeon
TTCCGATCTAGGCCGGCGATCCCGCCGCTCGCCGCTCCCTTGGTCCCGTCGCCCACGCTCACTCCCCCTTCGGCGGCGAGGGCCGGGGGGCGGCGGCCTCGCGATGACGCAGCACCGCCCGAACGCTCCCGAGCTCGGCGATCGTGTAGATCTCCCAGATGATCAGCAGTCCCGCGACGACCGTTGCGACGTTCACGTCGTACGGGGTCGTGAGGCGGAGGTAGAACCACTCCGTGTACGCCGTGGCCCCGCCGGCCGCGAGGAGGGTCGCCTCCATCTGGTAGACCCCGCCGATCACGTAGTGGGCGTAGGTGAAATCGGCCAGCATCGTCACCGTGCCGTTCGCCGCCGCCTGGGGATTGGTGATGTCCACCTCGACGGAGTTGAGGGCCACCCCGAAGACGTAGAGCTGCAGCCGGGCCGTGGAGATCGTCGCGAGGGTGCCCGCCGGACCGCTCGCCTGCCACGTGTAGATGATCGGGAGCGGCCCGTTCAGCGTCGTGGAGATCGCCGAGGCCACGCTCGTCGCCGGTGCGGTCGGCTGACCCTGCACGGTGACCGTGGCCGTGACGGTGGTCGCGGTCGGCGTCGGGGAGCGGGGCAGGGTCGCGCCCCCGACCGGCGCCGCGGAGACGAGCGGCAGAAGGAGGAGGGCCACCGCCAGAAGCAGCGGCGCCCGCCGGACCCCCCGCAGGGAAGCGGTGGGTCCACCTCGCCGTCTCGGGGTGCCCATGCTCCGCGACCGCATGGGGATTCCTCCATGATAAAGGATGTGGAGGCCCCGACGGGTCGCACGGCGCCGTCAGTACTGCGGCATCGTCGGGTCGACCTCTCGCGCCCAGGCGTCGAGGCCCCCCCGGAGATTTCGCACCCGGTCGAACCCGAGCTCGAGGAGGAGGCGCTGGGCCAGGGCCGAGCGCCCTCCGGACTTGCAGTAGACCACGATCGCCGGAGCGGCGGCGAGCTCCGTGACCCGCTCGGCCAGCTGGGCGCGCGGGATCAGGCGCGCGCCGGGAAGGTGGGCGATGGCCCACTCGCCCGGTTCGCGCACGTCCACGAGGAGCGGCGGTTCGCTCCCGCGCAGCTCGGCCGCCAGTCCCTCGGCCGAGATCTCCGGAAGCGTCGCGGTGCGTTCCTCGGGGACCACACCGCAGAAGGCGGGGTAGTCGATGAGCTCCGTCTGGGTGGCCCGGGGACCGCAGAGCACGCAGTCGGGGTTCTTCTTCAGCCGCAGCTCCCGGAACTGCATTCCGAGCGCGTCGAACAGCATCAGTCGTCCGACGAGCGGCTCGCCGATTCCGAGGAGCAGCTTGACCGCCTCCGTCGCCTGGACGAGGCCGATGAGACCGGGAAGGACGCCGAGCACGCCGCCCTCCGCGCACGACGGGACGAGACCGGGCGGCGGCGGCTCGGAGTACAGGCAGCGATAGCACGGTCCGCGCCGGGCATCGAACACGCTCGCCTGCCCCTCGAACCGGTAGACGGAGCCGAAGACGTCCGGCTTTCCCAGCAGGACGCAGGCGTCGTTGACCAGGTACCGGGTCGGGAAATTGTCCGTCCCATCGACCACCACGTCGTAGTCGCGGAGGATGCCGAGCGCATTCGTCCGATCCAGCTTCTCGGGGTAGGGGCGGACCGTGACCCCGGGGTTGAGGTCCTCGAGCCGCTCCCTCGCCGCCTCGATCTTCGGCCGGCCGATCTGCGAGGTGGCGTAGAGGACCTGGCGCTGGAGATTGGAGGCCTCGACCCGGTCGAAGTCCACGAGCCCGATCTCGCCGACCCCGGCCGCGGCGAGGTAGAGGGTGACCGGCGCGCCGAGCCCGCCGGCCCCGACCACCAGGACCCGGGACTCCCTCAGCCGCTTCTGGCCGGCCACGCCGACCTCGGAGAGGATCAGGTGGCGGCTGTAGCGCCGCAGTTCCTCCCGACTGAGCGGGAGCGCCGTGGGCGGGTCGGAGGGCGCCTCCGATGGCTCGGCCGAGCCGCCGGAGATCGCCGGGACGATCGCCACGGTGTCCCCTTCGTCCAGGGGGGTGGCCAGACCTTCCCGATCCCGGGTGTCGGTGTCGTTCACGTAAAGCGAGACGAACGAACGCAGCTCGCCGTCCGGGTCGAAAAGGTACCGGCGCAGGCCGGGGTGTTCCTCCACGCACCGGTCGAGCACCTCGCGCACGGTCGAACCACGCACGGTGAGGCGAGCCTTGCCTCCCGACGACCCGAGCAACCCGCCGGGGACCTCGACCGTGATCCCGTTCACGGCTCCTCCGAGACCCCGACGGTCCGATACGCGCCCTCGGCGGCGGAGGCGGGCGTCGCAGGTTCCCCGGCGTACCCCGCGCGTGGATCGCCTAGCGACAGCGCGCGGAACCGTCCGGTCGCCCCGTCGAGCTCGAACGCGGCCAGTTCGCCCGCCCCGCTCGCCCCTACGGCCAGGATCAGGTAGCAGTAGCCGGTCCACGCGCGCCGCTCGTCGTACGCGGAGGGACGCGCCGGCCGGTCGGGATGCGAGTGGTAGAAGCCCAGGACGGACGCGCCGGAGCGGGCGAGCGTCCTTTCGGTGGCGTGAAGGTCGGCGGGGACGATGCGATAGCGGCGGCTTCGGTCCGCGACCGCTGCGTTCGTGGTCGGCCGGATCCGTTCGACGTGGCGCCCGCGGCCGTCACGGGGCAGCGGCCCCACGAGGAACCCGCAGGCTTCCTCGGGGTACGCCCGTCGCCCGTGGTCGGCGATGTCTCTGGCGGCACCCTCGCCGAGGAACACCCGGTCCACCCCTAGACCCCCCCCGATGGGTCCGCCCCGGTCGGAGACCGGTCCCGCCCCCGGTCCGATTAGCGCAGCTGGATCAGGTGCGAGCATCGCGCCCCCCCTCGACCGATCGAATCCTCGATATCGAGGCCGACCTGGCCGAGAAGCTCCTCGGTCAGGTGCTTATCGAAGACGTCGCAGAGGAGATAGGGGTGCGTGAGCGCGTTGTGGCGGAAGACGCAGTTCGTGCGGACGATCCGCAGCGCGCCGCGGTCGCCCGGTTCGACGGTGGCCCGGAAACCGAGGTCGTTGAGCGCCTCCGCGAGCGCCTTCGCCCGGTCCGTTGCGGACTTGCCCGTCGGGACCTGGGCGGCGATCTGCCGGGCCATGCGGCGGGCGGCCTCGGCGAACAGGACGGCCGCGTAACCTTCCCCTTCGCGCTGGAGGAGCTCCTCCACCACGGAGTCGAGCAGCATCTCGTATCGGCGGGGGAACAGTTCGTGGCCCTCGGGAGTGAGGAGGTAGCGTTTTCGGGGGCGACCGACCCCCTCCCGCCGGAAGGACGGGACGACCAAGCCCCGCTCCTCGAGGCGGTCGAGGTGCCCCCGGGCGGCGCTTTCCTGGATCCCGAGGGTCTTGGCGAGATCGCGGGCGGTCCTCGGGGCGATCGCGAGCTCCTCGATGATGCGACCCCGGGTGCCCTCCCCGATGCGCAGCTCCATCGAGCTCACGTGCGACTTCCTCCTCCGGAGAGCCCGTTCGGATTTTAGACACCGCGCCATGCTTAAATAACTATATCGGGTGGTCGAGGTCGAAGGACGATGACCGGCGCCTCGACCCCCGCGCATACGCTGGTGGTGAAGGACCTCCATGCCGAGGTCGCGGGGAAGGAGATCCTCAAGGGCGTCACCCTCGCCCTCAACTCGGGCGAGCTCACGGCCCTCATGGGTCCGAACGGCTCCGGAAAGAGCACGCTGGCCTATGCGCTGATGGGCCACCCGAAGTACAAGGTCACGAAGGGGACCGCGCTGCTCGATGGAAAGGACCTGCTCTCCATGAGCGTCGACCAGCGCTCCCGGGCGGGGCTGTTCCTCGGCTTCCAGTATCCCCAGGAGGTCTCGGGGCTGTCCCTATCGAAGTTCCTATGGACCGCGCACATGCAGCGGCACACTCCCGAGACCGCCGATGCCGAAGGGTTCGGCAAGGATCTCACGAAGCATCTCGGCTATCTGGGGATGGACGAGGGGTTCCTGAAGCGCTCGCTCAACGAGGGGTTCTCCGGCGGCGAAAAGAAGCGCGCGGAGATCCTGCAGATGGCGACCCTCCGGCCGACCTTCGCGATCCTGGACGAGCCGGACAGCGGCCTCGACATCGATGCGGTGCGCGCCGTCGGCGAGACCGTCGCGAAGCTCCACCGCGCCGAGGCGGGCATCCTCGTGATCACGCACTACCAGCGCATCCTCCAGTACCTGCACCCCGACCGGGTCCACGTGATGGTCGACGGGGTCGTCGCCCTCTCCGGCGGCCGCGAGCTGGCGCTCGAGCTCGAGGCGAAGGGCTACGACTGGGTCAAGGTCGGCGCGCGCACGAGCAGTTAAGCCCCCCGCGCCCTCCCGCCCGTCCGAGATGGACGTCGCACGGCGGCGGGCGGACTTTCCGATCCTCGGCCGGACCTTCCACGGCAAGCGCCTCGTCTACCTCGATTCGGCCGCGACCAGCCAGAAGCCGAAGGCCGTCATCGACGCCGAGGGCGAGTTCTACTCCCGCCTGAACGCGAACGTCCACCGGGGCGTCTACGCCCTGAGCGAGGAGGCGACGGACGCCTACGAGGCCGCGCGCGAGCGGGCCGCCCGGTTCCTCCACGCCCGCGACCCGAGCGAGATCGTCTTCGTCCGCGGGACCACGGAGGCGCTCAACGCCGTCGCCGTGAGCCTGGGCCGCTCGATGCTTCGACGCGGCGACCGGGTCGTCACGACGGTGATGGAGCATCACTCCAACATCGTGCCCTGGCACTTCCTGCGCGAGGACCGCGGCATCGAGCTCGAGTTCGTCGACATCGACGAGGAGGGCCGGCTGCGCCCGGAGGAGGTCGAACGCCTCATCGCGCGTCCCGCGAAGGTCGTGACGCTCGCCCACGTGTCGAACGTCCTCGGGACGGTCAACCCGGTGCGGGCCATCGCCGACCGAGCCCACGACGCGGGGGCGCTCGTCGTCGTGGACGCGGCCCAGTCCGCCCCGCACCGACCGGTCGACGTCGGGGCCCTGGGCGCCGACCTGCTCGCCTTCTCCGGCCACAAGACGCTGGGCCCGACGGGGATCGGGGTGCTCTGGGGGCGGCGCGAGCTCCTCGACCGCCTGCGGCCGGCCTTCGGGGGCGGCGAGATGATCCGCGAGGTCCATCGCGACCGGGTGAGCTACCGGGAACCGCCGGCCCGCTTCGAGCCCGGGACACCGAACATCGCCGGCGCCTACGGCCTCTCGCGGGCCCTCGATTACCTGGAATCGATCGGCTGGGACGAGCTCGCCGCGCACGAAAGAGACCTCCAGGAGTACGCGCGGGAGCAGGCGCTCTCCCGCTTCGAGGGGCGGCTGAGGATCTACGGCCCGCGCACCTCCCGCGACCGGGAGGCGGTCCTGTCGTTCGCGCTCGAGGGGGTCCATCCCCACGACGTGGCGAGCCTGCTCGACGCGGAGGGGGTGGCGATCCGCAGCGGGCATCACTGCGCCCAGCCGCTCATGGACCGGCTCGGCGTGCCGGCGCTCTCCCGGGCGAGCCCGTACCTCTACAACGACCGGGCGGACCTCGACGCCTGGCTCGACGCGTTGGCGAAGGCGGAGGCGCTGTTCCGGCGCGCCGCGTGAGGTTCCTGCGCCTTCCCGTACGTCTCGGCTCGCCGGGAGGAACGCCACAGCCTCGTCAGCCTTAGATAGCCGGCAGGAAAGCGGGCCGTTCCGAGGCATCCGGGATGGACCTTTCGCCCACCACGATCGGCCTCCTGCTCACCTCCTTCGCGGCGGCGATCCTCAACGGCGCGGTCGGGTACGGCTTCTCTTCCGTCGTCACGCCCATCGCGCTGTTCTGGGTGACGAACCGGCTCCTCAATCCGTCCCTCGTCCTCGTGGAGCTCGGCGTCAACGTCGTCATGCTCGTGCGCGAGCGTCGGTTCCTCCGCGCGACGTACCGCCGGGCGCTCCCGGTGATCGCGGGGCTCGTCCCGGGCGTCGTCCTCGGCAGCGTCGCCCTGTTGCTCATCGCCCCGATCGGGGTCCGGGTCATCGTCTACTCCGCCCTGCTCCCGCTCACCCTGCTCCAGCTGATGGGGTTCCAGCGAAGGATCGTCCGGGAGCGCGCGCTCGCCGGCGGCGTCGGCGCGGGGATCGGGTTCCTCTACTCGCTCACCACGATCTCGGGTCCGCCGCTCGCGCTGTTCTGGCGCAACCAGGGCCTCGCGAAGTCCGAGTTCCGTTGCACGATGGCCCAGATCCGGGTCGCGGAGGCGAGCTTCACCTCGGTGAGCTACCTCGCCCTCGGGCTGTTCACTCCGGCCTCCGTCGGCCTCGTTCCGGTCCTGCTCCTCCCCGTCGTCCTCGGCGTGCCGCTCGGAACGCTCCTCCTCCAGAGCCTCTCGCGGGACTTCTTCTCGCGGCTCGTGATGGCCGTCGACGGCCTCATCGTGAGCTACGGCCTGTACCGGGTCGTGGTCCCGGTCGGCTGGCTGACGAGCCAGGAGGGGCTGGTCCTCCTCCTGCTCTGCGTGGCCGCGATCGGGCTGCTCGCCCTGCGGGCGCTCGCCCGGCTCCCGACGATCTGGGCCACCCCGGAGGAGCGCCGGCGTGAGCGGATCCACGGGTTCACGGACGAGCCCGGTCCGGTGGCTTCCGGGCCGGGGCCGTAGGCTGTCGCGGAGCGACCGACACGCCGACGGCATCGGGAGCATGCCGCCCTCGGGTGGACCGTATGTCGCGGCCGGGGCGACTTACCATTTAAATACCTACAAGTGATGGAATTAGTCGGACGGAAACCATGGCCCAGACCGCTCAGGAGGTCACGCCGCTCGACTACACGCGGTACGACTTCAAGAACCCCGAGACGTACAAGGTCCGGACCGACCGCGGACTGAGCCGCCGGATCGTCGAGCAGATCTCCGCGCTCAAGAACGAGCCGGAGTGGATGCGGGAGTATCGGCTGCGCGCCTACGCCCACTTCCTCGACCGGCCGATGCCGGACTGGGGGCCGTCGCTGGACGAGATCGACTTCGAGGCCTACACCTACTACGCGAACCCGCTCGCCGAGGGAGAGACCAAGCGCAGCTGGGACGACCTTCCCGCCGACATCAAGAACACCTTCGAGAAGCTCGGGATCCCGAAGGCCGAGCGGGAGTACTTCGGGGGCGTGGGCGCCCAGTACGACAGCGGCACGGTCTACCACAAGATCCGCGAGGACCTGCAGAAGAAAGGGGTCATCTTCTGCGACACCGACACGGCCCTCAAGGAGCACTCCGACCTCTTCCGCAAGTACTTCGGCAAGGTCGTGCCGTACAACGACAACAAGTTCTCGGCGCTGAACTCGGCCGTCTGGTCCGGCGGGAGCTTCGTCTACGTACCGCCCGGGGTCGACGCGGGGATCCCCCTGCAGGCGTACTTCCGCATCAACGCGAAGAACGTCGGCCAGTTCGAGCGGACGCTCATCGTGGCCGACCGCGGGGCGAAGGTCCACTACATCGAGGGCTGCACGGCCCCGATCTACTCGACGGACTCGTTGCACGCCGCGGTCGTCGAGGTCGTCGCCGAGCCGTACGCCAAGGTCCGCTACACGACCGTCCAGAACTGGTCGAAGAACGTCTACAACCTCGTGACCAAGCGGGCCGTCGCCCAGGAGGGCGCGCTCGTCGAGTGGGTCGACGGCAACATGGGCAGCAAGATCACGATGAAGTACCCGTCGGTCTACCTGCGCGGCCGCGGGGCCCGGGCCGACATCCTCTCCGTCGCGTTCGCCTCCGAGGGCCAGGTCATCGACAGCGGGGCGAAGGCGGTGCACTCGGCACCGGAGACCTCGAGCAAGATCGTCTCGAAGTCGATCGCGATCCGCGGCGGCCAGACGAGCTACCGCGGGCTCCTGCATGTCGCCAAGGGGGCGACCGGGGTCAAGGCCGCGGTCCGGTGCGACGCGCTGCTCCCGGACGACCTCAGCCGGTCCGATACCTATCCCTACAACGAGATCCACGAAGAGGACGCGACGATCACCCACGAGGCGGTCGTCGGGAAGATCGGCGAGGAGCAGATCTTCTACCTGATGAGCCGCGGCCTCAACGAGTCGGACGCGATCCACCTGATCCTGATGGGCTTCCTCGCGGAGTTCGCCAAGGAGCTGCCCGTCGACTATGCCCTCGAGCTCAACCGGCTCATCCAGCTCGAGATGACCGGCGCCGTCGGATAGGCGGTCGGGGACCTCCCGGGCTAGCGCCGGGCCGCCGGCACGCGGGGGACGTCGGTGTGGCTCTTGACCAGGTCGATCGCCGCGAGGAGGACCGCGTACTGGACGTTGATCAGTCCGGCGGTCCGGGCGGGGTCGGACCCATCGGCGGCGAGCGCCTCGCTGAGCGCGAGCGTCGTCGTGAGCAGTTCCTCCGCCGTCCGCAGGCTCATCGGGTCGAGGACGCGTCCCCGGGGCTGACGGACGAGCTCGAGCGTGCCCGTGAGGTCCTCGCGGAACGATCGCTCCATCTCCACCAGGCGGTCGCCGGCGTGGCGCGCGGGGTCGAGGACGAGCGGCATGCGCCCGTCCCCACGTGCCGGGGCGCGATAACCCCTGCTCCCGGGCCCGGTCGGGGGCCGGGGCGTCAGCGCAGCTTCGAATCGAACCGCCAGTCCGGACCCACGTCGGCGCCCCCGTAGGACAGCGGGGGCAGCGAGGGGGTGGCGGGGTCGAGCCAGATCGCCGAGCGGCCCTCCCAGCGGGCCGCGAGATAGGGGTAGAGGGTCTCCCGCAGGCCGGCGACGGGGACCCGGTCGAGCACGTGCGCGAGGAACCCCTCCGCGATCATGCGGACGCTCTCGGTCTCGGAGATGCCGCGGGACTCGAGGTAGAACACCCGCTCCGGGTCCACGGGGGCGACCGAGGAGGAGTGGGTCGCCTTCACGTCGCGGCAGAGGATCTCGAGGATCGGGATCGTGTCCGAGCGTGCCCCGCGGGACAGGAGCATCGCGTGCTCGGAGAGGAAGCTGATCGTCTTGCGGGCCTCCTTCTCGATGCGCACGAGTCCCCGGCTCATCCCCCGGGCGCTGTCGCGGAAGACCCCGCGGGTCACCGACTGGCCCTGGGTGTCGGTCCCGACGTGGGTGATGTGGACGGCGCTGTCGTACGCGGTCTCGCCGGCGCCGTAGAACGCCTGGAGGTCCTCGAGCGCGCTGCCCGGCCCGACCAGGACCGAAAGGTTCCGCGCTTTCGTGCGGAACCCGCCGAACCCGGCCCATGCCCACGTCAGGCGCGCGGCGCGGGCCAAGGTCGCGTGCCGCTGGAACAGGGAGACCGCCCGGGGGTCCGGGGCGTGCAGCGTGAGGTAGACGCCCCGCGCCCCATCGCCGAGCTCGAGGTCGGTCGAGGACCCGACCAGGCGTTGCTGGGGCGGGGGCGATGCCTTCGAGAAGATCTCCTCGGAGAACAGCAGCCGGCTCTCCGCTCCCACCTTCACCGACCGCCGCATCGAGAGCGCCTCGCCCGGGCGGCAGAGGACCGTCGAGTCCTTCACGCGCACCGGGATCGGACAGCGGGCGGGGATCTCGAGGCGGTAGCCGCGGTTGACGAGCGCCGTCGTGAGGGCCGAGAGCCGATCGGTCGGCTCCTCCTCTCCGCGGAAGAACGCGGCGCGCGCGGCCTCGCCCTCGGCGAGCACCGCCACGAGCGGGGTGACGGTCACCCCGGCGTCCCGCAGCTCCGGCGAGAGGCGGACGTGGGTACCGGCGACGTCGTGGAGGATCTCCACGGTCCCCTCCTGGGGAGGCGGGGGGATCACCGGCGCGCCCAGCCGCGCCGGAAGGATCTCGGAGAGGTCCACCCCGGCGAAGTAGCCGTACTTGCGGTAGAGGGGGTTCGGCTCGAGGGGGAGCTCGCGGAAGCGCCGAAGCGCCTCGCGCCGGCGGGCAGCGACCGGTGCCGGGTCCTGAAGCGATGCGGAGAGCTCGTCGACGGTCCGGTCGGTGACCCAGGCCCCGAACTCGCTCGCGGCGGTGGCCATCGAATTTACGCACCATTCGGTATTTATAACGGATGCGGGGCCTGCCGTCCTTCGGCTCTCGTAGGCGGGTCCGGCCCCTCGAGGCACGCGGCGGCCCGGGGTCAGCCGCTCGCGCCGCCGGGGTCCGCGTCGACCAGCTCCCCCGCCCCGTCCGGCCAAGGAGTCTCCTCGTGCTCGCCCTGCGGGTGGGAGCCGGTCGGTGGGGGTTGCCGGCGCCGTCGCCGGAGGGCCACGACCGCGATCACGAGCCCCAGCGCGACCCCTCCGACGAGGAGGAGGGCGACCTCCCACGTCCCCCAGGTCGGTGCGGGACCCTGCGGCGTGGCGATCGATTCGCACGCGCACGGCGTCTGATTGAGGACGGTGAGGGACGTGTTCGCGGTCGTCACCTGGCCCGCCGGATCCCGCACGGTCACGAAGACGTCGAACGCGCCGGGGCCGCTCGGCCGACAGTCGAGGCGGGGGGCGTTCGCGCCGACGCAGCCGCCCGGTAGGTCGGTGTAGGAGAACGAGTACGGGGTCACCCCGCCCGAGACGGTCACCGTGAAATTGGTCGCCTCGGTGGCGACGACGGGATCGGGAGTCGCCGCGAAGCCGACGACCACGAGCGCCGGCACCGTTCCGCTCGCCGAGGTGAAGTTGACCGCCTCGATCACGGCGGCGCCGGCGATCGTGAGGTGGCCCGTCGAGGGGGCCGCCATAGTGCCCGCCGGGCCACCGGCCGAGAACGCGTAGGTCCCGTTGACCAACGTGAAGCCGATGGTCACCGCTGTCGAGGACAGGTTCGCGACCCCGGTGACGTTCGCCCACCAGGGAGCGGCGGCGACGAGGCCGCGCTCCTGGAACGTGACGGAGTAGGCCGCGGCCGCGAACGAGAGGGTCAGGTCGACGGGGGCGCCGTCGACCACGAACGTGCCGTTGATCGTCCGGGCTCCGGTCGCGGCGGAGCTGGCGGAGAAGGTGTACGAGGCGTTCGTCAGATTGACGGCGATCACGGCGGAGGTGGAGGACGAGGTGGGGTGGCCCGGGATCGTCACGTACCAGCCGGTGCCCGTGGGAAGTCCTTGGGCGGTGACGCGGACGGGGTACTCGACCGGGGCGAACGTCAACGAGACGACCACCGCCGCGCCGGCGACGTAGACGAGGCCAGCGGCCGCGCCCCAGGTGGGGTCGACGGACCAAGGGACGTATCCGAAGGTCCCGTTCGGGAGGTCCAGCGACGCCGTGGACGTGACGCTCCGGGCCACCGCGCCGGTCGAGAGGCCGACGCCCCACGCGATCCCGTAGGGAAGCCCGGTCGCGTCGAACGTGACGGTATACCCCGCCGAGGGGAACGCGAGGAGCAGGGCGGCCTTTCCTCCGAGCACGGAGAACGACCCCGCGACGGCCCGGAGGTGGGCGTCGGCGGGGGTGGCCACGAAGGCGTACGTCCCGTTGGGCGCGACCAGATTGATGGACACGCCGGCCGTCGACCGGGAACCCTGGCCGGAGAGGTTGAGCCACCACTCGGTACCCGCCGGGAGGCCCGTCTCGTTGACCCACACGGGGTACCCCGCGCTGGTCCAGACGACCGCCTCCAGTCGAGCGGAGCTCCCGGCCGTATCCGAGATGTTCGCGTACGTGGGGTACGTCCCGACGCGGGTCGGGGAGCAGCTCACGGAGGTGGCGTTCGCGCTCGCGCAGCCCGGGGGAAGCCCGGCATAGCGGAACGTCAGCGGGCCGGTGCCGGCGGAAGCGTTCGCCGCCCATTGGGCGGCCGAGCCGTTCTCCACGAGAAACGGCTGGGCCCGGAACGTGGCATTGTCCAGCGGGAGTGCCTGCGGTGCGCCGACCAGATAGAGAGCCCCGTTGCCGCCGTCGCCCGCGAGGAACCCACCCCCCGGGAGCGCCATGAGCGAGTAGATGTGGTATCCCAGCGGGAACGACGAGAGGTTCCCGGTCGAAGGGTCCCAGACCGAGACGTTCGAGGTCAGGTTGGCGACGACGACCGAGCCGGTCCGGGTGTCCGCCGTCACTCCGGTCGGAAGCGCGGCCGGAAATCCGGGGAGGGTCGTGTCCGAGGAGGCGTTGATCGGGGTCACGTTGGTCCGGAAGCCGATGTGAGGAACGAGCACCAGCCCCACGACCGCGTCGTAGGCGAGCGCCCCGGGATCGGCACCGACGGCGACGGTGGCGGTCACCGAGTCGCTCGTGGCGTTGATCACGCTCACGTTGGCCGATCCCTGGTTGGCCACGAAGACCTCGTGAGCGGACGGGAGGTCGACGAGCGCAAGGGGGAAGGTTCCGACGCTCACGTTGACGACCGGCCGCCGGAACTCGCGTTGAACACCGAGACCGCGTGGCCGTTGTTGTTCGCCACGAACACCTGATCGGTCCCGGCATCGTACGCCACCGCGACCGGGAACTCGGGATCCGGCAGGGACGCCCGTAGGGTGCCGTTCGACCCGTACACGACCAGGACCTCCTCGGTCGAGTACGGCGCATAGCCGACCGCGATCCAGAGATCGCCGGTGCGCGAGGCGTAGGCGAGCCCCTGCGGCTCGGCGGGCAGCTCGACCGTCCGTTCCAGCCGGAAGGTCGTGCGGTTGACGAAGTACAGCGCGTCCGAGTACGAGTCTCCCACCGCGTAGCAGCCGCAGCTGCTGTCGTCCGCGAGATACTCCGGCACCGGGTACAGGTCGAGGGCGCGATAGACGGTCCGGTTCGTGACCGAGATGGCATCGAGCCGGTTCCCTCCCGCGGAGAGGGCCGCGAACAGCGTCCCGAGCGCCGGCGCTTCTGCCAGCGCCATCGGCGTGACCAGGCCCGTGGTCGAGTAGAGCGGGAAGGGGATCGTGGCGGTGACGCCGAGCCCTACCGGATCCACGGTGTAGATCGATTCGTTCCCCCCGTCCCCGACGAACAGCGCGCCGGTCACCGGGTCGAACTGGATCGGGCCGGAGTCGGACCCGAGCGTCCGACGGCCGATCGTCGAACCGTTGGCGACGGCGATCTCCAGCAGGACCGACGGGTTGGAGCCCTCGGTGGCGTACAGCTGGTCCCCGCCCGTGTCGACCGCGAGCCCCTCCGGCCCCGAGAGGAGCCCCCCGATCGAGATCGTCCGCACGAGGTTCCAGTGCGAGTCCGAGAACTCCTCGATGGTCCCGCCCGTCGCATTGCCCAGGAACACCACGCCGGCCGCGGGGTCGGCGATCCCCTGCGTGATGCCGTAGGATCCGACCGACACGGTGTCCGTCACGATGCCGTCGGAGAGGTTCAGCACCGTCGCCCGGGACTGGAACTCGGGCGCCACGACGAGGACGTCGGCGGACGGCACGAAGACCAACGTGCCCGTGTCGGTCGCGTTGGCCACCACGTACCGCGCCCGCAGGGTCCCGTTGGCGGCCGAGAAGGCGTCCACCGCCCCGGGCGTGGTCACGTAGAGGAGGTCCCCGGTAGACGCGTACGCCATGGGTCCCGGGGTGAAGCCGGCGGATGCGCCCAGCGACCCCGTCGATTGCATCGTGCTCGGGTCGATCGCCTGGATCTGGGAGCCGGTCTCAACGAACAGCTTCTCGTCGACCGTGTCGTAGGCGAGCGCACCGGCCCCGAACCAGCTGGGGTAGGCGCGGTTCCCGCTCCGTACGGTCCCGTTGATCAGCGAAAGCGTGGCGTCGACGGTCCACGGCGCCGGGGGCGCGCTCGGCGGCGCGCCCGAGCGGGTGGGCGGGTCCCACGCACCCCCGTTCGCGCTCGTCCCCATCGGCGGCGAGCGAACGATGGGGGCGGCGGCCGCGTTCGCCCCCCCGATCATCCCGGGCGAGGGCAGCACGAGGAGCGCGACCACCGCTACGGTCACCACGAGCAGCGCGCGCGCCACCCTTGGGTCTCCGAGAACCGGGTGCGGGCGAGCCACGAACGCCGGGTAGGTGGAGTGTCACATAAGTCTGCCACGCGGCGACCGGCCGGTCGCTACGCGGGTGGACGGTCGGCTCGGGGCCCGCGGGCCGGCCGAGCCCCCCCGGTCCGGATCAGCGGCCGATCCGGGCCACCCGTGCATACCATCGGCGGAGCCGCCGGTAGCGCCCGGGGATCGATCCCCCCGCCGTGACGAGGGGAGAGATCGCGCCGAAGATGGCACAGTCGGCGACGGAAGGTCGCCCGAGGATCCACTCGCGACCCTCGAGGGCCCGTTCGACCATCGCGAGATGCTCTTCCATTTCCCTGCGGAACTCGGGTTCGCGGGCCTCCAGGATATGCCACGGACCCCGGGCTCGGGTCTGCATCTCTTCGAAGACCCACCGTTCCACCGGATCGCCCAGGCTCCGCCCGACCCGCGTCACGACCGCGCGCCAGACCCGCTCTTCGAGGACCTGATGCGCCCAGTGCTGCAGGAGGGCCGCCTCTCCCGCGAGACCCGCCGGGAACAGCGGCGGGAGCGGCCGCTTCTTCTCGAGGAGGTCGGGGATCTCCTTCCAGGGCACTACGGTTCGGCCCCATCGGAGGGCCGGCACGTAGTCCTGGCCCGTCTCGCGCAGGAGCCGGCGCTTGTCGTGGTACGGGACGTGCACGGACTCGTAGCGGATCCCCTTCAGCGCGAGCATCCGTTCCGCGGAGACGCAGTAGTGGCTGATCGGCATCGTGTACAGTCGGACCTGGGAGGCCATGGGGTCGGGAGCCGGCGCCACGTAATAGCCCCGTCCGTCGCCGACGGTCGCCGGGCGCCCGGTGGCGCCGGTTCGGCCGAGGCCGGCGCGCCCCGAGGGCGCGGTTCCACTTCGGGCCGAACGAGGGGCCCCCGGAAGGCCCTTAATAGCGTCCCGTCGCTGGGGGAGGGAAGCGGAGGTCACGATGGCCTACGACATGTACCAGGAGATCATCCTCCAGCACTATCGTTCCCCTCAGAACTTCGGCCCGCTCGAAGCGGCCGACCTCACCGGGGAGGAGTCGAACCCGCTCTGCGGGGACCACATCCAGATGCAGCTCAAGCTGGATGCGGCGCACACCCTGGTCGAGGGGATCCGCTTTTCGGGGGACGGGTGCGCGATCTGCGTCGCGAGCAGCTCGCTCCTGACGCAGAAGGTCAAGGGGATGCGTCTCGACGCCGTCGAGCAGCTGACGCGGGACGATGTGCTGAAGCTGGTGGGCATCCCCCTGTCTCCGGTCCGGGTCAAATGTGCGCTGACCGGGTTCGCCGCGCTCGGACGCGCGCTGCATCCCGCCGCTGCCCCGCCGGCGGCCCGCGCGGAGGCGGCACCGGGGGGCGCGGCCCCGACGTGATCGAGATCGACCCGGACGTCTGCGTCCTCTGCGGCCTGTGCGTCGGCGTCTGCCCGCCCCAGTCTCTCGAGCTCACCCCCACGCGGCTCGAGGTACTGCCGACCTGCACGGACTGCGGCTGGTGTCTTCCGTACTGCCCCGTCGGCGCGATCTCGGGGGACGTGCGTTACCATCCCCCTGCCCTGCATGCCTGAGCCCGGAGCGCCCCCCCGCACCCGCCGGGCGTCCGCCCGGCCCAGGGTCCTCCTCGTCGACCCGTACGTCGCGCGGCGAGATCCGATGGAGCGCAAGTCCATCGAGCTTTACCCCTCGCTCGGACTCCTGACGCTCGGTGCGTACCTTCGTAACGCGGGCGCGGAGGTCGGCATGGTCGACCTCACCTTTTCGCGGGATCTCGCGCCGCTGCATGCGAGCCTCCGCACGAACCGACCGGAAGTGGTCGGCGTCCACACGAAGACGCTCATGTTCCCCCGGGCTCTCGAGATCGCCCGCGCGGCCCGGGCGGCCGGTGCCCTCTCGGTCGCCGGCGGACCGGATGCCGCCACGCGTCCGGAGGCCTACCTCGCGGGGGGGTTCGACGTGGTCGCGGTCGGCGAGGGCGAGGAGACCCTCGCCGCGATCGCCGCGGGCACGGCGGCGGGCGAGGAGGTCGCGGGGCTCCCCGGTACGCTGGTCCTGCGCGGCGGTTCGATCGTGCGGGGTCCTCGGCGGCCGTACCTGCGCGACCTCGACGCGCTTCCCCTGCCGGCGTGGGATCTCGTTGACATGGAGGCGTACCTCGGTCGATGGCAGGCGCGGACCGGGGAGCGCCGTTCCGCGGTGCTGACGTCCCGGGGATGCCCGTTCGACTGCTCGTGGTGCTCGAAGCCGACCTTCGGGCGCACGTTCCGTCAGCAGAGCCCGGCCCGGGTCCTTACGGAGCTGCGGGCGCTCCGCGACCGCTTCGGCGTGGACTACGTGCGCTTCTGCGATGACGTATTCGGGATCGAGCGCACCTGGCTCGAGACGCTCCTTACCGGGATGATCGACCAAGGGCTCGGCCTTCGGTTCGAGTGCCTGGCGCGCGTCGACCTGCTCAAGCCCGATCTCCTGGGTCGCCTGAGGGCCGCGGGGCTCGCCCGTGTCTACGTCGGGGTCGAGTCCGGCAGCCAGAAGATGCTCGACCTGATGAACCGTGGAACGCGGCTTCCGCAGATCGAGCGGACCGCCGAGAGCCTGCGGCGGGCCGGGGTCCGGCAGTTCTGGTTCCTGATGCTCGGGTACCCGGGAGAAACGCTCGAGGACATCGAGGCGACGCTCGCCCTGTTCCGGCGCTTCAGCCCGGAGGAGTACTCGGTCTCGATCGCCGTGCCGGTCCCGGGGACTCGGTTCTACGAGGCGGTCCGCGACCGCCTCACCGGTCGTAGCTCTTCCCGGGCGCGCGAGGGCGGCCGTGCCCTCCTCTTCGAGGCGGCGTACCCCCAGCGCCTCTACCGATGGCAGCAGGCCCGCTTCGAGATCGAGGCGATCCTCGCCCGCGCCCGGGGCCGCATCTCGGACGCGGTGCTTCGGGAAGTGGGGCGGGTCGTGGACCGTTTCCACGAGGAGATCGCGACCCCTCTGCTCCTGGGCGAGCGCGGGACGCCCCGACGGGCGGTCGCGAGCCCGACGAGCGCCCCGACGTCCGGACCGCCCCGACCCGAATCGGTCGCGCCGTAGGTGGGCCGAGCGCCGGCGTCGGTCTCGAACGGGACCCGTCGACGCTCGCGACATGGGAACCGGCGCGTTCCTGAGACGCAGGATTAAGGGCGCGGGCCGATACGGGCCCGTGGCTTCCTGTCCGAAATGCTACTCCCTGCTGCCCTCGGGGGCGGCGCGGTGCCCCGCCTGCGGCACCCCGATCCTCGCCGCAAGCCCCCCCACGGTTCCTTCGGTGGCGACCGCACCGGCCGTTCCCCCCGGGGCCGGCTTCATCGGACCGGGAACGACGCGCCCGGGGCCCACGTCGGTCCCGCTCTTCGCCGAGGAGGTCGTGATCTCGACGGTCCGCTCGAGCCCGGAGGGCCAGGCGAGGGTCGTACGCTTCAATCTCCTCATCCCCTTCGCGATGATCCTGGTCATCACCGTTCCGTTCCTCGTCGTCCTCCTTCTTTCCGGCTCCCCGATCCAGCCCGGGTCGCTGGTCCTCCTCTTCCCGGTCGTCATGTTCGGCGCGATGTTCGTGCGGGCGGGTCGACGGCGGAAGACCGTTCGACCCACGGTGGCGTACCTCACGAGCCGGCGCGTGATCGTGGAGCGGTACCGGCCCGAAGCCTCCTCCGCGTCCATGCCGCTTGACAATCTCGGGACCGTCGAGGTCACCTCCGCGTCGGCCGCGTCCCGCCGGGCCGGGATGTCCTGGGTCTACCTGCTCCCGCTGGGAACCGCGTCCGCCATGTTCGGCCGGGGACGCGGCCGCATGGCGGCGCCCGGGGTGATCTGGATCCCGGCCGTTCCCACCGCCCAGGCCGAGGCGTTCCGCTCCCAGGTCCTGGCCGCCGCCCAGCAGGCGACGGCCAGGGCCGGGCTGGTGCGGCCCCCGGCGTAGTCACCGGGCGCCGTCCGCCGGCGCGGGGACTCAGTCGGGCGCGCGTGAGTGCACCGGGCACGGTCGGTGCAGCCGGCAGAATCGGCAGTGCTCGCGCGGGGTGGGCGGGATCGGCTTGCGGAGCCGACCGTACTTGCGTCGCGGCACGGAGCCCCCCGCGAACCCAGTCTCGGGGGCTCTTCACCCTGCGCCTCGCGCCCGGTCCGGCCCCGGGTCGTGAAGCTTTTGACCGAGCGTCGTCCCTCGGGGCCGTGCAGGGTATCGCGGGAGGGGCCTCCGCGGAGGGCACCCGGCGGTTCGCGGCTCGGGGAGAGCGCGCCCGATTGCCGGCCGCGCATTTCCGGACCGCGCCCGGCGGGCTCACGCTGACCAGCCTCGGCCTCGGGACGTACATCGGCCGCCCGGATGCCCGCACGGATGCCGCCGTCGAAGAAGCGGTCCGGGTCAGCGTCAGCTCCGGCCGCATCAACGTGCTCGACACGGCGATCAACTACCGCTACCAGCGCGCCGAGCGGAGCGTCGGCCGCGCGCTCGCCGCGCTCCTCGGCGACGGGCGCGTCGCCCGGGAGGAGCTGTTCGTGGCGACCAAGGCGGGCTATCTGGCACCGGACGCGGACCTGGGTCTCGACCCCGAGCGGTACGTCAAGGAGGTCCTCCTGGCGGGGGGAGCGCTGGACGCTCGGGACATCGTGGACGGCTCGCACGCGATGAGCCCGACGTACCTCGCCGACCAGCTCGAGCGGAGCCGGCGGAATCTGGGCCTTCGTACGATCGACCTGTTCTACCTGCACAACGCCCCCGACGCCCAGCTGCCGTCGGTCGGACCGGACGAGTTCCGCGAGCGCCTTCGCCGGGCCTTCGAGCTGCTCGAACGGCGGCGCGCCGACGGGGCGATCGGGTCCTACGGCCTCGCGACGTGGGACAGCCTGCGGGTCCCGTCCCCGGATCCCCGCCACCTGGAGCTCGAGGCGGTCGTCGACCTCGCCCGCGAGATCGGCGGGAGCGCGCACGGGTTCCGGTTCGTCCAGTTCCCGTTCAGCGTCGCGATGCCCGAGGCGGCGCACCTTCGAAGCCAGACGGTCGGCGGCCGACCGCGGACCCTGTTCGCCGCCGCGGCGGAGCTCGGTCTCGGGGTCTTCACGAGCGTGCCCCTCCACCAAGGACAGCTCGCCCGGGCGGGGCCGTCGGTCGAGGGGCTCTCGCCGGCCCAGTCGGCGCTGCAGTTCGCCCGATCCGCCCCCGGCACGCTCGCGGCCCTCGTCGGTCAGAAGCGGGCGGAGCACCTGGCCGAGAATCTTCAGGTCGCGGGGCTCGAACCCTGGCCCGAGTCGACCTTCCGGCAGCTGCTGCGCTAGGCCGGCGGGGGACGCGGCTCCGCCGCGTCCAGCCGGGGGGAACGGACCCGTCTCGGGGGAGCGGCGAGCGGCGTCGGCGCCTCCGGCGGCGGCCCCTCCGAGGTGAGGGTGGAGGCGCCGGACTCTTTGCGGACGCGGACGACCCGGTCCGCGACGGCGGCGAGCTGCGCTTCGTGGGAGACGAGCAGGATCTGCGGGATCCCGAGCCCCTCGAGCAGCTCGCCCATCCGGACGACCTGCTCGGGGGAGAAGCCGTCGGTCGGCTCGTCGAGGATGAGGGTGTCGAGGCGGAGCCGGCCGGCCCCCCTCACCACGGAGCCGAGCGCCAGGCGGAAGGCGAGCGCGAGCGCGGTCCGTTCCCCGCCGCTGAGCGCCTCGGGCGGAGTGAGCTCCCCGTCGATCTCGACGGAGGGCGAGAACTGCGCGTCGGAGCGGGCGGAGAGCGCGGGGTCCTCGACGAGGGAGGCGAAGTACCGGGCGAAGTGCCGGTCGAACTCGCCCTGGGCCCGGGCCAGGAGGCGGTGCTCGAGGAGCAGGACCCCGTCCCGGAACGGGCCGGCGATCCACCGCCCGAGCGACTCGAGCTCATCGGCCTCGGCGACGCGGCGCCGCCGTTCCTCGACGCGGAGGCGGGACTCCGCCGCACGGACGCGGGCGGTCTCCAGGAAGGCGAGCTCGCGCGCCGCCTCCAGGCCGGCCCGCTCGTGGGCGCTGCGGGCGGCGGCGAGCCGCCGCTCGGCCTCCGCGCGGCGGGCGGGGGCCTCGCGTCCGGCCCGGACACGACCCTCGACCTCCGCGCGTCGGCCCTCGAGCTCGGCCAGGGCCGCCGCCTCCTCCTGGGCTTCCCGTTGGACCCGGGCCGCC
>JAKAOB010000032.1 GCA_021812305.1 Thermoplasmata archaeon
GCCCCCGGCGCTCGGCACGCCCGTCCACGGGCAGATCGACTGGGCCCGTCGCTATTCGAACATGCGCTACCATACGGCCCTGCACATCCTGAGCGGGGTCGTCTATCGCCGATGGCACACCGGGATCACCGGCGGTCAGATCTACGAGGGACGCGCCCGGATGGACTTCTCACTGCCCGAGTTCGGCCGGCCGCTGGCCGAGGAGCTCATCGGTGAGATGAACCGGGTCGTCGCCGAGGCGCGAACGGTGTCGGTCCGGTTCCTTCCCCGCCGCGAGGCCGAGCGCGACCCGACCCTCGTCCGGGTCGCGGCGACGCTGATGCCCGAAGTGGCGGAGGTCCGCCTGATCGACATCCAGGGCTTCGATGTGCAGGCCGATGGGGGGACCCACGTGGCCAACACCCGGGAGGTCGGGGAGGTCCGGCTGGATCGCATCGAGAACAAGGGCGCGCGCAACAAACGGCTCTACCTCTCGCTCGCCCCGGCCCCCATGGCCCCGCCGCCGTGACGGCGGACCCCCGACCCGCCGCGCCGGAGCGACCGGCGGTCGTGCTCGATGGGTTCGACCCACGGAACCTACACTATCGGTGGGACGCCGAGCGCCCCCCGGTCCTGGAGGTCGAACCCGGCGCGATCGTGGAGGTCCGCATCCCGGACTCCTCGACGTTCCAGCTGAACGAGCGCTCGACCCGCGAGGACCTCGCCCGGATCGACCTCGACCGGGTCGACGCCGCCGTCGGCCCCATCGCGATCCGCGGGGCGGAGCCCGGCGACACCCTGGCCGTGACCATCCGTTCCCTTACTCCGGGCGCCTGGGGATGGTCGGGCATCTTCCGGGACTTCGGTCTGCTGCGCGGGCGCTTTGCGGACGATCTCGTCCGTTGGGAGATCGCCGACGATCGCGCCCGGCCGAGCTACGGCTTCCTTCGTCCGGTGGAGATCCCGCTGCGGCCGATGCTCGGGTGGATCGGCGTGGCCCCGCCCCAGGGGGTGCTCGATATGGTCCCTCCTCAGCCGTTCGGGGGCAACCTCGACAACCGTCTGCACGGGGTCGGCGCGACGGTGCTGCTGCCGGTCCAGCGCACCGGCGCCCTCCTCTCCGTCGGGGACCCCCACGCCGCCCAGGGCGACGGGGAGGTCTGCGGCACCGGCATCGAGACGAGCGCCGTCGCCCGGCTGAGCCTCGACGTCCGTCGGGGCGTCCGCATCGAGCACCCCCGCCTCGAGGGTCCGGATGCGAGCCGCGCCGGGCCCCGCGTGGCCGCCTCGGGGGTGGGGCCGGACCTCACGGCAGCCGCCCGCGCGGCGGTCGAGAACCTCCTCGGGCTCCTCGAAGGGCGCGGGTTCCGTCCCGAGGAGGGCTACCTCCTTACCAGCCTGGTCGGGGAACTGAGGATCTCCGAGATCGTCGACGAACCGAACTTCGTGGTCACCGCGGTCTTTCCGGCCGAGCTGCTGCGCTTCGGCGCGGGGCCGAGCCTTTAAGGGGCCCGGTCGTCCGGCCGCCGCGAGGCGACCCGGTGGACGACTACGAGCGAGAGGTCGAGACCGAACGGCGCATGAAGGACGAGTTCATGGCCCGGCACCCGGAGTCCCCGTTCGTCGCCGAGCACGTCTACGGCTTTTCCGGCCTCCGCTACTTCCCCTTCTCCCGGCAGTTCCGGGTCGTCGCGCGGCTCGAGCGCCTTTCCGAGCCGGCCGAGGCGTTCCTCCGGACCAACCGCGACGGACAGGCGGCGATGCGCCACGTCGGGAACCTCGTCTTCGAGCTGCGCGGACGGCCGCTGCGCCTGAAGGTCTACCATGCGGGCGAGGGGGTCGGAGGATCGGTCTTCGTCCCGTTCCGGGACCTGACGAGCGGGCGGGAGAGCTACGGCCCCGGCCGCTACCTCACCCTCGAGCTGAACGAGGAGGACGTCTACGACCTCGATTTCAACCGCGCGTTCAACCCCTACTGCGCCTACACCGACGCGTTCGAGTGCGGGTTCCCGCCGGCGGAGAACGACCTACCGGTCCCGGTCCGTGCCGGCGAAAAGGTCTGGTCCGCCGAACGCAACCCGCGGACCCCCTCGAGCGTGGTGCTTTCGCTGCGCCCGCGGCGGCTCCCCGCGCGCCGGCCGGGTCCGACCCCGACGGGTCGGCGCCCCGTCCGAGCCCGTCGCCCTCGGGCGCGCACGGGCGGACGGTCCGCCCCGCGCTGAGCGGGAGCGGGGACGGGCCGAGCGATGGCACGCGAGGTGCGGGTCGAGGGGTTCCGCCTTCCCGCGCCGGGCGGGGCGGTCCGGCTCGAGGTCGCCGGCCGGACGATCGCCGTCTACCGGGTCGAGGAAGGGCTCCGCGCGAGCGACGCGGGCTGCCCCCATGTCGGGGGGCCGCTCGACCGCGGTCGCATCGTCGACGGGCGGGTCACCTGCCCATGGCACGGATCGCAGTTCGACCTCGCAACGGGAGCCGTCGTCCGCGGACCGGCGACGGTCG
The DNA here is from genome assembly GCA_021812305.1 of Thermoplasmata archaeon. Classification (GTDB taxonomy): domain Archaea; phylum Thermoplasmatota; class Thermoplasmata; order Lutacidiplasmatales; family UBA184; genus Lutacidiplasma. The sequence goes on from JAKAOB010000032.1 coordinate 2,479, forward strand.
GCGTGAGGGTGTACGCGGTCCGGCTCGACGGGGACGCGCTGGTGCTCACGATCCCGTAGCCCGCGTCAGAGGTGGGCGAGGAAGCCCACGATGCCGTCGAGGACGAACTGGACGCCGACGGCGGCGAGGATGAGCCCCATCACCCGGGTGACCGCCATGACGCCGACGCGGCCCAGGTACGTGAAGATGCCGTGGCCGTAGCGCAGGATGAGGAACGTCGCCGCCGAGACCAGGGCGATCGCGACGAACGTCGCAAGGATCCCCAGCGGGTCGCCGCCGGCCGTCCCCTCATAGATCATCACCGTCGAGATCGCGCCCGGTCCGGCCAGCAGGGGGATGCCGAGCGGCACGACGGACAGCTCATCGCGCCGGGCGATCGCCTCGTCCCGGTCCGCGGGGGTGAGGCGCGTGGCCGTGAGCTCGCCGCGGAGCATGTCGAAGGCGACGACGAACAGCAGGATCCCCCCGGCGATCTCGAACGCCTGGAGGGTGAACCCGAACGCCGTGAACAGGAACCGCCCGAAGAGGGCGAAGAGGGAGAGGACCATCAGCAGGACCAGGACGGCGCGGCGCAGGATGACGGCGCGGTCGCCGGCGTCGAACCCCTGGGTCAGGCCCACGAAGAACGGCAGGGTCCCGATGGGATCGACGATCGCAAAGACGCTCGCGAGGACCGCGAGGAAGAACCCGATGTCGGTCATCGCCCGCCCCGTCGCCGCCCGGAGGCGAGCCCCGGTATAAGCTCCCGGCGTCGGGGGCGTTTCGGCGAGTAGGGCCAAGTAGGGGGAGGTGTATCGGTCGACCGGTCATCGGTGCCCGAGCGCCGCTACAAGGGCTATCGCATCTACGCGTACATCGCGCTCGCCCGCCTCTTCGCCGAGCTCGACCTCGATCTCGGCCAGCCGGACCTCCTCGCCCGCGCGGCCGAGCGCCTCCCGAGCGTGCCGGGACGCGTATCCAAGGAGGAGATCCTCCACGCCATCCGCTCGAACTCGCACATGACCGAGAAGGTCCTCGACCATCTCACGACCGAAGGGTTCGCGACCGTCGGCAAGGACGATCGCGGCTACGACGTCCGCATCACGGTCCGGGGCGTCGAGCATCTCCGCGACTTCCACCGCCTGTACAAGGAGCTCTACGCGCGCGAGCTCGCCGAGCACTACCGCTACCTGAAGGAGCCCGACTGGATCCGCTGAGCCGCCGCCGCGCTACGGTTCGCCGAGGACGTGGGGGACGAACTCGTACGTCCCGTCGGGGTTCTCGGTGATCACCTGGAGCGCCACCCGACCCGTGGCGAAGCCGCGGCGGACCTCGAACGGGTGCCCCACCGCGTACTCGTAGACGTCCTCGGGGAGCGGGACCGGCCTCGGGCGCAGCAGGATGAGGCGCACGAGCTGGCCCGGGAGCCGCGCGGCGGCCGCCGCGCCGTCCGCCTCGAGCCGGCGCAGATCCTCGACGGTCGGAGCCTCCGGGCCCCCGCGCGCGAGGATCGCGAACCCGGGGTCCCCGCGGCCGATCGCCCGGAACAGCGCGCTCCCCGGCCGTACCACGGCGAGGTCGAACGGGACCGTGCGGCCGCCGGCGGGCAGCGCGACGCGGTACTGGAGCGCGTTCGGGCTCTCCTTGAGCCAGGCCTCTACCCGCTCGTTCGACTGGGCCAGGTAGCGCGCCAGCCGCTCGATCGGGGTGCGGCCCTCGGGGACCCGAGACACCGGGTCGGCGTCCCGGATGAGATGGATCATCCGGTGCCGTCGCACGAAGCCCCGGAAGAACCGGTCGGTCCGCCGAAGGAGCGTGAGCGCGATGAGGCCGGCGATCAGCCCGAGGACGGCGAGCACGGTGAGCCACGGGTCCCGCAGTCCGATGAGGGCGACGAACGCCATGATCGCGATCCACGCGACGAGGATCACCGCGGTGTAGCGGTACAGCCGCCGGACGACGGGGGCCATCTCGGCGACCTGGTCCGCCAGGTCGAACGTGGCCGAAATCGGGTCCTCGACCCCGGCCGGTGAGCGCACGCCGTCTCCTCGGCGGTCCGCTACTTAAACCCCCCCGAAACAATCGCCGGGACGTTAGCTTCGCGGCGGGCGAAGGACCCCCGGGGGCCTCGTCGGCTGCGAGGACGCCATGGCACCGCGCACCGCAGCCGACCGAGCGAGCGAGACCTACGCCGAACGCACCGCCTTGCCGGCACGGAGACGGCCGCCGTTCGGCCCCCTCCTCGCCGCCGCCCTCCTGGCGGTGACGGCCGTCGTGCTCGTTCCGGGCGGACCGGGAGGGGCGACGGCCGCCGCGCCGCGGGCCGCGTCGTTCGAACCGATGGCGGCGACGGCCGCCGCAACGTCGACGTGGGCGTGGGGTGCGGAGGCGAACCTCTCGTACGCCGCGAGCTACGTCGGCGCCTTCAACGCGTCGACGGCCGGGGCGACCGGCAACCTCACGACCACCGGGGCGGCGGTCTCGCTGAGCGAGTCGCTCGGCGTCCGCTACGCCGCGTACGCCGTCGTGAACGCCACGACCCCGAGCCCCGGCAACCTCTCGCTGCAGCTGGCGGCGGCCGAGTACCGCGCGATGGCGATCACCGTCGCCGGGTCGGGAGACTTCCCGGTCGCCGGCGTCTACAACAACTCGACGCTGCCCCCGCTCTCGCCGAGGAACGTCAGCCTGGTCGCGTCGGTGGAGGTGCTCAACGCCTTCGCGGCGTTCCTCAACCTGACGACCGGACCGAACGGGTCGCTGGCGCTCGAGAACGAGCACGTCACGACGCTGCGCGCCGTCAACCTGAGCCTCGCGGCCGTGGACCTGCCGAACGTGACCCGGACGGCCGCGGGCGACGTCGCGATCCGCTACGTCACCGGCTCGTACTCCGCGCAGGCGTATGTCGCGCAGGACCTCAACGCCACGTTCGTTCCCGCCGTGCCGCTCGTCCGCGGCCCCCTGTTCCTCGGAGAGAACTGGACCGCCACGACGGACGCGTCGTTCGTCGGCGCCGCCGCCTACGCCGCCCGGTTCTCGGCGACGATCCCCGGGAACGGCACGGCGAGCTGGGGGCAGTCCGGCACCGTCAGCGCCAACGCCACGGACCGTCTTACCCTCGACTTCTCCGTGGTGGGGCAGCGGACCGTCTACCGGCCCGGCGGTGCGAGCCAGACCGACTACGAGATCGCCGTGACGTCGAGCGGGGGCAATGCGTCCGCCTACCTCGTGGACGGGCTGGTGATCCTGCCGGTCGCGGACCCGGCGCACGCGGCCGGCATCCCCGCGAGCGTGCCGTCCTCCGCCGCGAGCGGCCCGACGACGACCTCCGACCAGCCGACGAGCCGCTCGCTCGTCTCGACGCGCAGCGGACTTCCGGACTCCCAGGTCTCCGCCCCGGTCGCCGGCAGCTCGGTCGCCGCGGCCCCCGTCGCTCCCGCGACGGCCGATGCCGCGATCGCCGCGCTGCGCGCCCCGACCCCGACGGCCGAACGGGCCGCGGGGCCGGCCGTGCCGGCCGCCGCCGTGGGCCTGGGGGCGCTCCTGACCGCCGGCTTCGCCGTGTTCGTGGGGTTCGCCGTCCGCCGCGAGGTCCGGACCCTCAGGGGGCGTCCGTAGGACCGGGCCGGGGAGCCTCCGGGTCCAACCCTTTCCTTCCCTTCGCCGGGACGGCGCCAGGGGGGCGTTCGAGCGCTCCGGCCCGATACCGCCGGGCGCGACGGTCGGCCGGTGCGGTCAGGGGTTACCCGGCGACCGCACCGGCGGGTTCGGCGGCGGGCCACCCTCCCGGCCGCGCGCGTAGGCCGCCCGTGGGCGCCCGATCGCGATCCGCCCGAGGAGGCCGGCCGCTCCCCCCGCGAACAGGCCGATCCAGCCGCCCGGCGGCCACGACCACGAACCGGAGCCGTGGGCCGGGATCGCAGCGAACGAGATCCCCGCCAGGCTGGGAGCGCCGAGGTTCGCCACCGACCCGTTCTCCGGGGTGGGGAGATAGAGGGCCGGGGGCTCGATCGTGAAGACGTAACGGCCGACCGACCCGTTGACGTAGGAGCCGAGCGCGACGACCCAGATCGCGCCCGGCGGGAGCCCGGCCTGCACGAACGCGACGCTCCGCAGCGGTGCCGAGGGCGAGAAGGGCGTCCCCCCCCATGTCCTCGGACGGGCCGACGGCCGGGGACGTCCGCTCCGACGGAGCAGGCCCTGGGCCGGGGACCCTCTTCGCCAGGGGGGTGGGCGTCGCGCCAACATCGGGGCTCGCGGGCCCCATGTCGGTGGCACCGACCGTCGTGGTCCGCCCGGGCGCGAGGGCGATCACGACGACCGCGTCCACCCCGGGCCGTCGCATCGTCGGAGTTCCCGGTCGCCCGAGCTACGCGGTAAACTGCCCCACGTCCGGGGCGGCTCACTTCGGCGCGAACCGTGCGGTGAAATGACGCAGGTGCTCCGGCGCGTGGACCATCCGCAGCCCCCCGACGGAGGAGCGGCGCTGGTACACCCGGATCACGGCGTCCGCCGCGTAGGCGAGGTGGGACGCGGAGTAGACCCGTCGGGGGATCGCGAGCCGGACGAGCTCCAGGGGCGATTCACCGTTGTTCGGCGACTCCCCGTCGCCGAACATGACCGACCCCACCTCCACGGTCCGCACCCCCCCCTCCCGATAGATCTCGACGGCGAGGGCCTGGCCGGGGAGATCGTCCCGGGAGAGGTTCGGAAGGAAGCGACGGACATCGAGGTAGACCCCGTGACCTCCGACCGGCTCGAAGAACGGTACGCCGGCCGCCTTTAACCGGTCCGCGAGGAAGCGGACCTGGGCGACCCGATGCGAGAGGTAGTCGAGGTCCGTCGCCTCGAGGAGGCCCACGGCCATCGCCTCGAGGTCGCGCCGGGCGAGCCCGCCGTAGGTGGGGAACCCCTCGAAGACGATCAGGGCCTCCTTGAGACGGTCGGCGAGGGCGGCATCCCGCGTCGCGACGAACCCCCCGATGTTCACCAGACCGTCCTTCTTGGCGCTCATCGTGGCGCCGTCGGCGAGCGCGAAGAGGTCCCGCCCGATCTCGCGGATCGAACGGGCGCCCTGTCCGGTCTCGCGCTCCCGGATGAAGTAGGCGTTCTCGGCCCAGCGGCACATGTCCAGATAGAGGGGGATTCGGTGGCGGTGGCAGACCTCGGAGACCGCGCGGAGGTTCTCGAGCGACGCCGGCTGGCCGCCGCCGGTATTGTTTGTGAGCGTCATCATGACGAGGGGGACCTTCCCCGACGATCCCTCGAGGAGCGCGGCGAGCTTCCCCACGTCCATGTTCCCCTTGAACGGGGCGGGGCTCTCGGGGTCGTACGCCTCACGGACGGCGAGATTCTGGGCCTGCGCCCCGTTGCGCAGGACGTGGGCCCGCGTCGTGTCGAAGTGCATGTTGTTCGGGACGATCGTCCCGGGACGGGCGAGGGTGGAGAAGAGAAGGTTCTCCGCCGCGCGTCCCTGGTGGGCCGGGATGATGTGGGGAAAGCCGGTCAGATCCCGGACGACCTCGACGAAGCGGGCGAAATTGCGGCTCCCCGCGTAGGTCTCGTCCCCGACCATCATGGCCGCCCACTGGCGGTCGCTCAGCGCCGACGTCCCCGAGTCCGTGAGCAGGTCGATGTAGACCTGGTCGGAGGTGAGGTTGAACAGGTTGTACCCGGCCGCCTCCAGCGCGGACTCGCGCGCCTCTCGCGACGGGCAGGAGATCGCCTCGACCACCTTGACGCGGTACGGCTCGAGCGGAAGCGACCCTGGGTCCGACGGCCGACCCATTGGGTCGCGGGACCCTCTGCCCGTATTTAGACCTCCAGACGCCCGACCGGCCGTCCCCTCGGTAGGAGGGGAGCCGCGTTCCGGGTCAGTCCGCGGCCGGTCGGGGCCGAGTCGCCCGGCGCGCGCGTCGGTGAGGCCCGGTCCGGCGCGCGGCGCGGGCCGGCTGCGTCCGCCCGCGGAGCCGCAGGACGATGGGGTCGTAGGTGGGGTTGGTGAGCTGGAGGACGAACTCCCCGACCGTGCCCGGGTCAAAGAGGATCCGCGCGCCGCCCGCGAGCCGGACCCGCTGGAGCCAGGTCCCGTCGCGCTGGCTCACCATGGCGATGAAGCTCGCCCCGGGGCGATCGGTCTCGAGCGTGAGCTCGAGCTCGCACGCCGCCGCCTCGAGCTGGAGGGGAAGGCGGACCCCGCCGCGCGGCTCGAGCACGAGGAACGCGGGGAGGCCCCGGAGCGCCGCGACCATGACCCGGGGTACCGTGCGCGCAAAAAAGGCTACCCGTTCGAGCGGCAGCGACGGGGAGGCCGGTCGAGCTTAAATCGCGGGGCCGGCGTGCGATCGCATGGCGGCCAAGCAGAGCCGGGCCGAGGCGGTCTGGGAGAACGATCTCATCCACGGGAGCGGACGGGTCAAGGGAGGCAGCGGGGTCCTCCCCGAACTGGGCGTGAGCTGGTCGGCGCGCACCGAGGCGTTCGGCGGGCGGACCTCCCCGGAGGAGCTCCTCGCCGCCGCGCACGCGAGCTGCTTTGCGATGGGGCTGTCGAACACCCTCGCCAAGATGCAGGCGCCCCCGCAGCGGCTCGAGGTCACCGCCGTCGCGACCTTCGACAAGGTGGGGGACGGCTTCTCGGTGACCACCATGGAGCTTACGGTCACCGGCCGGGTGGCGGGGATCGACGCGACGAAGTTCGAGGAGGCCGCACGGTCCGCCTCCGTCGGCTGCCCGATCTCCCGGGCCCTCAAGGGCAACGTCGAGGTCCGGGTCCGCGCGAAGCTCGCGTAGGCCCCGCGGGCGTCACGACGACGCCGGCGGCTCGAGGACCCGCACCACGGTCGTGAGCCCGGTCCCGTTCCGGTCGAAGGCGAGGTCGACGGCGCCTCCGAGGGGCACCCGGGCGAGCGCCGAGAGCAGGTCGGCCACGGAGCGGGTCGGGTAGGGCCCGACCCGTCGGACGACGTCGCCGGTCCGCAGCCCCGCCCGTTCCGCGGGCGAGCCCGCCGCGACGTCCCCGACGAGGACGCCGTCGTCGACCCTCAGGCGTAGCTGGCGGGCCGTCGCCGCGGACACCGGTACCGCCGAGATCCCGAGCCAGGGTCGGACGACGCGCCCTGCGCTGCGGATCTGTCCGGCGATCTCCCGGACGGTGTTCGACGGCACGGCGAAGCCGACCCCGGCGGCGAACGGCACGACGGCGGTGGTGACCCCGATCACCTCTCCGGCGAGGTTCGCGAGCGGCCCGCCGCTGTTGCCGGGGTTGATCGCGGCATCCGTTTGGATGAGCCCTTCGAAGACGAAGTCCGAACCCGGGAGCGGACGTCCGAGAGCGCTCACCACGCCCAGGGAGACCGTCGGACCCCCGGGTAGGCCGAGGGAGTGTCCGATGGCGAGGGCGAGCTGTCCCGTCCGGAGGCCCGAGGAGTCGGCGAACGAGACCGGCGGGAGCCGGAGGCCCCCGGCGCGCAGCACGGCGACGTCGGTCCGGGGGTCCTCGCCGAGGACCTCGGCGGTCGCCGACGTCCCGTCCGGGAGGACGACCCGGACCTCCGGCGAGCCCCGCACGACGTGGTCGTTGGTCACCACGAGGCCGGCCGCGTCGATCACGACGCCACTCCCGGCGCCTTCCGCCGTGGCCTCGTCGCGCGGGGAGCGACGGCTTCGCCGCGTCCGCTCCACGCGCACCACGCTCGGGGCCAGCCGCTCGACCGCTTGGGTAAGCTCGCGTTCGAATCCCACCAAGCCCATCGAACCGTCCTCCCCCCGGTACTGTACGGCCGGGTCACCGACGCCGGGGAAAGCCCGGCATCGGGATGGGCGGGCTCGGGGCCGGCCACGGCCCGGAGCCCGGGGTGCCCGGTAGGGGGACCGGCACGGCTCACTCCTCGAGCAGCTTGTCGAGCTTTTCGAGGACCTCCGATTCCACCTTCCCACCCTTCCGGCCGCCTTCCCAGCGTGCGTTCACCAGATCGACCAGCAGCCCGGCCAGCTGGTCCATCCACGGGCCCTCTTCGGCCTCGAAGCGCTTCTTGATCTTCTCGCGGAGCAGCTCGTTGTACGCCCGGTAGGCGCTCCACACCCACGGTCCGACCGGCGTCCGGCTCCCGGCGTTCCCACAGCACTCGGATTCGTCGTCGCTCATCTTCGTTCCTGGCGGCGCGGCCGCCGGCCACCCCACGGCACGACCGGGGATATTGAGCGGAGAACGGGCTCTCCGGTCACACCGGACTAGCTGGCCCACGCCGGCGGGGGCGCCACGGCCCTGCGCAGCTCGAGGGCCCCGCGAAGGCTCGGGAGCGACGTTCCCTCCAGGCGCTCGAGCGCATGGGCGAGCAGGTCGCGGGCGGCCCGGTCGAGCGCGTCCGAACCGCTGCGGGGACGCGGCCGGTCGACGAACAGGCGGAGCGAACCCCGGCGCACCCCGAGGAGGACATGGCCGTCGCTCCCCTCGACGCTCCATACCAGCAGGGGGTCGTCGGGGCGATCGTGAACTCCGACCCACCGCAGCGACCCGAACCACCGGCCGGCGAGCCGTCCGAGGAGGTCGGCCCGGGTCACTCCGGGCGCCAGCTCCACGGACGCGACGGAGCGCAGCGGCGCCCGATCCCGGGGCGCCTCCTCCGGACCCGGCCCGGCGACCAGCGCGTAGCCGTGCGTGCCACGGGCGACGACGCCCAGCCGCTCGAGCCGGCGCAGCGACCGGGAGAGCGACTCCGGATGGGCGTCCAGGGCGCGGCGCAGTCCGTTGAACGCGAACGCCCCCGGCCCGCGCCGCAAGAGGTCGACGATGCGATCGTCCAGACGGGGGTCCGGCGGGCGGTCCGAGGAGGCGTCCACCGGCTCGCGCGCCATGTCCTCCCCATCCCGCGCGCGATAAAGGGGACGCGGTTACCTCCGCGCCGCCAGGTGGCGTCTCGCCCCGACGCCGGGTCGAACACCGTGGATACTCCGATGGATTCGTCCCAAAGGTGTAAGTTATAGTCGAGGGCTGGAATCTCTCCAAGGCAGGCGTAGATGACGGAGAGGCCGGTGGAGCGATCGATCCCTGCCGCCCCCCACCGACGCCGTCACGGGCGTTCCCGTGCCGCCACCGTGGGAGCCGGCCTCGTGCTCCTCGGGGTGGCGATCTCCGTCCTGACGCTCGTCGTCACCTCCTCGCCCACGCGGGCCTCGACCCCGGGACTGGCCGGAGCCGGCTATTCGGTCCTCGCGCCCGAGGCGGCGCCCCCGGCTCCACCGGTCGCTCCGCCGCCCCGCTTCGCGGTGCCGACGACCGTCGCGGCGCCCGGCGGCTCGTCGCTCTCTCCGCTCACCCTCCAGATCGCCTCCGCGCCGGCCGCGATCTGCGCGGACGGCAGCAACACCTGCACGGCCGGCTCCGGCGTCGCCCGGGTCACCCTGACCGCCGCGGCCACCCAGCCGGCGACCCCTTACTGGCCGAACGTCCAGGTCGCGTTCGTCATCGAGACCACGGCGTATGACGGCGACTTCGACCACTACAACTCGTTCTACGGGCAGGACCCCTGCGCCATCGCCTCGAGCGGACAGGGTCCGCTGTGCGAGGAGTCGAACGGCGTGCCGTTCTTCGTCGCCAACGCCGGGACCATCGCCGAGGCGATCCAGGCCGCCAACCCCCACTCGAACGTCTCCTTCGCCATGGTCGACTTCTTCGGGACCGACTGCGGCGACTGGAACGACTGCGGGGACTCGTACATGTACCATGTCGACATCCCTGATTTCGTCGGTCCGAGCGCGTTCGGACCGGCGGTCCGCTCGACCTTCCAGGCGCAGATCCTTGGCGGCGGATACACGGGCATCTTCGGCCTGGACGACAACTTCCTCCATTCGCCGGTGATCACGGCGCTCTACGGCACGATCATCGGGAGCGGGCTCACGTGGTCGGCGAACACCCACCACGTGATCGTCTGGATCGGATCCACGGCGCCCCGCGACCCCGCCTACGTAGAGAACTACTGGGTGAGTCCGTTCGACCATTGCTGCTCGGGGACGCAGGCCGACGGGTGGACGTGCGAGCCGTCGTACAACTTCGCGAACGGCGCCAGCCCGAACTGCGAGGGGTGGGTCCGCTCGCAGGACGGGAACCCCAACGACTCGATCGCCGCGCTCGCCCACACGGCCCACCAGTGCACGGAGTCCATCGGGCACGTCTGCACGATCGATGTGATTGACCTGTGGGACACTCCCACGGATCCTCTCTCGCTCTCGTGGATCACGGACCCCGGGTACCCGTCCGGCTCCGCGGGGGCGGGGCCCGGGAACACGGGCCCGACGCAGGACGCCGAGCACATCATCCTCGCCGGATGCGACATGGCCCAGGCGACGGGCGGGACCTGGGATGGCCCGGCGTTCTGGACGTGCCCGAACGGACAGGCCGGCACGCTCCAGTACGTCCCGCACGGCGGGCTGCAGGACCCCAACACCGAGAACCCGACGCTGTTCAACGCGCTGCGCGGGATCGGGTTCGGGCCCGAGTACAAGACCCTCGTCGCGAACGGGACGCGCCAGCCGATGTTCACGTTCGTCCCGGAGAGCAACATCCAGGTGGCCCCGGACCCGCAGTTCACGTCGGCGTGCGTCACGCCGGGCGGATTCCTCCCGACCTGCCAGCGGGCGCCGACCGTGCTTCACACCTACGGCCTGACCTATCTCGGATGGAACTGGAGCACGAACGCCTCGACCAATGCGCTCTACGTCGGCGACCAATGGACCGCCTCCTTCAACGTCATCAACAGCGGCCCGCCCATCGGGCTCGTCCCGATCGACGCCTGCGATTCCCCGATCTGCTTTGCCGGCCACTCGACCCCCGAGAACGGGCTCTACACCTGGGCCAGGTACGTCCCGGCGAGCAACGGGACCACCGACGTCCAATCGTTCCCTCTGGCGCAGGTCACGGTGGTGCAGACCGCGAGCCCCGAGCCCCCGCCGGTGACCCCACCGCCACCGCCTCCGGTCCCGCCGCCGTTCCCGATCCTGGCGGCCCCTCCGATACCGACCATCGTCCCCACCCCCACGCTCAACATCCTCGGGGTGACGAACCTCTCCGTCCAGGCCACGGCCGCCGGCTTCCTCGGCGCGGGGTTCATGCGGGTCGGGATGAAGAACCGCCCCGTCGCGATGAAGGTCGCGGCCCTGTCGAAGAACGCGGGGTCGAAGTTCGACAACGTGAGCTCGAAGGACGCGCCCCCGGGCGTGGGACGCTTCGAGTAGGATCCGGTCCGCTCAGAACTCCGCGAGCCGCCGCTGGACCTTCTTGCGGACGGCGGGGGCTTCGCTCGCGGCCGGGGCCGGCGCCGCGGGGGACGCGGGCGTCGGGGCGGGGGCGGCGCGGGCCTTCGCCCGTCGCCGGGTCGAGGGGGGTTCGCTCGGCGCCGAGGCCGCCGGCTCCGACGGGGGCGCGGTGGGTTCGGGAGCGGCGATCGCCCGGACCTCGTCCCGGTCCGGCTCGACGCCCATGAGAAACGCGACCTCCTCGGCCGTCAGTCCGAGCCCCCGCGCGACCTCCCGCCGCAGCCGCACGACGGCCGCGACGGCGGGTCCCCCGGGGGTCGCCAGAAAGAGGCGCTCGAGCACCGGCAGCGGCCCCTGGACGGCCTTGCGGCGGGAGAGGTGGAGGGAGGCGCCGATCTTGCCGGCGACGGACTGGCGCGTCGCCCGGGCGGCCCGCGAGCGGCCCATTTCCCCGAGGAACTGCGGAAAGGCCAGGTCGGCCGCGCCGCGCTGCGGATCGCGATCCGCCGCGAGGCTGACGCCGCCGGTGAGGAGCTCCGTCGCGAAGCTCCAGAGCGCGTAGACCCGCCAACGGCGTGCGCGGGCCAGCATCAGCTCCGCGCGGTCCGCGGTCTCGAAGGCCGACCAGCGTGCGGCGGGAGACCGGGCGGCCCGCGCGAGGTTCTCCTCGAACCAGGGCAAAAGGTCATCGGGCGGAGCGTCGAGACGGTTGCGGATCTCGACGGAGCGGTAGAAGCGGGGCTCGGCGAAGACGTCCCCGACGAGCTCGTAGAAGTCCTCGCCCACGTCCCGGCGGGCGAGGACGGTCTCCTGGAGCGGCCCCGGGGGCAACGGTGCGATCGCCTCGAGGTCGTTCAGGGCCGCGCGCAGGTCGCCCCGGCTTCGCTGGACGATCGCATCGAGGGCCGCAGAGGTTACCGTCAGTCCCTCGCGCAGGACCAACCGGCGCACCAGGGCGCGCACATTTTCCGGCTCGACCGGGTAGAATCGGATCCGGGTGACGAGCTGGCGGAAGACCGGGGAGTAGCGCAGGAGCGGCTGGGGGTCGTTCACCGTCAGGACGAGGGGCTGACGCGTTTCGCGCACCAGGCGGGCGATCGCCCCGAGCCCCCCACGGTCGGATTGGTCCCGCGGTCGGACGGAAGAGCGCCAGTCGCCCAGGTCGCGCTGGGCCGCACGAAGGCGGCTCCACGCGCCGCGTCCCCCGGTCGCGGGCACCGACTCCCAGCGGTCGAAGGCCGGCGGGGCCCCGGCCGTTCCGAGCCCCCAGGCCGCCGCGAGGGCCTCCACGGTCCGGTACCGGCCGCGCAGGTATTCCCGGAACGAGACGGGGGGAGGGCCGCCGCCGGCCTCCTCCGTCGCCCGACCGGTGAGGCAGTCGGCCTCGTCAAGCAGGATGAGGGTCCGGCCTCCGCGGTCCGGGCGGCGGTACTCGCCCGCCGAGCCCAGGGTGTGGGCAAGCGAGGCCCGGCCCGCCACCCCCAGGATCGCGTCCTGGTTCCTCGCATCGGAGGCGTTCATCTCCACCACGGTCCAGCCCTCGTCGTGCGCGACGCCGAGCGCGGCCGTTGTCTTCCCGACCCCGGGGGGGCCTTCCAGGAGCGCCGCGCGGAACCTCGGCGCGGCGCGGTCGCTCGTCCGCCACGCCTGGGCCCAGGAGCGCAGGTCACGCACGGCACGCGCGTTCCCCACGACCTCCTGCAGGCGCGCCGGGCGCGCCCGTTCCGACAGGGGCCGTCGGTCGGGCTCGGTCACGCCCGCACGAGGCACCGGGAGCCATAAGGACGGACCCACGTCTCCGCCGTCGGTCCGCGGTGGGGGGGGCGGCGCCCGTGCAGCCGCCCCTCCTCCGATTCGGGAGACATCCCTTTTGCCGTGCGCCCCTTGGCGGTGGCGTGCGCGAGCGGGCGCTCCCGCGGACCGGCGCGGTGGTTTCCGAGGTCGGGCTCGCATTGGTGCCCGGTCCCCGGAGGGAGGAGGGCGAACCGATCTCCTCCGACGAGCTCGTCGTCGTGCAACGGGCCGTGGACCGGGGGTACCGGCTCTTCGACCTCACCCTGGTACGGACCCCGACGGCGTACGCCCGACGGCTCCTCACGGAATTCGGTGACCCACCGGGCGTGAAGGTCCTCGTTCCCGTGCACGAATCCGGGATCCCGACCGGACGCTCCCCGTCGGCGGGGAACGACCGTTCCCTACGGGAGCGACCGACCGTGCGGTCCCTCGAAGCCGCGCTCGCCGGTCACGGGGCCCGCGGCGCGGTACTGGCCGAGCTCGTGATCGGACGGGACGGGGGGGCCGCGGACGCGGCCGAGCTCGTCCGCCTCGCGGCGGAGGGCTCCATCGCGGGCTGGGGGGTCGTGCCCGGCCCGGCCGCGGATTCGCTCGACGCGCTCGGCCCCCTGCTCGAGCGGGGGGCCAGCTGGATCCGAGTGCCGGCCCATCTGCTCGACCCATCCCCGCTCGAGCGGATCCTTCCGCTCGCCCGGCGGACCGGCAGTGGGCTGTTCGTGGTGGACCCGTTCGCGGGGGGCCGGCTGGACGGGAGCTTCCTCTCCTCCCACATTCTCGAGTCGACGGGCGCGACGGGCCCGCCCGTGATCTCGGACCTTCGCCGTTCGATGGGGCCGGTGACGCGGCTCGGGTTCCTTACGGCGGGCCGCCGGCGTACCCTTCCCCAGGCCGCCGCGCTCTACCTGCTCCGGTACCCCGAGGTCGTGTCCGTGCTGATCGAGGCCCGCTCGGTACCGAGGGTCGACGAGCTCGCCCACCTGGAGGCGATCCCGCCGTTGACGGTCGAGGAGATCGGCCGTGTCGGGACTGCCCGGCGCGGGGACCCCGGCACGGCCTGAGGCGGGCCGACGGACCCCCCGGCTGGGAATCGCCGCCGGGGTGAAATACCGCGGGCGGGTGGACCGCGACATGCCCGCTCCGGGAGACACCGCCCCCGATTTCGAGGGGGTCGACGCGTCGGGTCGGCCGTTCCGCCTCGCCTCGCTCCGGGGCGCTCCCGTGATCCTCTACTTCTATCCGAAAGCGAACACTCCGGGATGCACGACCGAGGCGCGGGAGTTCACCCAGCACCACGCGGAGTTCGCCCGTCGGGGGATCCATCTGGTCGGGGTGAGCGTGGACAGCGTGGAGGCGCAGAGCGCGTTCGCCGCGAAGTGCGCGGTCCCCTTCCCGTTGATCGCGGACGCCGACCGTTCGATCGCCCGCCGCTACGAGGTGCTGGGGACCTTCGGGCTGGCCCGGCGGACCACGTTCCTCCTCGACGCGGAGCTGCGGGTCGAAAAGGTCGTGGAGTCGATGCGGGTCGGACCCCACATCGCCGCCGCCCGCGCCTGGGCGGATCAGCCCCCGCGCGGGCCGACGACGCCGGGACCGGCCGGTGTTCCTCCGACCGGCGCGGGCGAACCGTAAAATTGACCGTGGCCTACGCCCGACGGTCGCGCGGGCCCGGGTGTCGGAGGGCCCCGAGGTGAACCATGAAGATCCGTTCCGTCGAACCCGTGGAGGTCGCTGCACCCGAGGGAGAGCGTTCGTCGCCGTGGAGCTCCACGGTGATCCTGGTCCGGGTGACCACCGAGACCGGGGCGGTCGGCTGGGGCGAGGCGCCGACCACCCTCATGACGCGGCCGGTCTTCGAGAGCGTGGGCGAGGTCGCCCGGTTCTACGAGGGTCGCGACGTCTCCGAGATGGGCGCGGCGTTCCGGGAGTTCGGCCGTTACTCGTTCTATCAGTCCCGGTCGATGGAGGCGACGAGCGCGCTCAGTGCCGTCGATATCGCCTGTTGGGACCTCGCCGGTCGCGAGGTCGGCGCGCCGATCCACCGGCTGCTCGGGGGCGCGCTCCGCGAGCGGGCCCGGGCGTACTCCAACGGGTGGTACTCCGATTGCATCGCGCCCGAGGAGTTCGCCGCCAAGGCCCGTGCGATGGTCGCGAGCGGGTTCACGGCCCTCAAGTTCGACCCGTTCGGCGACCAGTACGGGGCCCTGTCGCCCGCGGGGCTCGGGGCCGCGTCGCGCCGGGTCGAGGCGGTCCGGGAGGCCGTCGGCCCCGAGGTCGACCTGCTGATCGAGTATCACGGACGGTTCTTTCCCGAGGCGGCCGTGCGCGCCGGGCGGGAGCTCGACCGCTACGCGCCCCGTTTCATGGAGGAGCCGGTCAAGCCGGAGCTCTCCGACGCCCTCGCCGACTTCCGGGCGCGCGTGCGGACCCCCGTCGCCCTCGGCGAGCGCCTCCTCACCCCCGCGGACTTCCTGAGCTTTTTGCGGCGGGGACTCGTGGACATCCTCCAGCCGGACATCACCAACTCCGGCGGCTTCACCTTCGGTCGGGAGATCGCCGGGGTCGCGGCCGCCTTCGGCGCGCCCGTCGCCTACCACAACGCCTTCGGCCCGGTCCAGACGGCCGCCACCCTGCAGATGGACGCCACGCTCCCGACGTTCTTCCTCCAGGAGAGCTTCGAGGCGAGCTGGCCGGAGTGGAAGCGCTCCCTCGTCCGCGGCTACGCGCTCGAGCGCGGCGAATTCCGCATCCCGAAGGGGCCGGGGCTCGGCATCGAGGTCGACGAGAAGGCCGTCGAGCGGTACCGGTCGGACGCGACCGAGCCGATCGGACCGGAGCCGCCGTGGGTCATCGCGGGGACGTGGGTCCGCCGTTCCGGCGGCGCCCCGCCGCCCGGCCCCCCGGCGTAGCCCCGTGCGACGCCGCCGCGTGAACCGTCCTTGACCTCCGTGCGATATACCCTGACCTCGGATGGGCGCGCAGGTGAGCCAATGGCCTTTGTGGACACGCTGAGCCTGGAGATGGTGACCCTGCTCCTCGCGGCCGTCACGGTCGCGTACGCAGCGGTCATGGGACTCGTCGAACACCGCCGACGCGGCGCCGAGGGCCTGCGCTCGAGCCTGAATGGCACCGCCGCCCCACTGGCCTTCCTGGGGGCGGGGGTCTTCGGGCTGGGGCTGTGGGGCACGGTCTCCTGGCCGCTGCCCGGGGCGTACAACATCCTGTTCTCGGATGTCTACGTCCTCTTCGGCCTCGTCCTCCTGTCGCTGGCCGTCTCGATCCTGCTGGGCGCGCGCCTGCAGTACGCCGGGGTGTTCGCCGCGGTCGCCGGCGCCGTGACGATCGACTACGGGTACCAGGCCTACCAGCTCGGACTGACGAAGGAGCCCCTCGAAACGTTCCTGCTCTACGGTGCGTTCGGCCTCTCGGCGATCGTCGCCTACCCGGCGACGTTGGTCGCGGACCGGATGCTTCTCGGGAGGGCCTGGGGCGCGCCGGTCGCCGCGGCCAGCCCGGCGGCCGCGGGGCTGTTCTCGCGCCTCGGCCGCCGCGCGGCCCAGCCGGTGGTCCCGGGCGCCGACGACGGCCCGGCGACGCCCGGAGTTCCCCGCTACGCGACGGCGATCGTCATCGTCTTCGCCCTGGTGATGGTCGGCGCGGCGATCGCCGCGATGGTCTTCATCGGCAACACGGTGCCCGCCCACCTCGCGAGCCCTCCGTAGGGCGGTCGCCTCCGCACGGTCCAACCCTTTCCACCCTCTCTTCGTCCGCGAGAGGCCGGGGCGACGGCCGCCCGGGAAAGCCGCCAGAGAGGATCGAACTCCCGACCTGCTGATTACAAATCAGCCGCTCTACCGACTGAGCTATGGCGGCACCCGATAGGCGCTATGTCGTGATTTTCGCGATTTCGTGCACCGAGGGGGGTGTGACGTGCGGCCGCATTAAACTCTCGAACCGGGTGCTGCCATCGGCCATCGCCTTCAGGTCGAGCCCAATGTAGTGCGCGGTCATTTCGATGCTGGCGTGACCGAGCATGTGCTTCAGGACGGGTAGTGCCTTCCCGCGGCAGTCGTCGTAGGCTCGTGCCGCGTCCACCAGCGGTATGGCGTTCGTCCCTGGAGAGTCTCGCGAAGCGAGACGAGGGAAGGCCCACAGGTCGTGAGGGGGCATCCCCCCACACCCGAACCCGCCCCCTCCGAGAGGAGTTGGGCTACTCGTCAAATCGACTTCTCGTCCCGGCGGCGTTGCGAGAGGACCCCGCGCCCCCCCGCGGCCGCAGGGTCGGTCCCGCCGCCATCGCGACCCGCATCGAGACCGTCCGACCGCGCACGACGATTCGGGTGAGCCCCGCGATCAGGATGCCGGCCGCCGCCGCCGGGATCGAGA
>JAKAOB010000033.1 GCA_021812305.1 Thermoplasmata archaeon
GAAGGATGGGGCGAGCGCTGACCGTTCCATGGGAAATCGAGGGGTGGGGGTCCCCCCGCCGCCGCAACGGCGGGCGCGCCCTCGTCGGCGGCCCGCGGGAGTTCATGTCGAGGTTCGCTCGACGCTCTCGGTGCTAGGCCGGCGGGATGGCCGTCCGGAGGAAGGGTCCGTGGTTCCCGGGTGCTCCTCGGCCCCGTCGCCCCACCAGCGTCGACGGGTCACGGTAAGGCTGCTCCCGTCAGGACCTGACCCGGTTCCCGTGATGGATAATCGCTAGGGCGTCCCTCCGGACGCTCGTCGCGGTACCCGCGGCCCGATGGAACAGAGCGTCTACGGAGACGCCCGAGACGGACCCCTCCTCCGAACGTCGCTCCCGCCTGTCACCCCCGCTAAGGACGATTTCGGTGTAGAAGGGGACGCCCAACCCCCCGGTCTAGCCTAGCGGGGTTCGGACCCGTCGTGCGTATTTATACCTAGGTCCGGGGGCCCCGGGCGCGGGTGATTCTCTAAAGGGCCGGCGGGCCTGCTTCCGCCGTGAGGTTCGAGGGCCGTCGGCATCGGCGCCCCGGGCCCGGATCCGGATCGGCGCCGATCCTCGCCGCGGCCCTCCTCGCCGCGCTCCTCGGGGTCGCGCTCCCGGGCGGAGCGGGGGCGTCCCGGGTTGTGGGCGCGGGGTCGTACGCTCCCGGCGCGGCGGCGGCTCCCGCGGCCGGGTGGCTCACGTTCCACGGCTCCGAGAACCGCAGCGGGTTCACCTTCGAGAGCGGCCCCGCGACGGCCCACCTCCGGCTCGATGTCGAGCCGACCGGCCAGCCGATCCGGGTCGGGCCGGTCGTCGCGGGCGGCTTCGTCTACGCCGCCGACTCCCTTGCGACCGTCTTCTCGGTGAACCTCACCAGCGGCAGCGTCGCGTGGCGCACGCCCCTCGGCACGACGCCGGGCGACCCGGACCTCGCGGGCGGCCTCCTCGTCCTGGGGGGGAGCGACGGCTACGTGACGGCGCTCTCCCCGGCGAACGGCTCTCCCGTCTGGAGCCGTGCGCTCGACGGCGCCGTCGCGCCCGCGGTCGCGGTCGTGAACGGCACCGTGATCGCCGCCACGTCCGCCGGCAGCCTCTACGCGCTGAGCCTCGCCGACGGCGCCGTCGACTGGCGGGTGGCCCTCGGCTCTCCCGTCGTGGGCGGGGTTGCCGTCGCGGCGGGAGAGGCGGTCGTCGCGACGGCCGCGGGGGAGCTCACGGCGGTCGGCCTCGACGGCGCGACCGCGTGGTCCGTGCCCGTCGGCGCGCCGGTCAACGCGACACCGGCGATCTTTGCGGGCCGCGTCGTCGTGGGGGACCTCGTCGGCAACGTCAGCGCCTACGACCTTTCCAACGGGACCCGCGACTGGCGGTTCGCCGGGCGGAGCCTGGCCGCGGCCGACACGGTCACGGCGACGCCCGCCGTCGGACTGGGCTCGGTGTTCGTCGCGTCGAGCCTCGGGGAGATCTACGCGCTCAACCTCACCGACGGCGCCCTTCGATGGAGCCGCGCCACGGGGTCCGCCGGATACCCGGTCCTCGCGAGCCCCGCCCTCACCCCGACCGGGCTCTACGTCTCCGACGCCGTCCAGGAGGTCCTCGACCTCGTGCCGGCGAACGGCTCGGTGCTCTGGCGCGACTCGCTGAGCTTCACGCCGTCGTACTCCTCGCCGGCGGTGGCCGGCGGGGGCCTGTTCCTCGGCGATGACCTGGGGGCCCTGTTCGAGTACGCCCCGCCGGGGGGCCCCGCGACGTACCCGGTCACCGGGCAGGTGCGGAACGCGACCGGGGCGGCGATCGGGTCGGCGGCGGTCCAGACGGCCGGGGGGGCGACGGCCACCGCGGCGGACGGGTCGTTCGCCCTTTCCCTCGCGAACGGCTCGTACCTCCTCAACGTCTCCGCGCCGGGGTTCGTGGCCCAGAACGTCCCCGTCACGGTCGACGGCGCCCCCGTCGCGCTGGCGCCGATCGTCCTCGCGTCCGTCCCCACGGTCTGGGTCACCGGCCGCGTCATCGACCTCCACGCCCTCACGGGGCTCGCCGGCGCCGGGGTGACGGCGATCGGCGCGTTCGGCGTCACCGCGAGCGCGACGAGCGGCCCCGACGGCGGCTTCGCCCTCCGGGTCCCGGTCGGCCCGGCGTACGTCACCGTGGCGGCGCCGTCGGGGTACCGGGGCCTCACCACGACGATCGAGGTCGGACCGAACGGCACGAGCGGGGTCGTCCTCGGCCTGGAGGCCGTGGCCCTCGGCGCGCTCGCCGACCAGCATCCGTACGACGCCCTCGCCCCGATCCTCGCGGTCGCGGCCAGCGCCGTCGCCATCGGGGTGTGGAGCGCGACCCGCGCCCGGATCGCCGCCGGCCTCGGGCCCCGCCTGCTCTCCCGCTTCGGCCGCTACGTCCTGATGCGTTCGATCCTGATCGTCGTGCAGATGATCGGGGGGATGTTCATCCTCTTCCTCTTCGGGTCGATCCTGCCCGCCGTCGCCTACGGGGTGAGCCCGTGCACCTTCTATCCGGCGGGCGGCTGCCTGGCGGCGTCGGCCTCCTGGTCGAACCCGGTCGCCGTCGCCCGCGCCTTCTTCGAGGGGTTCGGGGGCTTCGTCTACAACCTCTTCACCCTCAACTGGGGCATCGCGAGCTACGGCAACCTGCGCGAGCCCGCGACGACGTTCCTGGCGTGGTGGTTCCCCGCCTCCCTCGAGCTCGCGCTGTTCGCCCTCCCGATCGCGGCCGGCCTCGCCTACCTCATCGGCCTGAGGGCGGGGGCCCGGCCCGAGGGCGGGGTCGACCTCGGCGCCCGCCTCTCCTCCGTCGCGGCCCTGCTCGTCCCGAGCTTCCTGGTCGTCCTGCTGTTCCTCGGGACCTTCTACGAGGGGTTCCTCGGAGCGTTCGGCGACAGCCCCTACGGGCTGCTGCCGTCGCCGGAGTGGTTCGTCGCCCACGGCGGCCCGCCGCGCTGGATCGGCCTCGGCAGCAACACCTCCCCGACCGGGCTGCCGATCCTCGACGGGGCGATCCACGGCGACTGGGGGTTCGTCGAGCTGGTCCTGCTCAAGACGCTGTGGCAGGCGCTCGCGATCGCCGTCGTCTACGTCGCGATCTTCCTGAGGTTCGTGCGCCACGCGGTCGTCGAGGCGCACACCGAGCCGCACGTCCGGGCCGAGCGGGCGCGGGGGATCGACGAGCGGACGATCCTCTGGCGGCACACGGGCCGCCGCGTGATCCCGCTCTTCCTGCTCGTCTTCGGGATGACGCTCCCGGTCTACATCGGCACGCAGTCGCTGGTCGAGTCGATGGCGAACGACAGCGGCGTCGGCACGCTGCTGATCGCCGAGATGACCCAGGTCTCGGGGATCGGGTTCGGCTACTCGGGGATCAATCCGAGCCAGCACATCGGCAACTTCTACCAGGTGACGATCTTCCTGCTCCTCGCGCTGGTCCTGATCGGCAACCTGTTCGCGGACCTCCTCGCGCACTATTTCGACCCCCGGCTCGACCGGGCGGAGGAGACCTGAGCGCGCCGGCGGCGCCGATCCCCCCGGCGGAGCTGGACGAGGAGGACCTGCGCTGGCACGCCCCGTCGCGTCCCCTGGCGCGCGTCGGGCAGCGGCTCCGGTCGAATCCCACGCTCGTCACGGGGTTCGTCCTCCTCGGGCTGTTCACCGCGCTCGGCCTGGCGGCGTGGCAGGTCTACGGCAGCGGCCTCGGGGTCCTGTTCACGAACAGCGCGCTCGCGCAGACCCTCGCCCCGCCGCCGCCGTCGCCGGCCCATCCGTTCGGCGTGATGAACGGGATCGGGATCGACATCCTGAGCGCGCTCTTCGAGGCGACCCCGGTCGACCTGCTGCTCCTCGCGTCGATCCTGTTCTGCGCGCTCGGCGTGGGGGTCGTGCTGGGCTCGGTGGCGGCCCTGCGGGGGAGCGGGGTCGACGCCCTCGTCACCGTCGTGAGCGATCTGCTGGTCGCCGTGCCGCCGTTCTTCTTCGTGATGGTGCTGTTCCTCGGGATCCAGCGCTTCGTCCCGCCGAACGCCTACCTCCCGGCGTTCGCGGTCCTGTTCGTCGCCGTCCTCTGGCCGTCGTACGCGCGGAGCACCCGCGCCCGGGCCGTCCAGGTGGCGCGGAGCGCCTACGTCGAGGCGGCGCGCTCGGCCGGCGCCTCCTCGGCCCGCCTGCTGCGCCGCCACGTCATCCCGAACAGCTTCTTCCCCGTCCTCGCCCAGGTCCCCGTGGACGTCTACAACATCTTCTTCGTCCTCACCGCCTTTCCCTTCCTCGCCTGCTTCAACCCGTTCTTCAGCCTGCTCTCGCCGTTCCCGAACGGCCGCTACGCCGAGTGGGGCTACCTGCTCGCCCTCGGGGCGTGCTACGGCTGGAGCCCCCTCGCGTCGATCAACCACTGGTGGATGTACACGTTCCCCGCGCTCACGATCCTCGCCTTCGGCATCGCGGTGGCGCTCACCTGCGACGGGCTCGAGCGCTACCTGCTCGGGCCCCGGGGCCAGACGTAGCGGACCGCGGCGTCCGCGGTCCTCAGCGGATGTGGTCGAGGGAGAACGACCCCAGGCTGAACGTCTTCTTCGTGAACGTGAAGCCGATCCACGCGCGCGACTGCGCGTCGGTGATCCCGCGGACGGACAGGAACGTCTTGAGCTGCTCGACCTTGAGGTTGAGCGAGCCGTCGACCATGTGCTCGAGCGTCTGCAGGTCCGAGTCGGTGTGCATGCCGGTCTCGAGCAGGTAGTAGGCGGCGCCGCCCTCGAGCTTGCGGTGGCCGATGAACGGCTGCAGGAAGCGGAACGTGGTCGGGGTGTCGAGGTACGCCGTGAGCGTCGAGACCGACTCGAAGACGAGGCGGTAGCCGGTCCCCTGGTCCTTGAGCTCGGCCGCCGCGGCGTTCACGGCCTGGTGCAGCTGCTCGAGCACCCCCTTGTCGGTCGAGGCGAGGAGGCGGACCGCGGCGTCCGCCTCCGTCACGCCGAGGCTGCGCGAGTAGAGGTCGATGTAGCGGACGAGCCCCTTCTCCTCGAACTGGGGGTACGGCGGGAAGATCGCCGTCATCTCCTCCCGGATCTGGGTGAACGTCTTGTCCGTGACCACCCAGATCGCCGGGACCCCCTGCTTGAGCCCCTCGGCGATGAACAGGCGGCTCAGGACGTCCTTACCCGTGTGGGCCGGCCCGCTCACGAGGATCTGCGACGCCGACGGGAAGCCCCCGAACAACAGGTCGTCGAGCCGGCGGATGCCGCTGCGGACGCGCGTCTCCGTCGCGGAGGCGACGGCCTCGGCGTGCATCTGGTCGGCCTCCCATTCGGCGGCCTTGTGCTGGAGCGCCTCGAGCTCCTCCATCTTCTGGTGGAGGAACGTCTCGCGCGAGCGCAGCTCCTCCTCGCGCTTCGTGAGCTCGACCCGGAGGTCCTCGAGCTGCTTGGCCTGCTGCGCGACGACCGGCGCCGGGCTGTCCTGCGTCTGGGCGCGGATCTGCTCCAGGCGCCGGGCCTCGAGCTCGAGCGCCTGCTTCGTCATCCGGAGCTGCTGCTCCCAGCTCGCGAGCTCCTTTTCCTTGTACCCGAGCGGGGCGCGGCGGCGCTCGACGTCCTCCGCCGCGAGGCGGATCTCCTCGAACTTCGAGCGCAGCTCGTTCTCCCGACGCAGCAGCTCCTTGTCCCGGCTGTCGACCTCGCGCGCGCGCTCCTCCAGCGTCCCGGGGAGCGCGCCGGCCTCGAGCCCCATGAGGTGCTCGCGCTGGCGGGCCGACTCCGCGGCGGCCCGGAGGCTGCGGATCTCCGTCTCCAGCTGGACCGTCCGTCGCCGCAGCTCGGCCTCCCGCTCGATGAGCTGGGATTCCCGCTGGGCGAACTCCTGCCGCAGCCGGCCCTCGAGGTCCCGGACCTCCGCCGAGGCGCCCCAGGTGACGCCGTCGGCCTCCGTGCCCCCCTCGCCGTCGGGCGCCCGGCGGCCCTCGAGGAGGCGCAGCTTGAGCTCGGCGAGCTCGGCGTCCTTGGCCTGGATCGCCTGCTCGCGGACCTTCGCTTCGCGGCTGCGGATGTACTTGATGACGGCGACGGAGCCGCGCTTGACGTGCTCGACCTCGTCCTCGAGCTGCTTGCGCCGCGCCCGCTCCTCGAACAGCTGGCGCTGGACCTCCTGGCTCTCCTGGATGAGCGACTGCGGGTCGAACCCTTCCGCCTTGACGCGGTCGAGCAGCCCGGTGAGCCATCGGACGACCGTCTCCTCGCGCTCGACGAGCTGGGCGGAAAGTCCGGCCGGCGCCCCGGCGGGTGCCGGTCCGGGGGCGGCGCCCGGCGGCGCGGTCGCCCCCTCGGGGGGCGCGGGCGGCTTCGGGACGGGGGCGGCGGGACGGGCGGCCTCGCTCGCCTGGATCCACGCCTCCATCGCCCGATCGTCGCCCTCGACCCAGCGCTTGAGCACGTCCGTCGAGTCCTTGGCGGGGAGACTCACGTGGCGGCGCTTCGGCCGGTCCGGCTTGCGGACCGAGTCCAGCCAGCGCTCGACGATCTTCTCCCCCGAGACCGTGGGGCGGGCGGCGGGGGCCCCCGCGGCCGCCGTCGGTTCGGCCGCCTGGGCCTCCCGAAGCGTGCGCAGGCGCGTCAGGTCCGCGGGGGCCAGGCCGAGATCGCGCAGCGTCTCGTCCGGCAGGCGCCGGACCTCGTCGGGGGAGCGATAGCCGGCGTCGACGAGGCGCTGGGCCGCGCCGGGCGCCAGCCCGAGGCCCCGTGCGATCTCCTCGACGGCCGGGTCGCGGTCCGAACGGACCGTCTCGACCGACATCTCGGCCGGCTCGCTCATGCTCGGGGCAACGATTACAGCGCGCCGAGGGGAGATAATATGTGTGGGAGCGGCCGCACCCCCCCGGCGGGCCGCCGGAGGACGTGCCCCGGCCCCCGGGGGCCGTTTCCCGAGGGCTAAATAGCGCGAAGGCTCCGTCCACCGCGATGGACCTCGACGGCCGGGTCGCGACCGTCCTCAAGGGGACGACGGAGGTACTGACCCCCGAGGAGGTCCGGGCCCTCCTCGAGACCCACGATCGACCGCGCGCCTACATCGGGTTCGAGCCGTCCGGCCGCCTCACCGTCGGCCACCTGGTCTGCGCGCGGAAGATGATCGACCTCCAGGAGGCCGGCTTCGAGCTCACGGTCTTCCTCGCCGACTGGCACGCCTGGATCAACGACAAGCTGGGCGGCTCGCTCGAGCGGATCGGCGCGGCGGGCCGGTACATGCAGGCCGGGTTCACCGCCCTCGGGGTCGACCCCGCACGGGCCCGCTACCGCTGGGCCCACGAGCTCACCGGCTCCTCCGACTACTGGGCCCGGGTCGTCCGCGTCGCGAAGGCGACGAGCCTCGCCCGCACGAAGCGGGCGATGACGATCCTCGGGCGCGGCGAGGAGGAGGCGAGCCTCGACACGGCCAAGCTGTTCTATCCGTCGATGCAGGCCGCCGACATCTTCGAGCTGCCCGTCGAGCTCGCCTACGCGGGGATCGACCAGCGGCGCGCCCACGTCCTCGCCCGCGAGGTCGCCCACCGCTACGCCTGGCCCGTGCCGGTCGCGGTCCACACCCCGCTCATCTCCTCGCTCAAGGGCGGGGGCCGGATGGACCCGGCGACGCTGAGCGTCGAGCGGAAGATGTCGAAGTCCGACCCGTCGTCGGCGATCACGATCCCCGCGACCCGCGAGGAGGTCGCCGCGCGGATCCGGGGCGCCTTCTGCCCGGCGAAGGAGACCGACGGCAACCCGATCGTGGAGCTCGTCCGGTTCGTCCTCTTCCCCTGGGAGGGCCGCTTCGAGCTGGAGCGCTCCGCGGCGCACGGCGGGGCGATCTCCTTCGCGACGGAGGAGGAGTTCCTCGGGGCCTGGACCTCGGGATCGATCCACCCGGCCGACCTCAAATCCTCCCTCGTCCCGGCGCTCGACCGGCTCCTCGCCCCGTCGCGCCGCTACTTCGGCGACCACCCCGACGCCGCCCCCGTGGGGTTCTAGGGCGGCGCGGCTCTCCCGCGCCCGTAGGGTTAAATACCCCCCTCCCTAGGCGGGCAGCACCCGTGAGCCGAGGACCCCCTGCGACAAGGGGTTCCGCTGACGCGAAGCAACCATGGCGCGACCGATCTACGTGCGTTTCGAGACCCCGAGCGACCTCGCCGACAAGGCCCTGCAGCTCGTCCAGATCGCGGCCGAGACCGGCAAGGTCCGGGTCGGGACCAACGAGGTCACGAAGTCGAGCGAGCGGGCCGAGGCCAAGCTCGTCGTGATGGCCGAGGACGTCGACCCGGTCGAGATCCTCGTGCACATCCCCATGCTCTGCGACGAGAAGCGGATCCCGTACCTCTACGTCCCGAAGAAGCAGCGGCTCGGCCAGAGCGCCGGCGTCTCGAAGTCGGCGGCGAGCGTCGCCGTCGTCGAGCCGGGCGAGGCGAAGGGGCTGCTCGACGAGATCGCCCAGGCGTTCTCGTCGATCAAGAAGTAGGCCGACGGCCGGGAGGCAGAGCGGTGGCGGAGGAGAAGGGCTCGCCGGCCGAGGTCGTGGAGCTGATCGGCCGCACGGGCATGGCCGGCGAGGCGACCCAGGTCAAGGTCCGGGTCCTGGCCGGACGCGACCGGGGCAAGATCATCACGCGGAACGTGGCGGGCCCGATCCGGCTCGGCGACGTCCTCATCCTGAGGGAGACGGCCCGCGAGGCGCGCAAGCTCTCGGTCCGGTAGGGTCACGGGGGATCGCTCATGGTCGTCAAGCACCAGTGCTCGTTCTGCGCCACGGAGATCGAGCCGGGGACCGGCTCGATGTTCGTCAAGCGCGACGGCACCGTCTTCCACTTCTGCTCGTCCTCCTGCCGCAAGCAGCAGCTGGGCCTCGGCCGCGTCGGCCACCGGCTGAAGTGGACGCGCGCCCACCTGCTCAAGCGCCAGACCGAGGCGGCCTCGTCCTCCGCGGCGGTCCGGGCGCGCGCGAAGTCCCGGGCGCCCCCGACCGCCCCCGCCCCCTCCTCCGCCCCCGCGGCTCCCCCGCCCGCGGCCGCTTTGGCCGCGCCGGCACCGACCGGGACCGCCGCGACGCCGGCCGTCGCCGCCCCGGCCCCCGCGGGCGCTGCGGCGTCCCCGTCCGAAACCTCGCCCGCGAAGAAGCCGCGTCGGCCGCGGACGACGAAGGCCCCGTCCGCCGACGCCAAGCCGTAGGGCGGCATCCTCCACTGAAGGCGCGGGGTTCAAGCCCCGCCCGGGGTAGACGCGGGGCGTGAGCGCTCCCCGACCGGCTCCGTGGACCACGGTGGGAGAGCTCGCCGAGTACGCCTACTGTCCTCGGGCGTGGTGGTACCGGGTCCATCCACCGGCCGAGGGCCCGGATCCCCAGAGCCTCCGGCGGGCCGACGCCGGGCGGACGGCGCACGAGCGTCGCCTGCGCGCTACGCGGGAGCGGGAACGCCATGAGGGCCGCTACTGGGCCGCGCTCGCGGCGGCCGCGGTGAGTTTCGCGATCCTCCTCGGGGTGGGGCTGTGGCTCTGGGCCTGAGCGCCGGCCTCCTCCTCGGCGTCGGGGCGCTGATCGCGCTGGCCGTCCTCGTCGCGGCCGCACGGGCCCTCGGCCGTCTCGCCGAGGATCGGCGCCCGGGCGCGTTCGTCGCGGTGGACCTCGCCCGCGCGCCCGGTCCCCGCCTCGTCGCGCCGCGCTACCGGCTCGCCGGTCGACCGGACGAGCTGCGCCGCCGGCCGGACGGCCGAGTCGTCCCGGTCGAGTTCAAGAGCCGGGACGGCCCGGCCGGCGGGCCGTTGCCCTCCCACCGGATCCAGGTGGCGGCGTACTGCCTCTTGATCGAGGAGACGACGGGCCGTGCGCCGCCGTTCGGACTCGTGCGCTACGGGGACGGCACGGAGTACACGGTCCCGTGGGACGCGGAGCAGCGGGCCGAGCTCCTGCGGCTCCTCGGGGAGCTGCGGCAGCCGTACGACGGCCGGGCCCGACCGAGCGCCCGGCGTTGCGCCCGCTGCGCGTTCCGGCCGGGGTGCGACGCCGCCGCGGTCTAGGCGGAAGCGGATCCCCGGCGCCGACGGCACCAGTAGATCTCGGTACGGTAGGGGATCTCGACCGTCGCCCGGCCCCGGGTCGCGGGGTCGTCCTCGAGCACGGCCCGCACCGCGCCGGCGAAGGCGTCCCGGGTCTCCCGCGGGAGCGTGCCGATCACGCTCACCGAGACGAACCGGTCGACGACCGTCGCGGGGCTCGCCGGCTGGACCATGCAGAACTCCGCACGTCGCAGCGCGGTGAACTGCTCGCGCGCCGCCGGGGTCCGAAAGGCGGGACGCCAGGCGGAGGGCCGCGCCCGGGGCATCGATCCCGCGTGCCGGTCGACGAGCGCGCCGAGCCGGCGGACCCAGGCGACGGACTCGTCCCGGCGGTTCCAGACCAGGCCGAGCCCTCCGCCCGGCCGGAGCACGCGGGCGATCTCGTCGAGCGCGGGCGGGCCGGCGAACCAGTGGAACGCCTGGGCGACGACGACGGCGTCGAACGCCCCGTCCCCGAACGGGAGCGCCTCGGCCCGGGCCGCGACCAGGTCGCGCGATCCGAACCGGCCGAAAAAGACCGCCCGCATCCCCCGGGTGAGCTCCGCGGCGACGACCCGGGCCCCCGTCGCGCGGAGGGCGCCGGTCATCTTCCCGGTCCCGGCGGCCAGGTCGAGGACGGTGCGCCCGGGCCCGATCCCGGTCCGGGCGGCCAGCTCATCGACGGCCCCGGCGGGGTACTCGGGCCGGCCCCGCTCGTAGGCCTCGGCGTTGCGCTCGAACCCGGCGATCGCGGGGTGCGGTGGGTCCATCGACCGGCCAGGGCCGGCGGCGCTCATGGCGTTGTGCCCGGCCGGGGGGCGCGCGGCCGTCCGAAAGCTTTTCCTTAGGTCCGGGTTCGGCGGCCCGATGGCCGAGGGGATCGTCGAGCGGACCCTGGTGCTCGTGAAGCCGGACGGCGTGAAGCGGGGGGTCGTCGGGGAGATCCTTGCGCGGTTCGAGCGCAAGGGGCTCAAGATCGTCGGCGCGAAGCTCCTCCTGGTCCCTCCCGAGCTCGCCGCCCGCCACTACGCCGAGCACGCCCAGAAGCCGTTCTACCCCGGGCTCGTCCAGCACATCACCTCCGGCCCCGTCCTCGCCCTGGCGCTCGAGGGCCGCAGCGCGATCGCCGTCGTCCGCCTGATGACCGGCGCGACCAATCCGCAGACCGCCGCCCCGGGAACGATCCGCGGCGACTTCGGTCTCGCCGTCACGCCGAACCTCCTCCACGCCTCCGACGCGCCCGCGACCGCCGAGCGCGAGCTGGCCCTGTACTTCCGGCCCGAGGAGCTCGTCGCCTACGCCCGGAGCGACCAGGAGTTCACGTAGGCGGATGGCCGCCCTGACCGACCGGCCGCTCCGGGCCCTCGCCGCCGGGGGCGTCATCGTCTACCCGACGGACACGCTGCTCGGCCTCGGCGCCCGGGCGGAAGATCCGGCGGCCGTCGCGCGCCTCGTCGACCTCAAGGGACGACCCGAAGGCGCCCCGATCTCCGTCGCCGTCTCCTCCTTCGAGGAGCTCGAACGCTGGGCGGTGCTGACGCCGGCGGGCCGCGCCTGGGCCCGCCGGTCCCTCCCCGGCCCGTTCACGCTGCTCGCCCGCGCCTCGCCCCGCGCCCGCCGGGCCCTCGCCCCGGAGATCCTCGGCCCCGGCGGTACGATCGGGCTGCGCCTGCCCGACCATCCGGTGGCCCGGGCCCTGTGCCGGGATGCCGGCCCGCTGACCGCCACCTCCGCGAACCGCCACGGGCATGCCCCGTGCCGCACCGTCGCGGAGGCCCGGCGCACGTTCGGCCGGGGGGTGGCGGCGTACGTCCCGGCGACCCCCGCCCCGTCCGGCCGCCCGTCGACGCTCGTCGACTGGACCGGTCCGCATCCCCGCGTCGTCGAGCGGCGGTGACCGTCATGGCCGGGTCGTACCCGCCGGACCTTGGCGCCTGGCGCGCGGCGGCCCGCATCGCCGCCGAGGCGCGTGAGCTCGGGGTCCGACTCGCCGTTCCCGGGGCCGGGCGACGGGAGCTCGCCGAGCGCATCGAGGGGTACATCCGCGAGCACGGCGCCGAGCCGGCGTTCCCGGCGAACCTCTCCCGGAACGTCGAGGCGGCCCACTACACCCCTTCCCCGGACGACGCGGCGGTGCTGGAGGCCGGGGACCTCCTCAAGGTCGACGTCGGGGCCCACATCGGCGGCGCGATCGCCGACACGGCGGCCACCGTCGAGGTCGGGGGGACCCTCCGCCACGCGAACCTCGTGCGCGCCGCGAGGGAGGCGCTCGACGCCGGGGTCCGGGAGGTGCGGCCCGGCGTCTCGGTCGACGCGATCGGTCGCGCGATCGAGTCGGCGATCCACGCGCGGGGGCTCAAGCCCGTCCGGGACCTCACCGGCCACTCGATCGAGCGCTACCTCCTCCACGCCGGCCAGTCGATCCCCAACGTGGGCGGGATGAGCCACGAGCGCCTGCGGGAGGGCCAGGTCATCGCCATCGAGCCGTTCGCGACGAACGGGCTCGGCAGCATCGGCAACGGCCCGTTCGGCCACATCGTGCGGTTCCGCGCGGACCCCGGCGCGGCCGACCCGGACCTCGCCCGCCTCTTCACCCGCTTCCGCACGCTCCCGTTCGCGCTGCGCTGGCTCGACGCGCCGGAGCGGACGGTCCTGTTGCGGCAGCGGCGCCGGCTCCAGCTCTACCCGGTCTTCGTCGAGCGCGGCGGCGGCGTCGTCGCCCAGGCGGAGCACACCGTCCTGGTCGCGGCGGACGGTCCCGAGGTCCTCACCGCGCTTCCCTGAGGCGGGCCGGTCAGCCCGCGTGCGCCCGCGCAAGGTACTTTTCGACCCCGTCGCAGGCGAGGGTCACCGCGAGGCCGAACAGCACGATCGTCGCCGCGGGGAACGCGTACATCCACCAGGCCCCGGCCCCCGTCGCCGCCCAGCCGTTGCAGGTCCCCTGGGCGAGGAGGTAGCCCCACTCGGGGAAGACCCCGTTCGGGAGCGGGGTGAGCAGCGGGTAGATCGGATTGCCCGAGGGGGCTCCGAAGCACGCGAGGAACGGAAAGACCGTGAGGACGAAGAAGACGCCCGCGACGTCCGGCGGCATCTGCGCGAGCACGGGGGTGTAGCTGTTCGGCAGCACGTGGCGCCGCAGGATGCGGAAGCCGCCGGCCCCGGCCGCCTCGGCCGCCTCGACGAACGGCCGGGCCGCGACCTCCCGGGCGCGCGCGCGCACGAGCCGGGCGTACGCCGGCCACAGGACGAGGACGTACAGGAGGACGAAGACCGGCAGGTAGTAGTCCGGGCGCAGGAACACCTCGACGTTGACCAAGAGGATCGTCGCGAGGAGGAACGGGGGCACGCCGGCGATGAGGTCGGTGAAGAACGTCACCGCCAGGTCGAGCCCCCCGCCCTCGCGCGCGCCCGCGATCCCGCCGAGCAGCAGGCCGACCCCCGCCGCCCCGCCCAGGATCCCCCCGACGATCCCGAGGTCGAACGGGGCGGCCTGGACGAGCGCGCGCAGCTCGTCGATCCCGCCCGAGGCGACGTGGAGGACCCCGAGCGGGTGGGCGGAGCTCGGCCCGGCGGGAGGCCCCGGGGTCACGAGCGCGATCGCGATGGGAAGGCGGAGGATCGTGGCGCCGTACGCGCCGAGGGCGAAGGCGGCCGCCGCCACGAACAGCCCGAGGAGAATCCCCCCGGCCCAGAGCTCCGGATTGCCGCCGAGGTACCGGAACCGGTCGACGAGGCGCGGCCGGCCGCGGACCGGCCTGTCGGGCCGGGGCAGCAGGCCGGGCGGGGCGGGCGGGAGGGGGCGCCGGCCGGTCATCCGCGCCGCCGCTCCCGGGGGTCGAGGGCCCGCGCGAGCACGTCGGCGGCGAGCGTCGCGCCGAGCACGAGGAGGATGAGGAGGAAGATGGCGACCTGGTAGAAGTTCCCCGCGAGCGGCCCGGTGAACCCGAGCGGGGTCTGCTGCAGGTGGGTCAGCTCGAGGAAGAAGATCGTGCCGAACCCGGGGTCGCTGAAGACCGTCTCGATCACCGCCTGGGTGCCGATGAAGACCGGGAGCGTGAGCCCGATGAGGAGGGCGAAGACGGGGAGGACGCGACGGCCGGTGTGGGTCCACAGCAGCCGCCGGTCATCGACGCCCCGGGCCCGCGCCGCGGCGACGTGGGGCTCGCGCGATGCGTCGGCGACGAGGTGCCGGGCGTGCCGCAGGAACACCGCCACATAGACCGACGCGATCACGATCGCCTGGAGGAGGGTCTTGACCAGGACGACCGACTCGAAGGCGAGGTCCCCGTGGAGGAGGCCGTCGACGAGCGGGAGCCCGGTCGGGGACGTGGTCAAACCGACCCCGATCCAGCTCGGATAGCCGCCGTGGGCCTGGAACCAGGCCGTGGACGGGAGCTCGCCGAACGGGCTGTCGCCGAAGGTCGCGCGCAGCGGCGGGGCGAGCCCGAGGACGAGCAGCAGCCCGACGAGGAACGACGGGAGGAACAGGCCGATCGCCGAGAGGAGGCGGGCGGCCGGGTCGAGCACCCCGTCGGGCTTCCACCCGGCCCGCAGGGCGACCGGGTAGGCGATCGCCGCGGAGATCGCGAGCGCGACGGCCCCGAGCTCGAGGGAGCTCGGGAGCCACCAGAGAAGGAACTGGGTCACCGGCTCGCGCAGGTCGGCGTAGACGGCGTAGCCCCAGGCACCGGTGAACAGCCGCTCGACGAGCGTGCCGAACCCCCAGAAGAACGCCGTCGTGGTGCATCCGGGGTCGGACCAGGCGCACGACCCGGGCACGATCCCCGGGGCGAGGACCCCGGGCGGAAGGTGGAGCCCGAAGTCGACGAGGACCGTTCCGAAGAAGTACAGCAGCGCGAGGAGCAGGACGGTCTGGACGGGGATGAGGATCGCGCGCATGACGACGTAGCGCGCGAACGGCGAGAGGATCGGCGCGGGCAGTCCGGCCGCCACGCGCCGGCGGCTGAGCTCGGCGGTGGCGACCGTGGCGACGGCCACGGCCAGGGCGCCGAGCGGCAGGAGGACGGCGAGCCCGCCGGGGTCGATCCGGTCCGGGGCGAGGGCGGCCAGCGCCGGCTCGATGCGGACACCGGTCGCACCGGCTCCCTGGAGCACGACCGTCTCCGACGCGGCGAGGTACGGGCCGGTCGCCGGGACGCTGAGGACGCTCGAGCCGTTGGGAGCGCGCAGCGCGAAGCGGCCGTCGGCCAGGGAGACGGCCGTGGCGGCGTACCCGTACGGCCCGGCGAGCGTCACCGTCACCCCGGCGATCGGCGCGCCGGAGGCGGCGCTCACGACGACCCCGAGGACCGGGTAGGTCGTGAGCGGCGCGAGGACGATGGCGAGCGGAGCGACGGGACCGTCGACCACCAGCGAGGAGAACTGCGGGGCGTAGCCGGTGGCGTCGACCTCGACCGGGTACGAGCCGTTCGCGAGCTCGAGCGCGAACGTCCCGTTGGCCGCGGTCGTCGCGAGCGCCCCGCCCGCGTTGACGAGGGCGCCGGCGATCGGTCCCGCCCCCCGGCCGGTCACGGTGCCGTCCACGGGCCATCGGAACGGCCCGCCCGCGCGCCCGTAGGCGGTGAGGCATCCGCCGTCGGAGCCGGCGTAGAGGCTGCCGTCCGCGAGGGCCGGCGAGGCGAACACGTACGTTCCGAGCGTCGCCGAGGCGAGGATCGCCCCGGTCGTCGGGTTCATCCTCAGCAGCGCGAACTCGCTGTTGTCCACGACGTAGAGCGCGTTGGGTGTCGCGATCGGGGCCGCGAGGTTCTCGAACGGGGAGAACGCCCCGCCGGTCTCCCACTCGAAGGAGCCGTTCGTGCGGCCGATGGCGAGGATCGAACCGCTGTCGAGCTGGACGAAGACGGATTGCGGGGTGAGCACGGGGGTCGCGTGGATCGAGTCCGCGTGGCCGCCGAGCGCCCCGGAACGGACCCAGAGCCGGCTGCCGTTGGACTCGGCGTAGGCGCTCACGCGTCCGGCGAGGTCCCCGACCACGACGATCCCCCCGCCGGCGGCCGCCGCGGTCGCGATGCCCGCGCCGACCGGCGTCGACCAGTCGACCGCCCCCGACAAGCTCAGCGCCTCGAGGGTCCCGTTCGCCCCCACGACGAAGAACTGCCCGTGGTCGGCGGTGATCGCGCCGCCGACCGGCTCGGTCAGGGTCTGGCGCCAGAGCGCCGAGCCGCTCCCG
Organism: Thermoplasmata archaeon; assembly: GCA_021812305.1. Taxonomy (GTDB): domain Archaea; phylum Thermoplasmatota; class Thermoplasmata; order Lutacidiplasmatales; family UBA184; genus Lutacidiplasma. Next base: position 16,270 of record JAKAOB010000033.1, read on the forward strand.
ACGTCAAACGCCTCGATGAGCCCCGCTTGGGTGCCGACCACGAGCTCGCCGTTCGCGACGGCGATCCCCTGGACGATCGCCGAGCCCAGGGTGAGCTGCCAGAGGGCGATCCCGGTCGTCGCGTTGATCGCGGTGAGCCGCCCGCCCGACGAGGCGACGAGCAGCTCGTCCCCGACGATCTCGGGGGCCACGGGCTCGACCCCGACCGACAGGTTCCAGAGCACGGTCCCGTTCGCCGAGAGGTTGACGGCGTAGACCGTTCCGAGGTCGTCGGCGACGTAGAGGCGGTCGCCGTCGACGACCGGCCCCGCCCGGAGATGGTAGGAGGAGATGCAGGCGGACCAGGTCTGGGTCGCGAGGCTCGGGCCTCCGATCGGGGAGTAACCGCTGCGGTTGTCGCTGCCGTGGTAGGTCGTCCAGCCGGCGGAGCTGGCCGTGACCGCCGGCGAGAACGTCCCTGCGGCCGCGGCCGGCAGAGCGGCCGGGCCGGGGAGGAGCGGCGCGAGCAGGACGGTCCCGATGAGCAGGAGGACGACCGTCCCCCGATCCGTTCGTCTCCCTCCCGTCCGCGCGGCGCGACGCAGCAGGGCCGCGGCGCGTTTCAGCCTTTCCGGACGACCCGGGGGCGATCAGCCCGCCGACCGCCCGTCCTGTGCGCCGCGGGCAAGCCGCGCGCCCGCGACCATGCTCGCGAGCTTGGCGTACGCCACGCCGAGGCGGCGCGTGCGCAGACCGCAGTCGGGGTTCACCCAGATGCGGCCGGGGTCGCCGAGGATCTTCGCGGCCCGCGAGATCCGCTCGGCGACCTTCTCGGGCGTCTCGACGGTGTCGCGATGGACGTCGAGCACCCCGAGCCCGACCTCCCGCGTGTCCCCGTACTCGCGCAGGACGTTGAGGACCTCGTAGCCGTCGTGTCCCTCGATGTCCCGGTTAGCGAACTCCCACGCCCACTGCCGGCAGCGCTTGGCCTCGAGGAGCGCCGGGAAGAGCGTGCGGTAGTCGGAGAAGCAGATGTGCATGGAGAACTCGGCGTCGAGACCCTCCGTCGCCGCGTTGAACCCCTCGACGACGAGGTCGGCCTCGTCCGGATGCGTGCCGGCGGCCGGTTCGTCGATCTGGATCACCCGGCACCCGCGGGCGATGAGCGCTTCCAACGTCGGCCTCAGCGCGCGGCGCGCGAGCTCGACGACGAACTCGCGCTGGGCGCTGCGGCGGATGGCGCGGGTCTTCCACCCCGGGTGGCGGGCGAGGTAGTACTCGTTGTAGGTCCAGTCGGCCAGGGTGTACGGCCCCGTGATCGGCAGCTTCGGCTCGCCGGTGGCGTGGGCGCGAACGAAGTCGAACTCCTCCAGGTGGTACGGCCGGTCGAGGCGCACCTCCCCGGTCACGGCCGCCTTGAGGTAGTACTTGTTGTCGAACGAGCGCACGTGGCCCTGGAACTGGAACCCGTGCATCTGGCGGATCGGGTACTCGTACATCTCCACGCGCCGCGCCTCGCCGTCGTAGACCCGGTCGAGCCCGGCCGTCTCGAAGAACTTGAGCCCGAAGAGGGCGCCCCAGTCCCGCACCGTCGCCGCGCCGACCTCCCGCGAGCCGCCGCCGAGGAACGCGCGGACCTGGCGATCGTCCTTCGGCGCGAACCCGAGCCGGTCGTTCCACTCGGCGAACTCGGCCCGGGCCTTCTCGTCGAGCGGCTCGCCCCGCTGGCCCTTGAGCTGCCAGGCGGGCTTGGCGAGGCTGCCGATCTCCTGGGTCGGGAACAGCGCGCGGCTCATGCCGCACCCCCCGGTCCGGCGAGCGCCGCGCGGGCCGACGCCAAGAGATGGACCTTGCGGGTGGCCGGTTCCCACGGGAGCAGGTCGAGGGGAGCGCCGGGTCCCAGCCAGATCGACGCGGGACGGAGCCGATCGTTCACCGCACGGGCCAGACCCGCGACCTCGCCGGGGTCCTCGACGAACGTCGTGCGGGGGTCGATGCACCCCAGCCCGAGGCTCCGTCCGGCGGGGAGCGCCGGGAGCGACCCCGCGTCGGTCTCGGTGAGGTCGCAGCCCACGACGCCGACCGCCAGGCGGCCGAGGAGCGGGAAGACCGGTCGGGCATCGCCGAAGAACGTCCAGAGGATCGAGACGGCGCCTTCGAGCGCGGCGCCGAGGCTCCGGTAGGCGGCGACGACCGCCTCGGCCGCCGGTCCCTCGGGGGGTCGGACGACGAGCAGCGGCTCCTGGAACTGGAACGTCGCGTAGCCGAGCCCCCGCAGCTCGCGGACCTCGTCCGCCAGCAGCCGGCCGAGCCGGTGGGTGAGCGCCTCCTGGGTCTCCCCGGACCGGTTGTCGAGGAGTCCCGCGAAGGTGTACGGGCCCGGGAGGATCACCTTCGCCCGCGCCGCGCCGCGCGACCGGGCGGCCGCGGGGAGATGGGGGGCGATGGCGCCGGGGACCCGATCCGGCGGGGCATGGAGGATCGGCTGGCGGTAGAACGTGTTCGTCTCGAACCACCGGGTCACCTCCGAGCCGACGGTGAACCCCGACCACGTCTGGGAGAACGGGCGGAAGAGGTCCGCCCAGCGGAGGTAGCCGCCGGTGACCGCGTCGACGCCGAGCCGCTCCTCCAGCTGGGCGACCTCGTGCTCCGTCGCGTCGAACAGCCGGTCGACGGCCTCGCGGGTCGTGCGACCCCGGTCCAGGTCCCGGGTCGCCTGGACGAGGGCTTCGGAACGGGGGAACGGTCCGGTAAGGCTCGTGCGGACGATCATGGAGGGCGCGCTCGCAACCGGGTCGGTCCCTTAACCGTGACGCCGCTGCGGTACGTTCAACGTCGTTGCGTCGGGGTCAACGGGCCGATCCCGCGTCGCCGGTCCCCCCACGGACCGGGCCCGCGCGTCGGGGGCGATGCGGCCGAGCGGGCCGGCACGGGGACAATGGACAGATCGGA
>JAKAOB010000123.1 GCA_021812305.1 Thermoplasmata archaeon
CGATCGGTGGCGGTGGTCGTCGTGCTCAGTCCCGGGATCGGCCTGCTCGCCGGTCCCGGAGCGGCCCCGGCCGGCGCTTCGAATCCCCGGGGGATGGCGACCTCCGCGGCGCCGTCGACGGACGGCAAGGTGGCCTCTCCCTCGCCGACGGCGCGGGCGGACCACCCCTCGGCGGTCGCAATCCCGCCCGTCTCCCCTTCTTCCTGGTTCCAAGGTCTCCTCGCGCCGAGTGCGTTCGCCGCCCGGGGCGGTGCGGCCATGGCCGCTCTTCCGTCCAGCGCGGTCCCGCAATCCTGGAATCAGGCGGCCTCCACGGTGGAGAGCGCCGCGTCCGGGGTCCTCAGTAGTTCCTGGACCGTCTCGAGCGGTGATGGCGTTGCGTTCTCGACCGCCCTGACGCTCCCGACCACGGCCTTGGAGCATCCCCAGGTCGGATGCCGCTTGGCGCCGGTGGGCTCCCCGCCGGCGACTTTCTCCGTCCCCGCGACGCCGAGTTCGGCCTCGCCGGGGACCGCCAACTTCTACGAGTTCGCTCTGAACTCTTCGGGCGCCCCGAACACCACCCTCTTCGCGATCGTGTCCGACGCGGCGGCGACGCTGCTCTTCACCAGCACGGGTTCCGCCTGCGAGCAGTCCCTCAGCTTCCAGTTCGGCGCGGTGGTGGCGCACCCCACCCTCGACTCCACGACCGCGGCCTCCATCGCCAACCTTGCCGGGGGCAGCAACTTCCTCCAGAAGTATCCGGGCGCCGTGCGGTATTGGTTCCCCTCGCCCTCCGTGGAGTTGGTGGAGGCGGGAAACCTCACCCTCTCGCCCTCGATTTGGTATGTCGAGTATCAGTCTCCCTGCAACGCGTCCACGGCGTACGTCGGCAGCACCTTCGACGCCATGATCGATGGGGCGACGGGCGCCGTCCTCTCCAACTCTACCGGAACTTCGAGCTGCTTGCCGGACACGTTCCCCGTGACCTTCACCGAGTCGGGCCTGCCGTCCGGCACTTCCTGGACCGTCGACCTCGGCGGTGCGTTCAACACGTCGACCTCGACCTCGCTCGGGTTCACCGAGGGCAACGGCACCTATGCCTACACCGTCCTGGTGTCTTCCGGCTACGCCCCGAGCCCTTCTTCCGGCAACCTCACGATCTCGGGCACCGCTGCGTCCGTGGCCATCACGTTCACGGCCACGCCGACGTACTCGGTCACGCTCAAGGCCATCGGCTTGGCCTCGGGGACCTACTGGTCCGTCCTCTGGAACGGCAGCCTCTCGTTGGAGACGAACGCGAGTTCGCTCGCGATCCTGGCCGTGGACGGCACCTACAGCTACAGCATCGATCAGGGCGCCACCAATTCGACGGGCTATACGATCTCGCCCACGACCGGCACCGTCACCATCTCCGGGCTCGCCGCGACCGTGAGCATCACGTTCACGGTGGCCACGCTCTATCCGATCAAGGTAACGGAGACCGGTCTTCCCGCCGGCATGCTCTGGGGCGTGGAGTTCGCCTCTTCTTCCTTCCGAATCGTCACCTCCACGTCCTCTCAGTTGAGCCTCTACGTTGAGAACTCGACCTACTACCTGATCGTCGGCTCCGCGTCCCCCTCCTACTACCTCGCGGTGGGGTACGCGATCGTCCCGGTCGCCGGTGCGGCGGCCTCGGCGACCTTCGCCTTCCACTACCGAACCTCCTACGTCGTCACCTTCCAGGAGTCCGGTCTTGCGGCCTCCGCCGCGTGGTTCGCGAACGTGAGCTGGACCTATCAGAACCAGATCAACTCGTCCACGGGGTCGTCCGTAACGTTCCTCCTGATCAACGGAACCTACAACTTCGGCGCCGGTGGGGCACCCGGTTACGTGGCCTCTCCGGCGAACGGTACGTTGACGGTGGCCGGCGGGCGCAAGACCGTCACGATCGCTTTCGCCGGCAGGGCCGCCGTCGCCACCTACCCGGTGACCTTCTCGGAGACCACGCTCCCGAGCGGCACGTCGTGGTCGGTCACCCTCGCGGGGAGCACGCAATCCTCGACGACGGGGTCCATCGTGTTTAACGAACCGAACAACACCTACGCCTTCAGCGTCGGGGCCCCGTCCGGGTACGCGGCGACGCCCTCGTCGAGCAGCCTCACTGTCCACGGAGTGCCGGTCACCCAGGTGATCCGCTTCGAAGCGGTCTACTCCGTGACGTTCTCCGAAACCGGCCTCGCGAGCGGCACGAGCTGGTCGGTCACCCTCAACGGCACCACCCAGTCGTCGGGGACGACGTCGATCGTCTTCTCGGAGCCGGACGGACAGTATGGATTCTCGGTCGCCGCGGTCTCCGGGTACTCGGTGAGCCCGGTGGTGGGGACCGTGACCGTGAGCGGCTCCGCCGTCGCCGAGGCGATCTCCTTCTCGCCCCTACCGGCCGGGAGCTACCCGGTCGTGCTCACCGAGACCGGCCTCCCGGTGGGGACGAATTGGTCGGTCACCCTCCACGGGCAGAGCGCGTCGTCCACCGGCCGCTCGATCTCGTTCGTCGAGGTCAACGGAACGTATCCGTACGTCGTCGCCACCGTCGCGGGCTACACCTCGACCCCCTCCTCGGGCAACGTCACCGTGAACGGGGCGGCCAAGTCCGTGGCGATCACCTTTGCCGCCCTGCGGACGTACTCCGTGACGTTCGTGGAGTCGGGGCTCGCCACCGGGACGACCTGGTCGATCGGCTTCAACGGCGGAGCGCCGCAGACCGCCTCCGCCGGCGCGTCGATCGTCGTCTCGGCGACCAACGGGACCTATCCGTTCACCGTCGGCGGGGTCTCCGGCTACACCGCCAACGTGACCTCCGGATCGGTCCACGTGCACGGCGGGCCCCGGACGGTGACGATCCAGTACACCGCCACCTCGAGCCCCGCGAGCACCCTCCTCGGCCTTCCCGCGTGGGAGGGGTATTCGCTGATCGGCATCATCGCGGTGGTGGTAATCCTCGGCATCGTGCTGGCGGCGCTGCGGCGGGGCCGTCGCACCACGGGGAGCAGCCCCCCGCCGTCGGGTGCGCCGCCGCCGGGCTCGCCGCCGAGCTCGCCGCCGGGCTCACCGCCGGCGTCTCCGCCGCCCAGCATCCAGTGAGCCGGACCGGTCTCGGGAGCGGCGCCCTCCCCCAACGGGAGGCATGACGGGCGGGCCCCCGCACGGAAGAACTCCGATCGGGCCGCCCGCACGAAGTCGGTCCCGGGAACGAGGGGGAGCCGGCCTGGGGCGCGCCCCGGAGCGGCCGCTCCCGGGCCGCGGGCCCGGTACTTGCGGGGAGCCGATGGAGGTCGGCGCGGGAGCCGAAGCCGTCGTGGACCGAGGCCGACCCCCCTCCCGCCGCGTCCTCCGTCCACGGAGACCGCCGACCCGACCACCGGCAATCGTCTCGTGGACGACGCTCGCGGAGTCGTTCTCCGACAGCGCGCACGGTGCCTCGCCGAGCGACGCCCGGGCCCCGCGGGGCTCGCGGGCGAACGGCGGGCGCGTCTCCCGGGCCCACGCGATCCGATCGGGCTCGGTACCCGGCGGACGATCGGGTCCGGCGGAACGGCGCCGTTTGTCATCCCCACCGGCCGCGCCTCGGGCAGAACCGGTCGTTCGTGCCCATTCAGCCGGTTCCCGGGAGGCGCGGGAGCCGTTTCCCACAGCGTTGGCAAAAATCGAAATCCATGTCGTTCCAGATGCCGCAGTACGGACAGGGTCGGCGGGAGGCGGATTGGCCGCCCGGCGGCGCGGAGGCGACCGAGGGCCCCGGGAGGGGTTCCGGGGAGGTCGGGGCGGCCGCGGCGGTCCCGCCGACAGCTGCCCGGGCCTCCGCGTCCGAACCTCCGGCCGCGGCCGATGGTGGGAAGGGGGCCCCGCACGCCGTGCAGGACCGAGCCCGGATCTCGTTCTCGGCGCCGCACCCCGGGCATCGGACCGAACCGGTCGGCCGAGGGGGGTCCGTTGGGCCGGGGCCGCCGCCGACGGAGTCTCGCGGCGTGTCGAGGGCGGGGGAGGGGGCGACCGGGTACGGGGAGGGCGACGCGGTGGGGGAAGCCGGGGGAGCCCCCGCGAGCGGCGGTTCTTCCTTTGTCACGCCGTCCCCCGC
>JAKAOB010000124.1 GCA_021812305.1 Thermoplasmata archaeon
GTCACGGCGCCGATGGCGTACCCGGTGACGATCCTCGAGTCGGGGCTATTCGCCGGGGCGTCCGGCGTCACCGTGTGGTGGCAAGCGAGTTTTGACGGTGGAACACGGACGATCAGCGCCAACCCACTCTCCGCGAGCTCGACGAGCTCGACCACCTTCTCTGCGCTGAACGGGACGTACTCGTACGTCGTGGGTGCGGAGGAACCCACCGAGGCCGCCATCCCGTCGTACGGCTACCTCACCGTCCGCGGGGCGCCCGTCACCGTTGAGATCAACTTCACGGACGCAGGGGCGCTGACGTGCAACGGCTTGATCGGATTCGGGATCAGTGGGACATCGGTTCAGGGGTCGCTGGTCTCCGTAACCGGGACGGTCGACGATTTCAGCCCGAACTGCAACCTCCAAGAGATCCTGTGGCATTGGGGGGACGGCTCCAGCTCCTCCACTTCGAGTTTCCCGGCCGCCCACGCCTACCAATCCACCGGGAAGTTTTGGATCATTATCACGACCGTGTGGACCGGTAATTGGACGTTGAGCCGGACGCTCCCGGTCACGATCGCGCGGGCCGGATACGATGTCCTGTTCGTCGAGACCGGGCTCCGCCCGACGGCCAATTGGACGGTCGACTTCGGGGGGACCAACTCTTCGGGGGCCGGCGGCCGCTCCCTGATCTTCGCGGCAACGAACGGCACCTATGCCTTCGATGTGGGGGTGGTGCCCGGGTACCTCGCGTCCCCCGCGTGCGGCAGCGTGAAGGTCGCGGGGCGCAGCCCGATCGAGTCGATCAACTTCACCCCCGCCAACGGTTCGGTCTTCTCGGTGTCCTTCGACGAACGAGGGCTCATTCCGGGAACGAACTGGTCGGTCTCACTGAACGGGTCGATGGAGGCCACCATCGCCAGCGCGATCCTTTTCCAGGAGGTGAACGGGAGTTTCGCCTTCGTCGTGCACGCCGTCGCCGGTTACACCGTGACCCCTACGGGCGGCTCGGTCTCCCTCAACGGTCGCTCCGCGGTCGTTTCCGTGACCTTCACCACACCGAATCCCCGGCCATGGTGGCTCTTCGGTTTGCCCGGCTTTACCGGGTACATCGTTTGGGCCGGCGCCGTCATTACGGTCGTGGGGGGCTCGGCCGTGGCGATCCATCGGGCTCGTCTGAAGCCGCCGGCCCGCTGATCTCCCGGCGCGAGACGGGGCCGCCGACGATGGCGGACGACCCGGGGGACCGAAGATCTCCAACCCACGGTCGTACTGGCACCGTTCGTGAGGCGTGGAGCCTTAAGGCTACCTCGCGGAAGCGAAAACGGCCGGTCCGGCGGTCCCCGGCCCTCCCGGCGGGGTCCGAAAACATTCATTACGGCAGTGCCATTACCGGGAGGGGCTTCTACGGTACCCCACGCTCGGGCCGCGTGCATCACCGCAGCGGTGATCTTGTTGGCGGCCGGATTCCAAGGTGGGGTGGCCGACAGCTCCCGGGGGATCGGATCCGGGCCGGCGGCCGTGGTCGCTTCGCACCGTATCCCCTCCGTCCGAACACTGACGACCGGCACGGCCGCGGGATCGACCGTGGGGTTAGGGAGCTTGGCCGGCGGGGCGCCGGCCAGCCCAACACTGTGGACCTTGGACCTCCTCAACGATAGCCTCGCACCGGGGGTCTTCATTCCCCCCCTCTGTTCGGCACCGGCCGGGGCGGTGTACGCGCCGACGAGCCACCGCCTCTACGTGGCCGGCTATGGCTCGCTCAATCTCTGCGTGGTCAACCTGACCTCGGGGCTCGAGTCGACCGTCTCCCTGCCGACGGACCAAGGCGGGGCTTTGGGGGATCCTGTCGCCGTGGCGTTCGACCCCGCGAACGGGGACCTCTACGTCGCCAACTCGGGGCTGGATTCGACCACGGTGACGGTGGTGAACGCGACGACCGACGGAGTCGTCGCCGAGGTGTCGGCCGGCTTTTCGCCCGATGCCATCGCCTACGACAGCGCGAACGGCTATCTCTACGTGGCCGACGGCGTGGGTGGCGTGTCGATCATCAACGGCTCGGACAACGCGGCCGTGGGAGCGGCCGTCCTGCCGGGGGAGCCCGATGCGGTGGCCTTCGATCCGGCGAACCGCGATGTCTACGTGGCCAATCTGGACTCGACCAACGTCAGCGTCCTCAACGGCAGCACCGAGCGGTGGGTGGCGAACATCACGGTCGGTCCGATCGCGGGCGGGATCCTGGGGCCGGACGCGCTCGCCTACGACGCGGCGTCGGGGGACGTCTACGTCGCGGACTCCGACTCCGCGACGATCGTCGGCATCGGCGGTTCCCCCGGCCGGGTCGTCGCCTCCATCACTATCGGCGCGGCGGCGGGCGACGCCCTGATCGCGGACCCCGTCGGGAACGACCTGTTCGTCGACGTCCCCCGCGCCCCCAGCGGGAACTTCAGCGTCGCGTGCGTCGTGAACACCACATCGCGGCAGGTCGTTGCCAATCTCACGCTCGGACTCGGAGGCGGCGGGGTCTGGGCGGAGGACGGAGTCACCGGCGAGATCTTCGCTCCCGACGCGGACTCGGGGAACGTGAGCGTGCTGAGCGGCGGATCGGTCCGAGTGGTGGGCTCGATCGCCCTGGAGGCGTTCCCGGCCACCTCGACGTTCGACCCCGCCAACGGCGAGCTGTACCTGAGCGACGGGGTCTCCAACAGCCTTACGGCCGTTTCCGGTCGCAACGACTCGATCTCGGCCCGCATCGATCTGGGCGGCAACGTCCCATCGTTGGCCGGCCCGCCGACGTTGGGCCTGGCCGTCGATCCCGCGAACAACGATCTCTTCGTAGCGAGCGGGCTCGGGGTCGGAGTCGTCAACACGACCCTCGACCGGCTCACCGCGACGATCCCCGTCGCCCCGCCCAACGGGACGGTGGGGGGCGCCGGCGCCGGGGGTATCGTCTACGACCCGAGCGACGGCCTGCTCCTCGCGACGATGTCGTACGGCAATGCCCCCATGAACTATCTCGCCGCGATCAACGGCACCTCGAACACGGTCGCCTCGTACGTGGAGTTCAACTCGAGCACCGGCGTGATCACGTTCGACGTCGCGTACAGCCCGGTGACCCGGGACGTGTACGTCCTGTTCGCCCAGTACTCCCCCGGCTCTACCCCCGGGCCGGCGGCCGTGGCCGTCCTCAACGGCACGACGCTCGGGATCCGTGCGGTCGTCGGGCTCGGCGGGAGCTGCACCGCGGCCCTGGGCAGCCTCGGGGTCGACGACCGGAACGGCAACGTCTTCGCGGCGTGTTCGTCCACCGTGAGCCTCCTCAGCGGCTCGACGAACCGGGTCCTTTCGAATCTGACGTTGCCGGGCCCGCCGGGGGGATTCGCGTTCGACCCGGCCACGGCAAGCATGTATGCCGCGGACGCCGAAGCGGGCTTCCTTGTCCAGGCTCCGTTCGGGGCCGACGACGCGAGCGTGCTCAACGGCTCCACCGGGGCGGTCGAGGCGACCGTGCCCCTGGGGAGCGGGCCGATGAGCGTGGCCTACGACCCCCGCAACGCCAACATCTACCTCGCCGAGGAGGGCGCCAGCAGCCTGACGATCCTTCCCACCGATCCGTCCGAGGGTCCCCGGGTCCTGGTGCAGGCCGCGCCGACCCCGGTGCCCGTGAACTTCACACTGAACCTGACCGTCGCCACGAGCGGGGGCGCCGGTAACGACTCGTTCGGCTACCGCGGTCTTCCGTCGGGATGCGCATCGGTGAACGCTCCCTCCCTCGCGTGTCGACCCGGCACCGTCGGGGTCTATCCGGTGATCGTGACGGTGATGGACTCGCTCGGCGACCTCGCGGGCGGCTCGGTCGCCGTCGACGTGATCCCGGCCCTGTACTCGGTGGCGGTCTCCCCCGCCTCCGGCTCGGTCTACGTCGGTTCCCCGCTGGCGCTCACCGCGGCGGCCGACTGTGCGGGGGGCCCGTGCGCCGGCGTCACGAACTACACCTGGACCATCAACGACACGCTGGCCCGTCTCAGCCGCTCCTACGGGGGCTCGGTGAACCTTACCGCTGGGATGAGGGCCGGAGCGCTGTCGGTGTCGCTCTTGGCCCGGGACGGCCCGAT
>JAKAOB010000125.1 GCA_021812305.1 Thermoplasmata archaeon
AAGCTCCTGCGCGACGCGAAGCTCGCCCAGATCTACGAGGGCTCGAACGAGATCCAGCGGATCGTGATCGCCCGCGAGCAGCTCAAGGGCGCCGCGTAGTCGGCGGAGGGCCGCGTGGAGATCGTCGTCTGCGTCAAGCCCGCCCCCGACTCCGAGACCCGGCTGCGTGCGAACCCCGCCGGTACGGCCCTCGACAGCGAGGGGGTCAAGTGGGCGCTCACCGGCTACGACGAGTCGGCGATGGAACAGGCGCTGCTGCTGAAGGAGGCCCACCCGGGCTCCCGGGTCCGCGTCGTCTCCTTCGGGCCGGCGCCGCGGTCCGAGGAGGTCCTTCGCTCGGCCCTCGCGCTCGGGGCGGACGCGGCGACGTGGATCGAGCAGCCGGCCGAACTCGCGCCGGATCCGCTCCTGGCGGCCCGCGCCGTCGCCGCCCACCTCCGCGATGCCCCCTGGGACCTCGTGCTCACCGGAAAGCAGGCCGGCGACGATGAGGCCGGGCTCTTCGGCCCCGCGCTCGGGGCACTGGTCGACGCGCCGAGCTTCGGCGGGGTGAGCGCGATCACCCACGATCCGGCGGCGCGCTCGTTCGCGTTCCGGCGTTCGGTCGAGGGGGGGAGCGAAACGGTGACGGCCCCGGTCCGGTCCGTCCTCGGCCTTCAGCAGGCCGCGAACGACCCGCGCACGGCGAAGCTCCCGAACATCCTCAAGTCGCGGCGGACCCCGATCGAGAAGGTCCCGTGGGCCCTGACGCAGGCGGCGCTGGGCCCCCACGGTCGACCGGCCACCGAGCGGGTAGCCTTCCGGCTGCCCGCCCCCCGCTCCGGCGCCAAGATGATCGAGTACCGGACCCCGGACGAGGCGGCCGAGAAGCTCGTCCGGCTCCTCCAGGGGGAGGCGAAGGTCTTCCCTTGACGGCGCGGGTGCTCGTGGTCGGGGAGATCCGCGACGGTCGGCTCGTCCCCAGCAGCCTCGAGGCCGTCGCCGCGGCCCGCGCCTGCGCCGGCCCGGCGGACGCCCCGGAAGGGCTCCTCGTCGGGCCGGCCGCGCGGACCGAGAGCGGGGCGTTCGCCGCCGCCGGTCTCGGAACGGTGCACTGCGACGCGGACGAGGCCCTCGCTCGCCCCACCCCCTGGGCCTGGTCCCGCGCGATCGTGGCGGCGGCGACGGCCGCCGGAGCGGAGACGATCGTCCTCGCCGGCACCGCCGCGGGCCGGGACGTCGTCGGCCGGGTCGCCGCGGTCTGGGAGGCGGCCGGCGTGACGGGGGTCACCGCGATCGCCCGGGGACCGACCGGACGCCTCCGGCTCACCCGCCCCGTCTTCGGGGGTCGCGCCACCGAGGAGCTCGAGGTCGCGGCGCCGCGCGCGGTCCTCGCCGTGCGCCCGCACGCCTTCGCCCCCCCGCCCGCCGGGACGACGGCGGCGACGGCCTCCGATCTTTCTGCGCCGCGCCCCGAGAAGGACGGCCGCATCACGGGCTTCGAGCGCGTCGCGGGAGGCGCCGGCCCGGAGCTCGGGGACGCCGCGATCGTCGTCTCGGGCGGACGCGGAGTGCGCGCGGCCGAGAACTTCTCCCTGATCGAGGATCTCGCCCGAGCCTTCGGAGCGGCGGTCGGGGCGTCGCGCGCGGTCACCGATGCGGGGTGGCGGCCCGTCTCCTTCCAGGTCGGCCAGACGGGAAAGAGCGTGACCCCCCAGCTCTACCTCGCCGTCGGGATCTCCGGGGCGATCCAGCACCTCGTCGGGATGGTCGGCTCCCGCGTCATCGTGGCGATCAACTCCGATGCCCAGGCGCCGATCTTCCGGGTGGCGGACTATGGGGTCGTGGGCGATCTCTTCCAGATCGTCCCGGCGCTCACCCGCGAGGTCCGAAAGGCCCGCGGCCTCGGGTAGCGGCCCGGGTCGCCGTCGCGCAGGATCCCGCGTGCCCCGGTCGGATCGACCGCGCGGGTCCGCCGCTCAGACCGTCGCCGCGTTGCGCGCCTGCAGGAGCGTCTGGTTCGCGTTCTCGATCAGCCGCTGGAACTCGAACGGGCGCGGGATCCCGAGCCAGTCCTCGTTGCCGATCGGGCTGCCCCCCTCGGAGCTCACCCGCACGGACCCGTAGCCGAGGAGGCGCTGCCAGCCGGTCTGGTGGACGTCGACCCCGTGGACCTGGAGGACCGGGATCTCGTCGAACGACCGCCCGACGATCCCGCTCTGGACGATCACCCGCTGGTTGGTGACGGCGTAGACCGTGGAGATCCAGCGCAGATACCGGACGATGAACCAGATGAAGACGATGAGCGTGAGGAACAAGAACGCGACGAGCAGGTAGGTCTGCGGCCCCATCCGATCGACCACCGGCGACTGCGTCCAAAGGTTCGACAGGACCGGGAACCCCGGCAGGCCGACCCGGATCGCCGCGACCGAGTAATCGAGGATCCCGAGGACGATCAGCCAGAACACCGGACCGGGCAGGTAGAACAACGCCGTCCCGCGGGTCTCCTTCAGGAGGTTCTCCTGGTCCGCGAGGTACGTCGCGCGGAGCAGTTTCGGCAGGTGGCGATAGTCCCGGCTGGCGGCCGCCATGTTTTCCCCGACCGGCGGGCCCCCCTGATAAACCCTCGCGCACCCGCGCACCGGGGGCCGCGCCCCGCCGGGGAGCGACCCCGGGCGCTCGGGCCCAAATACCCCGCGGCGCTCGGGGCCGCGATGGGCGTCACCGACTGCCACGTGCACATCAATCCGGTCTGGGAGATGCGCGCCGAGGCGCGGGCGATCCTCGGCACGGCCGGACCCGGCGCGGAGATCGAGCGCTACCTGCGCGAACCCGGCCGATTCCTCGACTACCTCGACCGCTGCGGGGTCGACCGCGCGGTCCTCGTCAATTACGTCGCCCCGGAGGTCGTCGGCTACACCGAGCGCGCGAACGATTTCGTTTCCGACTACTGCCGGGCGGACCCCCGCCGCCTCGTCGCGGTCGGCTCGGTCCTCCCGACCCATCCGGACCCGGGGCTCGAGGTCCGCCGGTTGGCCCGTGACCTCGGCATCCGGGGCCTCAAGATCCACCCCCCGCACCAGCTCTTCGCTCCCAACGACTACGTGACCGGCCGCCTCCCCGGACTCCGCGCGATCTACGCGGCGGCCGAGGAGCTCGGGCTCCCCGTCATCGTCCATACGGGTACCTCGGTCTTCCCCGGGGCCCGCAACAAGTACGGCCCGCCGCTCCTGGTCGAGGACGTCGCCGTCGACTTCCCGCGCCTGACCCTCGTCCTGGCCCACGGGGGCCGCCCGCTCTGGACGGAGGAGGCGATGTTCCTGGCCCGCCGCTTCCCGAACGTCTACCTCGAGATCTCGAGCGTGCCCCCGGCCAAGCTCCTCGACTACTTCCCGCAGCTGCCGCGGCTCGCCGACAAGGTCCTGTTCGGCAGCGACTGGCCCGGCCCGGGCGTCCGGGACATCGGCGAGAACCTTTCGGCGTTCCGCCGCCTTCCGCTTCCCCCCGAGACGCTCGACCGCATCCTCGTCCGAAATGCGGAGACGGTCTTTCGCCGGCCGTCCGCTTGAAATACTGAGGCCGTCTCGCCGCCGACGTGCCCGATCCGGAGCCGACCCCCACCGAGGCCGCCCCCGGCGCCCCGGAGGAGCCGGCGGAGCGCCCGGTCGTCGAAGGCGGCGAGGAGGTCGGCCGGCTGCCGCTCCCCCGCCGGGGGCGCGGCGAGATCTTCGGGGTCGCGAACCAGCTGCTCGGCGCGGCCCGGATCCGCGTCCTGTGCGAGGACTCGGTCTCCCGGATGGGCCGGATCACCGGGAAGATGAAGAAGAAGATGTGGATCCGCGAGGGGGATCTACTGATCCTCCGGCCCTGGGGCTTCCAGGAGGGCAAGGCGGACATCCTCTTCCGCTACAGCCGGACCCAGGCGACGTACCTCTCCCGCCGCAATCTCCTTCCGCCGTCCATCGACATCTTTGCCGGTGGCGAGGCCCCCACCGATACCACGGCCGCGACGTCCTAGGGACGATGGCCGACGAGCCCGCCGGCCCCGTCA
>JAKAOB010000034.1 GCA_021812305.1 Thermoplasmata archaeon
GGCGGATCTCTCCGACCGCCCCCGGTATTTCACGACGGAGTACGCCTCCGCCTTCCGGCTGCGCGTCGGCGTCTTCGCGGCGGCGCTCGGGCCGGGCGCGCGCCGGCCCATCGCCCGGGATCCGGCAGAGGTCGCGGAGGTGTACTGGCTCCCCGTGGGGGCGCTCAACGATGTCCGCCCGGTCCTTCGGAAGACCCGATTCGGGCCCCGGACCGTGGACGCGGTGGTCCACGACCACCACGTCCTCTGGGGGTTCACCCTGCGCGTCCTCCGGGAGTTCTTCGGGGTCGCCTCCCTGCCGCCGGCGCAGAGCGCGGGCCCGAGATAGCCGCGGTCGGCGGTGCGCGCCCGGTTATATACCGCGCCGGGAGTTCGCGGTCGGACGGCCGATGGAGATCGATGCGACCGGCCCCGCCGGATCCGCCTGCCCCGGGGGAGGCCGGTAGCCGGTGCCGATACCCGAGGGACTGCCCGTGGTCGATCACCACTGCCACCTGTCCCCCTCCGGGGAGGGGGTCGAGGCGGCCCGCCGGTTCCGGGCCGCCGGGGGCACCCATCTGTTCCTGGCGACCCAGAACTACACCCGGGAGCCGGTGCGCGACCTGGCCGGGTACGCCGAGCAGTACGCGACCACAGAACGCCTCGCGCGGCGAGTGACGGTCGAGACCGGAGTGACGGTCTTCGTCGTGATCGCGCCGTATCCGGTCGACCTCATCGGCCAGGCGGACGCCCTCGGCCTGCCGGCCGCGATCGATCTGCAGCGCGCGGCGCTCGAGCTCGCCGGCCGGTGGGTCGAGGAGGATCGGGCGGTCGCGTTGGGCGAGGTCGGACGGCCGCACTTTCCCGTGGCCGGGGAGCTCGCCGAGGCGGCCGAGGACCTCTTCCGCTACGCCCTCGAGGTCGCCCGGGACGCGGGCTGCCCGGCCGTCGTCCACTCCGAGGACCTGGACGCGTCGGGCTACGCGCGCCTGGCGGAGCTGGCGGCGCAGGTCTCCTTCCCGCCGGGCAAGCTCGTCAAGCACTACGCGCGGGCCGTGCTCCCCACGGCCCAGCGGGTCGGGGTGGTCCCTTCGTTCGTCGCGCGGCGGGAGGTATTGAGGGCCTGCCTCGCCGAGGAGGGGCCGTGGTTCCTCGAGACGGACTTCCTGGACGACCCGGCGCGGCCGGGCGCGGTCCTGGACCTTGCGACCGTCCCCCGGCGGGCCGCGGCGATCGCGGAGGCGCATCCGGAGGACGTGGAACGGCTCTGGATCCCGTTCGACGAGGCAGTGCGTTCGGTCTATGGGCTCGAACTGGCGGCGGGGGGACGCACCTGAGGCGACGGTCGAGGGGGGTCCTGATCGCCCTCGAGGGGATCGACGGCGCGGGCAAGTCCACGCTCAAGTCGAAGCTGCTGCGCCGCCTCCGGGCCGACGGGCTGCGGGTGGCGGGCTGGCACGAGCCGACGGACCCGGGCCTCGGCCGCCGGGCGCAGGCGCTCGGACCCCACGACCCGTGGGGGGCCGCGATGTGCTTCACGCTCGATCGCCTCCTCGCGCGGCCGCAGCTGGAACGGCTCCTCCGGGCGAACGACGTCGTGGTCACCGACCGCTCGTTCTATTCCACGCTCGCCTACCAGGCGAGCGCCCTTCCCCCGTTCAAGGCACGGCGCCTCGTGCTGCTCGAGACCGGGGCCTCGGCCGGACCGGATCGGGTGATCTGGCTGCGCCTCGACCCCGCGCGCGCCCTCGACCGGGTCGGGACCCGCGGCGTTCGGCGGGCCCCGCTCGAGCGGCTCCGCATCCTGCGCCGGGTCCACCGTGCGTATGCCCGGCTCGCGCGACGGCACCACTTCGTCATCCTGGATGCCCGGGCCCCGGTTCCGCAGCTGCTGACCCGGGCGCTCCGGGTCGTCGCCGCGGCGCGGCGCCGTCGGCCGCGTGCCCCTGCGCGGCAAAGAGGATAATCTATCCGGGCCTGCCCCCGAGCGCGGTGGACCTTGGGGCGCATCCTCCTCGCGGAAGAGACCCTGGAGCCGTCCTACGTCCCTCCCCGGCTCATCCGCCGGGAGACCGAGCTCAAGCTGCTGACCCAGCGCTATCGGGAGACGCTCGCCAAGGGGGTCCCCTACCACCAGTTGCTCACGGGAGGCGTCGGGAGCGGCAAGACCGCGCTCGCCCAACGCCTCGGGGAGGACCTCGCCCGGGCCGGCAAGGTCGGTTCCCTGCCGGTCCTCAAGCTCTACATCAACTGCTGGCGCCGCTCGAACGACCGCACGATCCTCTTGCAGCTGCTCCGGGGAGTGGGCGTCTCGCTGCCCGACCGCGGCTACTCGCTGAGCGAGATGCTCGACGTCTTCGAGCAGGGGATCCGCCGCGCCCCCCGGCACGTCTTCGTGATCCTGGACGAGGTGAGCGCCCTCGTGCGCCAGGAGACCAAGCTGGTCTACCTCCTCTCCCGCTCGCCCGAGGTCGGGCTCGGCTCGATCTCGCTCTTCCTCGTCGCTCCCGAGGACGTCCTTCCGTACCTCGACGCGGCGAGCCGTTCGAGCTTCGGCGTCACCCATCGGCTGCACCTGCGGCCGTACGCCGCGGAGGACCTCGCCGAGATCCTCGCCTACCGCGCCGAGATCGCGCTGCGGCCCGGGAGCGTCTCGCCCGACGTCCTCGACCAGATCGCCCGGGTCGCCGGCGCGAACGGGGACGCCCGCTTCGCCCTTGAGGTGCTCACCGGGGCGGCCCGCGCCGCCGAGACGGAGGGGGCCCGGGAGATCGGGGCCGAGCACGTCCGTGCGGCGAAAGGCTCGATCTATCCGACCGTGACCGAATCGCGGCTCGAGCAGCTGAGCGACGCCGGCCTCTGGGTCCTCCTCGCGCTGGCCCGGACGCTCGGGGGGCGACGCAGCGTGGCCACTACGGACCGCGTCCGGGAGACGTACCGCACCCTCGCCGAGGAGCACGGCGTCCGCCCGATGAGCCGGGTGACGTTCTGGAGGAACGTCCGCGAGCTCGAGCGGGAGGGCCTCCTCCACATCGATCCCCCGTCCGGCCCCGGGGAGGGCAACCGGCTCAGCATGGACGAGATGCCGGCGAGCTATCTCACAACGCTCCTCGAAGGCCGCGTCGGCGGCCGGCGCGGGCGCAAGACCTAAGACGAGGACCCCTCTCGCGCCGCCGTGGCCGAGGTCCGTCCGCTCCCCGTCGTCCCGCCGGCCCGGCTGCCGGAGTGGATCCGCGTGCGCCCCCCCCGCGGGGCGCAGTACCCCGAGGTCCGGGACCTCCTGGGGGAGCTGGGGCTCGGTACGGTCTGCCGGGAGGCCCGCTGCCCGAACCTTCCCGAATGCTGGTCGGCCGGGGCCGCGACCGTCATGCTCCTCGGCGTCGCGTGCACCCGGCGCTGCGGGTTCTGCGCGGTCACGACCCACTGGCCGCACGGCGCGGTCGACCCGACCGAGCCCGCGCGCGTGGCCGAGGGGGTCCGCCGGTCGGGCCTCTCCTACGTCGTGCTGACGCAGGTCTGCCGGGACGACCTCCCCGATGGGGGGGCCGCCCACATGGCCGAGACCGTCCGCGCGATCCGCGCGCAGGCGCCCGGGACGCTCGTCGAACTGCTCATCGGGGATCTCGGGGGCGACGAACGCTCGCTCCGTGCCCTGCTCACGGAGCGGCCGGAGGTCCTCGCGCACAACCTCGAGACCGTCCGTCGCCTCTCCGCCTCGGTCCGCGACCGCCGCGCCGGCTACGATCGCTCGCTCACGACGCTGACCCGCGCCCGAACGATCGGGGGCCGCGACCTCGTCCTCAAGTCGTCGATCATGCTGGGCCTCGGCGAGACCGAGACCGAGCTCACCGAAAGCTTCCGCGACCTCCGGGACGCCGGGGTGGACCTCCTCACGCTCGGGCAGTACCTGCGCCCGAGCCCGGCGCATCTGCCCGTCGTGGACTATCCCCTGCCCGAGCAGTTCGAGCGCCTGCGGTCGGTCGCGATCGCCTCGGGGTTTTCCGGGGTCGAGGCCGGACCGCTCGTCCGCAGCTCCTACCGCGCCGAAGCGCTCTATCGCGGCGCCCGCCGAGGGCAGGGGGGGTAGCCGCTGGCGAAGAAGAAGAAGGTCGACGGCCCCGAGGAGGCGGCGTTCGAATTCCCCGAGTTCGACGAGGGGAAGTTCCTGCGCCACGAGTTCGAGCAGACCGTTGCGACGGCCCTCGCGTTCGGCCTGTCGCTGCTGGCCGCGCTCGTTTCCTTCGCACTGCAGATCGCCCTGCTCCCCATCGAGATCCCGACCGTCGTGGGGCTTGCGGTGGTCATCGCCTCCCCGTTCCTGATCCGGCGCCTCCGCGCCTCGGCCGGCGACTACACGAAGGGCGACTGGGCCGCGCTCATTCTCGTCGAGGTCTTCGGCTGGCTCGGGTTCTGGTTCGTCCTGAGCGACGTGATCAAGCCGTAGGGTCGGCGGCGCCGCTGGCACGGGGCGACCCGCGGGCCCCCAGCCACGGAAGACGCTTTTCCAGCAGGTCGGCGAGCGCGGCCGCCAGGACCGGCTCTTCCTCGGTCTCGGGGAGCGGTCGGAGCCGGGTCTCGGCCGGCAGCGTCCGCTTCAGGTCGCGCCCGAGGGGGAGGCGGACGAGGGCCTCCGTGAGCAGGGGGCCGAGGTCGCGCTCGCGCCGGCGCACCTCGACGGCGAGCCGACCGTCGGCCGTCACGTAGGGGCCCTGGAGGACGGGCGCGTCCGGCGCCCCCCACTTCTGAAGGAAGCTGTCGACCCGGTCGAGGCCGGCCGGTGGGCCGTCCTGGACCTTGACGGCCGGAAGGCGCGGGTGCTCGACCTCGATGACCAGGACCGCCCGGCGCGGGTCGGCCGCCGCGGCGCTCCCCACCACGCAGAACCCGAGCCGTTCCGCCTCCTCGACCAGCCCGCGTTCGGCCTTGCGCAGCTGGGGAAAGAGGATGTCGTCCACCACGTCCGGCCGGTCGAGGGCCAGGACCTCCACGTGCGTTCCGCGCTCGGCGACGCGCTCGAGGGCTCCGCGGCGGTCGAGAGGGCGGGGGGGCGGGATCTCGAACGCGGCGCGGACCGGCCGATCGAGGTAGGCGCCCGCCGCGAGGACGAAGAGGGCCAGGTTCCGCCGCGACAGGGCGCTCGCGACGTTCCGCTCGGGGTCGACGGGGTCGTCCAGCACCAGCGCGACCGTCTCGGGGAGGCGCGGGGGGGCTTTCGGTGCGGTGAGGAGGGTCACGGGGATCCGCCAGGAGCGGGCCGCCGTCAGCAGGGCCCGGAACGACCCGAACCGGAGCAGGAGGAGCTCGATGAGATAGCCGGAAAAGCCCCCCGTCCGGGCGTCGGAACCGTAGACCCCGAGGGCGCGGAGGAACTGCTTGGAAAGGCGAACCTGGTCGGCTCCCTCCGGCGTCAGCCGCTCGGTGACGTACGCCTGGTGGAACGGCGTTCGGTCGACGGCGCTCTGGGGGCGGGCGGAATCCTCGACGGCGTAGCCGGGCACCGCCTCCACGGCGAAGCCCTCGAACTCGCCCCGGAGATAGGGGTGCTCCGCGTAGCGCATCTCCCCGCGCGGAAGGATCGCCCGGGCGAGGGCGAGCCCGGCCCGTTCGAAATCGTCGCGGGGGAGCGGGGGTGGGAAGAGCAGGAAGAGATCGATGTCCATCCGGTCCCGCAGGTAAGTCCCTCGCGCCGCACTACCGGCGACCAGGCAGCGTACGACCGGGCTGCCGATCTCGCGCGCCGCGGCTTCGGCCCGCGCGAGGAGGTGGCGACGGGCGGCCTCGAGCCGGTCGCGCGTCGCGGGGTCCGGGCGGATCGCCGCGAGGACCTCCTCCTCGATCGCCCGGGCGTCCGCTGGCGGCCCGTCCATCGCCCGACGAACGGCACCAAGGCATGAAACCTTGTGCCGGGGGCCGCGGCGGCCCAGCGAACCGTTATCGCCGCGCGAGCCCCTGGTACGTACGGGATCGATCCGTGCCCGCCCATCCCGCCACCCTCTTCACGCCCCTGACCGGCGAAAAGGTGCGCTGCACCGCGTGCGCGCGCTACTGCGTCATCCCGCCGGGCTCGCACGGGTTCTGCTACGTACGCAAGAACGAGGGGGGCCGACTCGTCCTCCTGACGTACGGCCGGGCGGCGGCGATCCAGATCGACCCGGTCGAAAAAAAGCCCCTCGCGCACTTCCGTCCCGGCTCGCGGGTCTTCTCCATCGGCACCGTCGGCTGCAACTGGCGCTGCCTGTACTGCCAGAACGCCGAGATCTCCCAGGAGCACGTGGTCCAGGGTCGGGCGCTTCCCCCCTCCGAGGCGGTGGCGTGGGCCCGTCGGACCGGGTGCGACGGCGTGACGTTCACCTACAACGAGCCGACGATCTTCGTCGAGTACGCCCTCGACATCATCGACGCGGCGCACCGCGCCGGCCTCTTTTCGAACTTCGTCACGAACGGCTACTTGACCCCCGAGACCGTCGAGGCCCTTGACGGCCGGCTCGACGCGGTCAGCGTCGACTTCAAGGGAAGCGGCGAGGCGGGGTTCATGCGCAAGTACATCACCGCGAAAGGGCCGGAGCCGATCCGGTCCACGCTCGTGGACCTCCAACGACGCGGGACCCACGTGGAAGTGACGGACCTCATCGTGCCCCGCGTGGGCGACGACCCCGCGGCGCTGCGGTCCCTCGCGCGGTTCGTCCACGACGAGCTCGGACCGGACACTCCGTTCCACCTGCTCCGCTTCCACCCCGACTACCGGATGCTGGACTTCCCCGAGACGCCCGTGGGCACCCTGGAGCGACTCCATGCGATCGCCAAGGACGAGGGCCTTCGCTACGTCTATCTCGGCAACGTCTGGGGCCACCGCCTCGAACACACCTACTGCCCGGCGTGCGGGGCCGTCGCCGTCGAGCGCTTTGGCTTCTATCTCCGTTCGTGGAACCTCGACGAGCGGAATCGCTGCCGCGCGTGCGGCCACCCGATCCCGATCGTCGGGCGGCCGCCGGAGCGGTATTCGCCCGCGGAGATCTTGCCGCTGGCCTGAGGGCTACTCCTCGAGCCCGCCGGTTGGCGGGCCCCCGCCGCGGCCCGCTCCGCCCGTGCGCTTGGCGGCGATCACGTCGTCGATCCGTAGGAGCATCGTGGCCGTTTCCGTCGCCCCTTCGATCGCCTGCCGCCCGACGCGGATCGGTTCGAGGGCGACGGCGCCCATCGGCCCGACCCGGCTCCGGAGGACATCGACCCCGACGTCCACCTCGCCCGCCTTGTGGCGGCGCCGCAGCTCGATCAGGGCGTCGATGCGGTCCATCCCGGCGTTCTCGGCGAGGGTGAGCGGGATCACCTCGAGGGCGGAGGCGAACGCCTCGACGGCCATCTGCTCCCGGCCTCCGATGCCGAGGGCGTAGTCGCGCAGGCGCGCGGCCAGCTCGACGGCCGCCGCCCCGGCACCGGTCACGACCCGCCCGTCCTCCAGCGCGAGTCCGATGACGCTCACCGCGTCGACCATGGAGCGCTCCACTTCCTCGACGACATGCTCGGTGCCTCCGCGCAGCAGCAGGGTGACCGATCGGGCGTGCGGGCACCGGGTGACGAGGGTGACCCGGTCCTCTCCGATCTTGCGCTCCTCGACGCGGCCGGCCGAGCCGAGGTCCCCCGGTCCGAGGTCCTGGGCCCGCGCGACGAGCCGGGCCCCGCTGGCCCGGGACAGGAGGTCGAGGTCCGAGCGCTTGGCGCGCCGGACGGCGTAGACGCCCGCCTTCGCCAGGTGCTCGGCCGCCACGTCATCGATCCCCTTCTCTACGATCAGCACGTTCGCCCCGCTCTGCACCACCGCGTCGACCATCGCCTGGACCATGCGCGACTCCTCCTCGACAAAGGAGGAGAGCTGGGCGGCCTCGGTGATGCGGATCTCCGCCGAGAACTCCGTCTTCTTCACCTCGACGGCCCCTTCGACGAGGGCGATGCGGGCCGGCTCGACGACCTTCGGCATCGCCGGGTGGAGAGCGGGCTGCTCGAGAAGGTGCCCCTCGATCAGCTCCGAGTCCCGCACGTCCCCACCCGTCCGGCGGACCATCTGGAGGTGCTTCCGGTCGAAGCGGAGCCGGTCGCCGCGCGTCTCGATCACTTCGTCGACGGCCCGTCGGGCGAGCTCGGCCAGCGGGTCGCGGTGCGCCGCGACGCCCTTCGACATCATCGCCGTCGTCGCGATCGCGCGCAGGGTCTCCGTGTCCGTCCGCCCGACCGGTCGCCCGATCGAGGCGAGCTCCTCCAGGGCCCGGGCGGCCGCCATGCGGTACCCCTGGACGATGATCGTCGGGTGGATGTGCTCGTCCAGCAGCTCCTCCGCGCGGTGCAGGAGCTCCCCGGCAAGGATCACGGAGGTCTTCGTCCCGTCCCCGCACTCGAGGTCCTGGGCGCGGGCGACCTCGGCGAGCATCTTGGCCGCGGGATGCTGGACCTCCATCTGCTTGACGATGGTCGCCCCATCGTTGGTGATCACGACGTCCCCGGAGCTGTCGACGAGCATCTTGTCCATCCCGCGCGGTCCCAACGTCGTACGGACCGAGTCGGCCATGGCGTGGGCGGCGCGTAGGATGTCCCGGAAGGCGTCCTCTCCGCTCTTGCGCTCAGTTCCCTCCCGGAGCAGGATGACGGGCTGACCTGCGAGCATGGGTTCCCCGGCGATGGGACCGCCCCCCTCTCACTTAGCCGTCGGGTCAAGGGTCGTTGACGCCCCCTGGATCGCCCCGGGAGACCCTCCCGGGGCGACCCCCCGCCCCGCCGACCCTCGCACCGCGGGGTCGTGCGGGACGGTCGCGCGCGCCGGGAACAGGTTACGAACCCCCCGAAACGAACCGGATCCTCGGGGACCCGCTCCTCCTGGGGAGCCCCTCCGCACCGGCCGTCTCGTTCCGTCCGAGTTCCCTGTTCCCGACCTGGGAACGGAGCCGCGGCTACTTTTCCCGAAGGTCAACCCGAATTAACGGGCGGATCGGATCCGCCGACCCGCGTCGCGGGCGCAGGCCTCAAGCATTAAGGGGCCGTCCCCCTCCCGCGCCCGGGTACCAACGTGAAGGCGGTGGTCAAGTCGCGCCGGGAGCCGGGGGGGGAACTGAGGGACGTCCCCGACCCGAAGCCCAAGGAGGGCGAGGTCCTGGTGCGCGTTCGCGCGTCGTCGATCTGTGGGACGGATGTGCACATCTGGGAGTGGAACGACTGGGCCCAGAGCCGGGTCCGGCGCACTCCGATGATCTTCGGCCACGAGCTGAGCGGCGAGGTCGTCGAACTCGGAGCCGGGGTGCACAGCCTCGCGGTCGGGGACCACGTCTCCGCCGAGACCCACATCGCCGACGGCACCTGCTACCAGTGCCGGACGGGCAAGATGCACATCTGCGCCAATGTCCAGGTCCTGGGGGTCGACCGGGACGGCGTGTTCGCGGAGTACGCGGTCCTGCCCGAGATCAACGCGTGGCGCAACGACCCGCATCTGGACCCGGCCCTCGCGGCGATCCAGGAGCCCCTCGGGAACGCCGTTCACAGCCTGCTGCCGGAAGGCGGGGGCGAGGACCTGGCGGGGGCGAACGTCCTCATCACGGGCTGCGGTCCCATCGGCCTCCTCGCCATCGCGGCCGCCAAGACCTTTGGCGCGGCCACCGTCATCGCGACGGAGGTCAACCCGGTCCGCAGCGCGCTCGCGCACCGGATGGGGGCGGACCTGGTCCTCAACCCCCGGGACCAGGCCGCGGGGCTTCTGCCCGCCATCGCCGAACGGACGGGTGGGCATGGGATCGACGTCGGCCTGGAGATGTCGGGCCACCCCTCGTCGCTCAAGCTGGTCTTCGACGCGCTCACGGCCGGGGGCCGCGTGTCGCTGCTCGGGCTCCTCGACCGCGAGGCGACCCTCGACTTCGACAACGCGATCATCTTCAAGGCCGCCCGGGTGCACGGCATCTTCGGCCGCAGGATGTTCGAGACCTGGTACACGGTCAAGGGGCTGCTGGCCCGACCCGAGTTCCGGGAGCGGATGGCGCAGATCATCACGCACCGCGTTCCGATCCCCGAACTCGCGCGGGCGATGTCGCTGATCGAGTCGACGCAGGCCGCAAAGGTGTCGCTCGAAGCGAAGTGGTGAGGCGGACGATGCGGGATCCCACGGCCTTCCTCCGGCAGGAGTACGACGAGCTCGTCCGGGCCGACCTCGACTGGAAGCTGCGCGTCCTCGGTGGCCCGAGCACCCCCTGGTGCTCGATCGACGGGAAACGGGTGCTGATGTTCTGCTCGAACAACTACCTCGGCCTCTCGAACCACCCGAAGATCAAGGCCGCCGCGATCTCCGCGATCGAGAGCCACGGGGCCGGCTCCGGCTCGGTCCGCCCGATCGCCGGCAACATGGATATCCACATGGAGCTCGAGCGTCGCCTCGCCGCGTTCAAGCGCGCCGACGCCTCCCTCGTCTACCAGACCGGCTTCGCCACGAACGCCGGCCTCATTCCCCAGCTGGCCGGCGACGGCGACCTCATCGTGAGCGACGAGCTCAACCACGGGAGCATCATCGACGGGGTGCGGCTGTCGAAGGCGGAGAAGGCCGTCTACCGTCACTCCGACGTCGGGGATCTCGAACGGGTCCTCACCGGGGCCGAGCACCACGCGCCGGCCTACCGTCGGATCCTGGTCATCACCGATGGCGTGTTCTCGATGGACGGGGACGTCGCGCCGCTCGACCGTATCGCCGCGGCCGCCGCCCCCCACGGCGCGATGGTCTACGTCGACGACGCCCACGGCGAGGGCGTCCTCGGCGAGGGGGGGCGCGGGATCGTCTCGCACTTCCGCCTGTCGCGCGAGCAGGTCCAGGTCGAGATGGGCACCTTCTCGAAGGCGTTCGGGGTCGTCGGCGGGCACATCTCGGGCTCGCGCGACCTCGTGAACTTCGCCTACAACAAGTCCCGCACCTGGTTGCTGAGCGGATCCCACCCGCCGGGCGTGGCGGCCGCGTGCCTGGCCGCGGTCGACGTGCTCGAGCACGAGCCCCAGCACGTCGAGCGCCTCTGGAGCCTCACGCGACGGTTCAAGAAGGCGATGGCCGGCCTCGGTTTCGACATCGGCCACAGCGAGACCCCGATCACCCCGGTGATCGTCGGGGAGAGCGCCCGGGCGAAGGCGCTCAGCCAGCGGCTGTTCGAGCTCGGGGTCTTCGCCCTCCCGATCGTCTTCCCGATGGTCGCGAAGGACAAGGCGCGGATCCGCACGATCATGAACGCGGCGCTGTCCGACGCCGACCTTGAGACCGCGATCGGAGCGTTCGACACGGCCGGGCGCGAGCTCAAGCTCCTCTAGGTCGCGGCCGCAGCGGCCGTCGGCGTCGGAGGGCCGGCGCGCGTAGTCCGCGCCGCACGAGCCGATAGAGCCATTCCGCCTCGTACGGCCCGGGCACGAGGAGCTCGAGAGCGAACCGCCATGGGACCCGGACGCTCGGCAGGCTCGCCCGGCCGGTCCAGATCGCCTTGGAGATGCGGTGCCGCCCGTCGAGCGCGATCTGCCAGAACCCCCGTCCCGCGACGATGATCGGAACGTCGAGGTCGGCGCGGTCCAGGAACGAGGGGACGAGCCGGAGGGCGAGGCGGATCGCCCGAGGGGAGAGCCGGGGCAGTTCCTTTAAGGGCGTTTCAACGACCTCGACCGGCGTCCGCCTCAGGTACCGGCTCGCGCCGTAGAGACCCGGCCGGCTGTGCCAGTCGAGATCGGTGGACACCGAACGCCGGACGCTCCGTCCGTCCGGGGGGGCGAACGGGCCGGGCCCGAAGACCGGGCGGCCCGTGCGAACGATGGACGCTCGCCCCTGCACGGTTCCCCATCGACCGATCGGACCGGACGCGCCCACGATCCCCCCTCCGCGGCCGTCACGGTACGGTCGAGGCATAGACGTACCGTAAACTCCGGTTCAGGGCTCCCCCGGGGCCGAATGACCTGCGGGCCCCCGAACCGACGTGGGCCGGGCCGGTACGCTCGGTTCCCGCAGGCCGGTGCGGTCGGGACCTACTCAGCGCCGGTCGCCGGCCCGGCGGCGGGAAAGCTCCGACGGACGTACCACTCTGCTGCGAGATTGCCGGCGATGATCGTCACGAACGCCACCCCGATGACGCTCGCCACGACGGCGTCGAGGGTTGCGGAGGGGATCGGCGGCGGGTTGGAAAGGAGCGAGAGCGCGAGGACCACGGGGATCGCGCCCCGGATGCCCGAGAGCGCGATCACGTTGTACCACGGGTCCGGTAGGCGCGTGCGACCCGGGGTCGAGAGCGGGCGGTGGAGATAGACGAAGAGCACCCGCCCGAGCCACATGGCTGCGGCCACGACGACGATGAGCCCGATGTAGTTCTTCAGCTGGCTGAGCCCGAAGATCAGGCCCATCGACAGAAAGACGAGCGAGTTGGCGATGTACACGACCACGCTCCAGAACACATGCATCGCATTGCGGGACGGTTCGCCGACCGCCCGCGGGACGACGAAGGTGCCGACGGCGATCCCCGAGATGGCGCACGCGACGATCCCCGAGGCACCGATGGCGTTCCCGGCGAGGAAGGAGCCGTAGGCGGCGACCACCGAGACCGCGGTCTCCACCGTCGGGTCCTGCAGCTGGCGGTGAAGGACGTAGACCGCGCCGGCGACCAGGAGGCCGACGGCGACGCCGCCGAAGGTCAGGTAGCCGAACTGAACCGCCGCCAGGACAGGGTCCGAGGTCCCCGTCGTCACGAGGTCCAGGAGGACCACGAAGAGGGCCACCCCGATCGCGTCGTTGAGGAGCGACTCGCTCTCGACGATCGTGGACAGCTCCTCGGGCACCTTGAGCCGGCGAAACAGGTCCACGACCGCGATCGGGTCGGTCGGGGAGAGGATGGCCGCGAGCAAGAGGGCCACGGTGAGCGAGAGCGAAGTGAACGCTGCGACAAGGGCGCCGGTGAACAGGGTCGTGAAGATGACCCCGACGAACACGAGGAAGAGGACCAGCCCGGCCCGCCGCCGCAGGAGGCGGAAGTTGACGTGCAGGGCGGCCTCAAAGATGATCGGGGGAAGGATCAGGTCGAAGAACAGCCCGGGGGCGAGGAGCGCGTGGACGCTCGGCTCGAGAGGGGAGAACCCGATGGCCGTACCGAGGATCCCGATGCCGAACCCGAGGACGATCAGGGCGACGGTGTACGGCACCCGAAGCCTCCGGGCCGCGATCACCACCACGATCGCCAGGACGAGGAGGATGAGCAGAGGGGTTACCGCGACCACGGCCGATGACCCCGGTAGCAGCGGAAGGCCATATTCCTCCCGCTCGACGCCGCCTCGAGACGGATGGGCTCGGGCAAGAACCGGCCTGCCCGATCCTCAGGGGGGCCCGGTGCCGATGCTCGAAGGGCGCCACCGGAGAATCGGCCGATGGGAAGGGTCGTCGGCGGTCGAACGGCGGCGGTTCGCCCGCCGCGCCTTCACCCCACCAGTTTGCGCACCAGCACGTTGCTCCGGCCGAAAGGTCCCACCACCTCGAACCCCTCCTGGCGGAACATGCCGAGCGATCCGAACCAGATCGCGACGGCCCGACCGTGCGAGGCCGGGTACGCCTCCACGATCCCACCCCCGCGCCGCCGGATGGCGACGAGGGCCTCGTGGAGGGCGAAACGGGCGACGCCCGTGCGACGGTGCGCCCGGTCGACGAAGAAGCAGGTTATGCGCCAACCGGGGGGAGGATCGAGCCGATCGGCCATCGAACGGTACTTTCGCCCTCGCTCGATGCGGGGAAGCTCCTCTCGTAGGCCGAACTGACACCACCCGACCGGCCGGCCCTCGCGATAGACCAGGATCCCGTGCGCGCCTCCGCGGGCGACCAGGGCCCGATGATCCCGCCGATTCTCCTCCTGACGTCGGGGACTCTCGAGCGCGCCGTTGGGGCCCTCGCGATGGTAGAACATGCACCAGCAGCCGGCCTGAACCCCGTGGTACTTCCGGAAGAACGCCTCGAAGTCGCGCCAGCGGGCCGGGGAGAGCTCGCGGGCCACCAGGGGGGCGGACGGGCGTGCAGGGGCCCGACCTTCCTCTCGCGTCATGGTAATCGCGCTCCGTCGCGGGGGCCGGCGGGTCCTATCCCGGTCTTCCCACGAGGTCCGGCACTTCCTTATCTCTTCGCCCATCGCCGGTCCGGCGCCTACGGCGAGCGGGCGAGCCGGATCTACTCCCTTCGGCTTGCTGGCATCGCGACCCGCCAACGGAACGGCGGTGGCCCTGCATCCTCCCCCCTCGGGAGCACACGGTCCGGGCCGCGGTGACGATCGCATGCCGCAGCGGGGAGGGTCGCTTGGGCGGGGAACGGGAGCCCGGGTCGGCACGGCCCGACCACCGACGACGGCGCACCGGGTGCCGGCCGAGGCGGTGCCCTACGCCAGCCCGACCCGGGACAGGACCACCCGCGCGCGCAGGGTGATCATCTTGCTTGGCCGTCCCGGCGTCTCGAAGACGAGGGGGGCGGGCCGTCGCTCCGGGTGCTGGGCGAACCAGCGCGCCGACTCCGGGTCCGGATCGGTCTGGTGCGCATCGAGGTTCCAGCGACCGTCCGGTCGCCGCTTCTTGCGCAGGAGATCCAGGGCGAAGCCGAGGCGGGGGTCGTCGCCGTGGCCGAGCGCGGTGAGGCAGTCGAGGCCCACCAGAAGGTCGTAGTAGTAGTGTACCGGCCAGTGGAAGCGGTACCACGGTGCGTATCGGTCCCCTTGCCGATGGAGCTCTCGATCGAGATAGTACTCGGCTCCCCGCTCCACGCATTCCAGCATTTCGTCCGTCCACTGTGAGCGCGGGTACGCTGCGAAGGCGCTCAGCCCCTCCCAGGCGTCGAGCGATCGGCTGGTCGCCGGCCCGTCCGTCGAGAACCGACAGGTCCATCCCCCCTTGGGGTGCGCCGTCCGCACGAGCCACTGAAGCGTCCGATGGACGCGGGGGTCATCCTGGTACCCCATCCGAATCAGGGCGCGCGCCATGTTCGCGGTGTAGCAGTGATGGCCCTTCCCCTTCCCGAACCCGCCCACGCCGCCGCCCGTCAACGGCGATCTGGTCATCCAGAACTCACAGGAGGACGAGATCTCGGGGATCTCGCGCGTCGCTCCGAGGTCCGAGAGCGCCAACAGGTTCCAGTTGGTGCCGACGAACCGGGGCTCGAGCCAACCGCGCGGGCGGACCCACCAACCTCCCGGATCCCGGCGGGCGAGGACCTCCGCGACCCAGCCCTGCGACGGGATCTGGGCCTTTGCGGCGCGGACCGTCGGGTCCGACTCCCGCTTTCCCAAAAGCTTCGTCAGGGTAAGGTAGCGGACCGAGGGCTGCTCCGGTTCCAGGAGCCAGTCCAGTACCTTGTCGCCGGGCACGCCGACTCGTACCCGCGCCGGGAATTAAGAACCGGTGGCCGCCGAGGGGCGACCGGGGGGGACCGATCGAGCCGCTGCAGCGATCCGGAACGATCCCGCGTCAGCCCCCGCTCGTCTTTCGGGCCAGCAACCGGACTCCCCCCAGTGCCGTCGAAGACCCGAACGACCTCGGGGGGCAGCCGGGCGGCGCGCGCGCACGGAAGGAGGTTCGGTTCCTCGAGCTGCACCGATCCGAACCGCGCCTCCGTCGCGAGGGCGGACCGCTCCGCCGGCGTGTAGGATCGGCCACGGGAGGCGAAGGGCTCGGGAGCCGCTGGGGTTCCCCGCGCCTCCAGGGCGTCCACGAAGAGCGCGCGGAGGCCGTCGGGTCGGAGCGCACGGTGCATCCCCCGCACTGCCCCGCGCGGGTCAGGGAAGCGCCCGAAGGATAGCACGATGACGCACGCGCTACAGGAAAGATCGGCCACCGGTAGGTCGCCGACATCACCCTGGAGAACGGACAGGCGATCGGCGTCCACCGAACCCCGATTCTCTTCGGTGGCCGGGCGCACCCTCTCGGGGCGGTGGTCGACGCGGGTCGCGGAGCAGCCGATCGCGAGCGCGCGCTTGAGGAGCGATCCCCCGCCGCACCCCACGTCGAGGAGGCGGTCGTCCGGTTCCGATCGGAGGCGGCCGAGCACGAGGAGGAAGATCGGTCGGTGGTACCGGGGGTCGCGGTAGGCCTCGATCACAGCCGCGCCGGCCGGACGGCGAGCCAGTTGGTCCATGACCCGATCCCCCCACCCGCCCGGGGTGAGCTGTCGGACGATGGCCGGGAGGAGCGCGGGCGCGAACCAGTCGGAGAGCGCGCCGCCCGCCGCGTCCAGGAGAGCCGGCCACCCCCGCAGGTCCAGCGCAACTTCCCGGCCGCCGCCCACGGGCGTCGCGCCGATCCGAAGCGTCGCCTCGGGCGCGTCCGTCCAGTGGACCGGCCGCGACGCGAGCGTGAGGGCCGCCCCGGCGAGGTCGGACGTCACCGTGCCGAACGCAATTTTCTGCTCTCGGAGGATGCCCCCGAGGCGTGGCTCGAACTCGATTCCGACCTGCTCCGGGCCGTCCGTCGGCTGCCGGACCGGCACCGAAAAGAGCGGTCCCGGGGGCCGATCTTGGAAGCAGCGGACGAGCTGATCGGGGTCCCCCTCGACCTCACTTTCGCCCATCGATCGCGAAAGCGGAGCATCGAGTGAAGGGTGCGCTGAAGCCGCCGAACGCCGCCGTGGGCCCCGTAAAGCGTGCACCTATCGCCCGCAGCGAAAGTATCGGCTCGAAGCCCCCACCCCGGTCGACCGCACATCGGCCGGATCCGCGGACGTACATTCGCCCGGTCGGGCCGGGAGTCAAACGGACGGGATCGTTCGAGCGCTCCCGGTCTCGAGCGGTCCCCGCGGGCGGGGCCCAGTGCGGAGCACGCCGGCCTCAGCTGCGACCACCGACCGCCGACGCGGGGCCGACCACGCGATCGAGCTTGTCGAGGCAGTTCGCCCAGCCCGGGACGAGCCGCTGGTGCACCTGCGGGGCGCCGCGCCGCAGCGCCTCCAATCGCTCGTGCACGACGGAGATGTGCGTCTGAGTTCCGGGCCCCGGTGAGAGCCGGACCGTGACGAGCGTGTCGAAGTACTCCCCTTTCTCCGGCTCGGTCCCGACAAAGGCCCACCGGTACACGAGCTCCCGCGGGGGATCGATCTTGAGAAAGTGACCTTCGAACCTCCCCGTGCTCACCCCGTTTTGCGAGTGCCAGACCTCGATGCGGCCGCCGACCCGGGCGTCGACCGAGACCCGGTCGACGTCCAGTTCGTCGGGAGCGATCCACTGACGGAGCAGGTCCGGATCAAGAAACGCCCGGAAGACGCGGCCGGGAGGGGCATGCAGCGTCCGCTCTACCCGGACCGCGACGGTCGGAGAGTCGGGGGCGCTCATCGGTCACCGCTCCTCTTGGGTCGCGCCTCTTCCGTAAGTACCTTGTCCAGTCGGCCCAGGCCCTGTTCCCAGAACCGCTCGTAGTACGCGAGCCATTCGGAGGCTTCTCGAAGCGGGCGGCCGTGTATCGAGTACAGGTGCGTCCGCCCCGCCTTGCGCAGTCGGACCGCGCCGAAGTCGAGCAGCACCCGCAGCTGCTTCGACACCGACGGCTGCGACATGTGGGTACGGTCGACCAGTTCGCCGACCGATCTTTCGCCGAGGCGAAGGGCATCGAGCAGCCGCCGCCGAGACGGTTCCGCGAGCAGCCGGAAGACGTCGGACACGAACAAGGAATGCCTAGATAGATATATGTCCGTTTGCGCATGTGTCCAGTGGCTCGCAGGGTCCGGCGCGGCCCACCAGCACGGGCCCACAGGAGCGGGAGAAAGATGCGAAAGGTCACAGCCCAGGTCTACATGACCGTCGACGGCCGCGGAGCGTTCCCGAAGTACCCCGGGTGGGACCGGGACACGGGAGACTCGAATCCTCTGTTCGACCGGATGTGGATCCCCCGATACGACGACGTCACCACGGTCGTCATGGGGCGGCGGTCGTTTCTCGGGCACCGGAAGGTGTGGACCGCTAAGGCCCGAAAGCCCACGGACCCGAAGTACGCTCACGACTATGCGCGGTTCCTCGACCGGGTCGAAAAGGTCTGTCTGTCCCGTCGGCTCACGACGCCGGGCTGGGAGAACGCCCGCATTCTCAAGGGGGACCTTACGAGGATCGTGGCGAAGCTCAAGCGCGAGAAGGGCGGGAACATCATCATCGAAGGAGGACCGCGTCTCCTCCTGGAGGTGTTCCGTCACGATCTCGCGGACGACTACTGGTTCATCGTGATGCCGGTGGTCTACGGTCGCGGCCCCAGGTACTGGGGGTCGCTGGCCCGGCAATGCACGCTGAAACTCCTAGAGTCCGAGGCGACCCAGGATGGCGAACTGCTGCTTCACTACGAGGCCGTTCACGGGTTCAAGGCGTAGGACCGCCCGCGTTGTTCCGAGCCCCCCGCACGGGCCTCGCCGTGGCTCGCCGGCCGGTGATTCCGCCCGCGACGGGTGTCGTGCGGGACCTCCCGGCTCTGCCGCTCGGTCCGGATGCCCCGATCACGTGCACCGGTCCTCACGCAAGGTGCTGGTGGTGCAGGAAGTCGAGCAGGGCCGCCCCGAAGACATCGATCTCCTCCAATGTGTTGTAGAAGTAGGGGGACACCCTGGTCGATCGCGGGGGAGATACTCCGAGCCGACGATGGAACGGATGGACCTCGTGACCGGAGCGGAACTTGGACAGCGGAGGCGATTTCTCGAGGTAAATCGTGTAGCACTAATGGAGCCGATTTCAGCGCCCTGTCCGCTTCCTACCCCGGGATGAATCGCTGAAGATCGAGCGCCTTGTACACCC
>JAKAOB010000126.1 GCA_021812305.1 Thermoplasmata archaeon
TAGACGCGGAAGAGGTTGAAATCGCGGCCGACGAGGCCGGAGAGCTCGTTCCTGTCGACTCGAGCACCCCGGTGCTCACGAGAGTCGTCAGGCTTGTCTCGCCCGCGGCTCCCGCCGCCCCGGGAATCGCTATCGGAACGCTCGTAACGCCGACGACCGGACCGGGGGTCGCCAACGCAGGATTGGTGAGCGGGGCGGTGAGCACGGCCGAGGCCAAGGAAAGTCCGATGACCGCGACCAGGGTCAGGACGATGGTCCACCACATTCGGGCGCGGGAGCGTCTCATGGGGTTGGGCGGGACGAGCACGGGGCCTTAAAACGTCCAGCCAGCCGCCCACTATGGGGGGCGTCGTCTCCTTCCGGAGCAGCCCCTGGATGGATTCGTGATCGGTGCGGCAGGACCCCAACGCCCCGAGCGACGCTGCGCGCTACGTGCGAAGCGGCGATCGGCAGCGTCTGAACTCGAACGCCCAATCTCCTCCGACCCCGTCCCTACGCGCCCTCCGTGGATCGGGCGCGGGGCCGCGCTTTCCTACCGCGTTCGCGTTCGCGTTCGGTCAGCGTTCAGCGTTCGTTCGTTCGGTGTTCAGGGCCGTTCGCGGTAAGGTATCTAACCGTGCTGTTCAGGCTTCAACCCCCCCCTACGGGGGGTTGGGGATTCAGCCGGACGAACGAACGAACGCACGGTTCTGTAACGTTATCGAGCCGAAACGGGCGCGATTATCGCAGGATCTTGATCGCCTCGAAAGAGTCGGCCCGTGCTGTGTAGCTTGCGATAGGAGGGTCCTGGTACGCTATCGGGACATCCCTCCCAATTTTCTGTCGGGGCTACAGTTCGTCCCCGCTTCGAAATCTCCCGACTTGTAACCGAACCGGAGGATGTCAAGAATGGCAACCGGACCTCGATGGGGAGACTCCCATATACCCGGCGAGCGTAGGAGGGGTCGTGCCGGAACCGATCGTTCGCCGGGAGCTTGAGGCACGCGGGCGGGTCCAGCGGGTCGGCTACCGGGACTTCGTCGAGGAGGCGGCTCGCACGCTCGGCGTGCGGGGGACCGTGGCGAACGACGATCGGGACGAGCGCCTCGTGCGGATCGTCGCGCAGGGTTCCGCAGGGACGCTCGAGGAGTTCGTTCGGGCGATATCGGGGAGGCACGGATTCGCCGACGCGGAGGTGCGGCTCGTCAAGGAGGGCGAGGCGGACGCGGCGCTCGTGGAGTTTGTCAAGCTTCGGGGCCCGGAGGGAAAGGAGATGCTCGAGCGGGCCGATCAGTCGGTCCTGCTGCTGGGTCGGATCTCCGAGACGGGAGTGGAGACGCTCGGGGTCGGGAAGGAAACCCTGGCCGAGACGCGTAAGGTGGGAGAGAAGGTAGATCGACTCGGGGTGGAAGTCCGCGGCGTCGGGGCGGAGGTTCGGGACGGGAACCGACGGTTGGAGAAGAGCCTCGACCGGATGCACGCGGACATGAGCGCGCGGTTCGATCGGGTGGATCGCTCCTACGGAAGCATCGGCAAGACCCTGCTGCGGATCGACAAGAACCTGGAGAAGCTGACGAAGGCCCTGTTGCTGTTGGCGAAGGAGGCGCATCGCGCTGCCGTATCGACCCGCGGCGCACCGCCGCGGCGGACCCGGGGGAAGAAGGGACGAAGGACGTGACATCCTCCCACGGTTGAAACCGTGGGGTTCCAACTGCCGGGGGTTCCCGTTTGGTCCACCGCCTTCGATTTCATAGAATCCTCTCGGCGCGGAGACCCCCCAACTTGTTGAGGGGAGGAGCGCCGAAACTTGCATTACCTTGCGGGGCGTGTCGGGTGACGTGCTTCGAGACGCGCCCATCCCCGACGCCTCCGTGGAGGCAAGACACTCCGGTTCGCCGGAGCCCCGGTTGAAGCTCGGGGGCGTATGGGCACCGATGCGTCGCCGTGACGGGAGGCTTGGGGTCCGCAAGGACCCAGCGGAAACACCTTTGAGGCGCGCCTCCCCGATGGGCCGCGGACCCGCCGAGCGCGGGTGTAGGGAGCGGAACTCCCGAAGTCAACCGGCCTATTGTGGCGAGGGAGGAAACGTGGGTGAAGACCATGTGGACCTCAGTCACAAGCCACCGATTTCAATCGGTGGTAGTTGACCCCGCCTCTGAAGAGGTGGGCCTTCTCGATGCGCCACTTTGTGCGATCGAGAAAGAGGAGCTCACTCACGGGAGGACTACGGGAGGCCGAGGCGAAGGGAGACAAATCCACAGCGGACGAGGTGAAGGCGGGCAATCCGCGAGTCGGACGACTTAACTAACCGAGCGCGGCCCTACGTGCCCTCCGTGGACCCGACGCGGGGCCGTCCGCCCCACGTGAACCAGGGACGGGCCTCCCGCCTTCCCGTTTAGGGCTGTTCTGACCGTTCGCCCCCGCGTTCGCGTGCGGTCAGCGTGCGGCGTGCGTGCGTGCGGGGTTTCTGGCCGTTCGCGGTAAGGTATCTAACCGTGCTTGGGGGGGGGTCTATGCGCGCGCGCGTAAGGCGCGCGCGCGCCCGCGCGAGGCGCACGCACGAACGAACGAACGGGCGAACGAACGCGGTCCGAACGCATCTCCCAACCGCGACGACCGCTCCGAGGCCAAGACCTACGCGGACGGGGAGACATCGTCCCAGCAGCGTCTCGATCCGCCCCCACCCCAGCGGGCGGAGGCGTTCGGTCGTCCCGCCCGTGCGGGGTCGCTCGGAAGATCAGCGTCGGAGATTGTTCGTGGGTGGGGGCCCGGAGCTGCGAGGCCCGGATGACAATGATCCCAAGCCTGTGGTGGAGGGACCGGAGTCTCCCGCAGGGCGGCTCCGGGCGTCTCGCCGCGTCCCGAGGGTAGATCCCCCCCCTCGCCCGAGCGAAGACGGATACGCTCCGCTCGCTTCACGTCGGGGAGCTGTTTCACCGGGAGCTGGCATCCTTACGGCTCCGCCCGCCGGGCCGTTGGTGGGCGAGTATGGCCTTCGAGGTGACGAGCCGGGCGTTCGGTGCGGAGGGAGCCGCGGCCGCTGCAGGGGAAGTCGCCCGCCGTGCCCGGCCGGGTAGGGCCGCATAGGCTTGACCTCCTGGAGCCGGGGCCGACGGGCTCGGAGGAGATCCGTCGCCCGGGGTCGCCGGAGCGAGTCGGTCCGTTGCTACGGGGGACCGCTCCCGGAGCCGCCGGTCGTCGAGCTCCTTGGTCTCTTCGCCCTGGCGATTGATCGCCTCCGTCTGAGCGCGGAGCTTGGCAATCCCCTCCTCGACGGGCCTCATCTTCGTTCTCACCGTCGCATCGGCGGCCGCCCGCCGTCTCTCTTCCGCCGCCTGAGGGTTGAGGGCCTCCTCGATCATCTCGAGGGTTCGGCGCCGGAGGTCGGCGTCGAGAATCTCCGCTATCGCCCGGTCCGCCGGATCCCGAGGCGTCGCCGGGGTTCGGTTGAGCTCGCTCCGCGGCCCGAGAACTCGGAGGTCGGTCCCCGGCACGACCATGCCGCCGCGGCCGTCCTCCACGAACCGGTTTTCCCGCAACGCCTTCCAAATCTGCCCGATCTCGCCGCGTCGAAACGTCCTTCCGGCTTTCTTCTCGAGGATCACGAGGCGGGCCAGCAAGCGTCGGTCGCTTCCCAATCTCTGCCGGCGCTGGACCTCCTCTCGGAGGTGCGAATTCTTGGCCCTCAGGGTCAAGATCTCGGCCTTCAGCGCAGGCATCCGCCCTCGGTTCTCGAGCCAGTAACCGATCCGGGCATCGAGCCGGCGGGTAGGCCCGTCCGGACTGCTGGTGGCAAAGTTCCCTTCCGCCCAGTAGTCGTACAGGGCTTCCCCGAGAAGGAGCTCGCTGTTACGGTCCACGTTCGCTTGAGCGGTACGCCGTGGGCCGGTCGCGGTCACATCCGCGCCGCCCGCATCGACCGTCGGCATCGTTTCACTCCGAGCGCCACGCCGCAAGGATCTCGAGCGCCTCGCCGGAGGACAGCCGAACCCCAACGTCCCGGGCGTCAAAGGCCATCTCGACAACGTCTCCTCCCTG
>JAKAOB010000035.1:0-734 GCA_021812305.1 Thermoplasmata archaeon
GACCGTCTACACCGCTTACGCGAACCTGACCCGGGCCGCGGTTGCCCGCGGCGCGCTGCGGGTCCGAGTATCCCGCCGCGTCGCCGACGGTAGTCCTAGCTATCACAAATTCTCTGGCGCTGGCCCACCTCCTCCGCCGCGTGTCCTGAGTGAAGCGCCCGGCCGCGACGCGTTTGTGGCCGCGGCCCCCCGGGCTGTTCCAGCAGCCGTAGTTTTCCGTGCTCCAGCGCGATCTCCCGTACGTACGGAGGACACCGTGCCTTGTGCGGCGCGGTGGTGGAACGAACGGGTAGAGGAGTTCCTGAGATGGCAAGACGAGCAAGCGGACCTCGGCCCACTAACGCGCAAGCATCGGCGACTCGACCTTCGCCGGTGGCCAAGCATGTGCGCTCGAGCGGGAGGGCGGCCTGCATCGTCCCCGTCGGTGGTGACAGCCGAGCAGGTCCGGGCAGTCAAGAAGTCCCGTATCTGGAGGGCGTCAACCCTCAAGCCGATCTTCTGCGCCGTACGGCAATTCGTCCGCTGGGCCTCGGTCCAGCCGAGGCAGAAGGGCCGGGACGAGCTCGCAGCTCTCGCGGCCCGCCCCTCAGTCTGGGCGCTCCCGAGCGGGGAAGAGGACCGGCGGAACTGGCTCACGGAAGAGCAATTGAACCGAGTTTTCGACGCGTCGTCCGGTCGTGTCCGCGTCCGGGTGGCCCTTCAGGGGTTGTGCGGCCTTCGCGAGTGCGAGGTCC
>JAKAOB010000035.1:744-18645 GCA_021812305.1 Thermoplasmata archaeon
ACGATGTTCGCTTCGGGGACCTTCGTCTCGACCCGCCCCACCCGACATTGAACGTGCTCGGGAAGGGCAGGCATGGCGGCAAGCGCCGCGGGGTCCCTGTCGCACCGACGGTTCGCGCCGTACTCGTGGAGTGGGCTCTCGGCCGAAGCCCGATCGAGAGGGTGTACCAGATCGAGCACTCACAGGCATACGCGGACCTTCGCGTTCTGGGAGAGTCGCTGGGGCTTCCGTTCCCACTGACCGGTCACGTGCTGCGTCGGACGTACGGACGGGTCGCGTACCATGCAGGGGTCCCGGTGGAGCGGATAATGCGGGTGTATGGTCACAGCTCGATCGAGCAGACCCTGCACTACATTGGGGTCGAGCTGGAAGCCGAGGCCAAGGACGCAGAGCGGTTCGACGCTCACCTGAGTTCGTTCCGGGCCGGAGCCGAGACCCCGACGGAGATCTGAATGGCGCGACACCGGGCCAATTCCCTGACGGACCGGCAAACAACCGGGAGGTCGTCGGTTCAAATCCGACTGGGCCCATATCTAGACCTTTGTCACCCTACCCTCTGCACCGACGGGGCCGCTCGGTCGGAGTTGGTTCCGGACGCCGCCACCCCCTCGGCCCAACCCTAGCACCGCCCCCGTGTCGCTCTTTTCCTACGCCACCTGTCTCCGCCTCAAGGCCGTCGCGCCGTATCCTCTGATCGAGGAGTACGGGACGTTTCCCCCGATGGTTCGGGAGGCCATTGCGGACAACCACGCGAAACGAGAGAAGGCGCTCAAATCGATGAGGAACACGAAGGGCATCGGAAGCGACTCTATCCTCGGACAATCGCGCTCGACCTTTCCCGCGTCGATTTTGGGACCGAGCCGAAAGGATTCGCGGTGGGTCCCGAGGAATTCGAGATCGATGGATACGACGCCGAGCACAAGATCGGCCTTGTGGTGGAAAAAGGCCGGGTCATGCTCGGGCATCCACGGTGGCTCGATCTCCTCCCGTTCCCTGTGATTGAACGGATTCGCTTCGGCGTTGTCGTCCTCCCCGAGACCTCCCGGGAGGAGGCCGAGGAGCCTTTTCGAAAGGCGTGCGTTCCGCGGGACCCCCTGTACTCCCGGCCGGAGCTCAAGCTGAACTTCGAGGGCCTTCTTCGCGTCGGCTACCGAGGGCGCCGAGATGCGGCCCGGGTTGACGGCGACCTAGGACCGCGCCCAGTGGACCGCCGAGCTCGGCGTTTTCTCGCACGAGTCCCAACGCGCCGCCCGCCGACGGGCGCCCATCGTCTCGCGGCCGGGCGCACCGGGAGTATCTGGGAGGATGTGAGGGCGGAGATCCGACCCGAGGGAGGGCCCCGGTGAATGGGCTTCATCGGAAACGTCTCCGCAGAGCCGCCCGCAGGAACCCGACCGCGAGGATAGGCACCCCGTCGTCCGCTCGATCGCGCAAGAGTTCCGAGGAACCCCAATCGAGATGGGGGTGGGGGAACGAGCGGGTGGCGGGTCGGGAGAGGGACGCCAGGGTCGAAAGGGTCCACGAAAGCCGGATGCGGTAGCTGGGCCGCGCGGGTCCCGTGTGCGGACCGGGGGGATGTGCCAGCGCCTCGGGAGAGCGCGGGCGCGTCCCCCCCCGCCCGGTAAGCCCAATTCGGCCTCCCTTGCCCATGACCCTTGACTCCGGAACACGATGTGGGGCATGAGGGGAGAGTTCCGGGGGCGGAACGCGCCCCGCAGGGTAACCTCGTAACTATATGCGGTAAGGCCGGGTGCAAGCGTTGATGCGCCGAATCATCGTGGACGCCCTCATCTCACTCGACGGGTACTTGGCGGATGCGAACGGCGAGATCGACTGGTTCGTCCAGGACGAAGAGTTCAACGAGACCGAGGGCAAGGCGTGGTCGCTCGAAATGCTGCGCCGGGCCGACACGATCCTGTTCGGCCGCGTTACCTACGAGGGGATGGCCCAGTTCTGGCCCTCGACATGGGCCCGAGAGAACATGGCCGAGATCGCCGGCTATCTGAACGGCAAGGCCAAGATCGTCTTTTCGCGGACCTTGAAGACGACGAGCTGGGAGAACTCCACCATCCTGCCCTACCCCACGAAGGAGGTCATCCTCGAGCTGAAGGGCCGGCCGGGCCGGGACATGCTCGTGCTCGGCAGTTCGAATCTGGTCTCGTCGCTGATGCGGGACGGCCTGATCGACGAGTACCGGATCCGGGTCGTACCCGTTGTTCTCGGCGCCGGTCGCCCCTTGTTCAAGGACCAGACCGAGCGGCACGCCTTGAGGCTCGTAAGCTGCGTCGGCTTCCACTCCGGGGTTGTCGCTCTTCATTATGAGCCGACCGGGGCCGCTTCGTCCCGTTAGGAGGGAGTTCGGTCCGTCCGGGGGCCGTCGGCCCACACAGCGCTCCGGGAATGTGTTCTTCGGCCGACCCGGGGTTTCGACGTCTCGGTGCTCTCGACCCCCCGGCCTCGCGAAGGCAAGCCGTGGGGGTCGTCGCTCTCCAGCAAAGGGTCCGGCCGAGCGCCCACCCTTCCTCGCCGCTGGCGGGGAAAGTAGGACGGTAGGTCCGCGGCCGACTCCGCCCGCTCGCCATCGCGAATCTCCCGAGCCGACACGTACGTCCCCGGTCGATCCGACACGACCGGGGCCAGGGGGAGCCGACCGAGCGTGGCCGTTCGCCGTCGTTCACCGACCCTTTATCATCGAGCAGGGTACGCGTCCACCGATGCCGGGTCCGATCCGCAGCTGGGTGGCCGTGAAGCATGGGGTCGACGTGGTCCTCGCCCGCGCCGAGCGCGCCACGGGGAACGTCGCGATGGACCGCGCACCTCGGAAAACGAGCGACTTCGACCGGAACGCGGTAGAGGAAGCGGTCCGCATCCGTGAGAAGTTCGGAGGGAAGGTCACGGCGTTGACCGTTGGCCCGCCGACGGCGAAGGAGGCGCTGCGGGACGCCCTCGCGATCGGGGCCGACGACGCGGTCCTCATCAGCGACCCCGCGCGACCCGAGCTCGATGGCCGGGGGGTCGCCCAGGCGCTGGCCGCCTACGGGCGCAAGCACCCCGAGTTCGACCTCTGGTTCTTCGGAGAGGGGAGCACGGACCACTTTACCGGCACCATCGGCCCCCGGGTCGCGGCCGCGCTGGGGGCACCTTCGCTCTCGTACGGTCGCCGGGTCACGGTGGACGACGGGGCGGTGGTCGTCGACCGGGAGTACGAGCGGGAGCTCGAACGCGTGCGGGCCGCTTTTCCCGCGATCGTCACCGTGGGGCAAGAGATCAATCAGCCCCGGGTTCCGACCTTCATGTCCACGCTCAAGGCATCGAAGAAGGAGATTCGCGCCGTCGGGCCGGCCGACCTCGGGGTGGACGGGGCGGAGTGGGCTCCCACGACCCGCCGGGAGCGCGTCTTCGTCCCCGAGGTGGCCCGTAAGCGACAGGCGCTCGCGGGGGCCGACGTCGCCGCGTCGGCGCACATGCTTCTGGAGGCGCTGCGTGCCGAGGGGGTACTTCCGTGACCGGCGAGACGATCCTCGTCTTCTCCGAGGAGCCGGACGCCGTCCTGGGGCTCGTGGCCACTGCGCGCTCCGCCCTTGCCGGTACGCCGGGACGGGTGGAGGCCGCGATGCTGGGAGACGGCGCGGCGGCCAGGGCCGGAGGGGCGGACCGGCTCTACCGCCTCCTCCTCCCCGAGGGGGCGCGCCACGACCCGTCGGTCGCGGCGGCCGCCCTTCAGCAGGTCGTAGACCTCGCAGCGCCACGGCTCATCCTCGTCGCCTCCACCAAGCGGGGCCGGGAGACGGCCGCCCGGCTCGCCGGTGTGATCGATGCGGCCGTGACGACCGGCGTCTCGAGCGTCGCCCTGGAGGCGGACGGCGTCCGCATCCACCGGGAGGTCCTGAGCGGCAACGCCATCGGGGAAGAGGTCCTCCTCGGACCGAACCCGATCGTCGCGGTGATGTCGTCGGCCCCGACCGGGGGATCGCCGGCCGCCGCACCGACCGAGGTCACCGACGTTCCGATCGAGCCGGGCCCTGCGCGGATCACGCTCGTCGAGCGGACGGTCAAGCCCGCCGGAGGCCTGCGCATCGAGAGTGCCGAGCGGATCGTCTCCGTGGGTCGGGGCCTTCGGAAGAAGGAGGACCTCGCGCTCATCCAGGAGCTCGCCCGTGCGATGGGCGCCGTGGTGGGCTGCACCCGCCCGATCGCCGCCGAGGCCGGCTGGCTGAGCGATGACCACTGGATCGGGCTCACCGGTCACCGGGTCAAGCCGCGTCTCTACGTCGCGATCGGCATCTCGGGGGCCGTCCAGCATCTGGTCGGAATGCGCGAGTCGACGATCGTAGTCGCGGTCAACAAGGACGCGAACGCGCCGATCTTCGCGCAGTCCGACTACACGATCGCGGGGGACCTCTACGCCGTCGTGCCGGCGCTGGTGCGCGCCCTCACGGGCACCTGAGCCGCCGGCCGACCCTCAGAGTCGGCGGGCCGCGCTCCACAGGTCCCGCACGAGATCAAGGGGGGACGGGCCCCCGCGCACGGTCTCCTTGAGGACGGACCGCAGCGGGGGGCGCCCCCGTCCGTCCACGGAGTAGAGGCGGTCGAGCAGGGTCGCGGCGAGCCGGGGGTACTGTTCGTAAAGCCTCGGGTTCTGGAAGACCGAAGGGTACCCACGGAACTCGCGCAGCTCCCGCATCACGAAGCTCTGCTCGAGGGAGGCGGCGTAGCCGCTGAGACCGCGCGCCGTCGGGTCCTTCGCCCGGACGGCCGCGACGGCCGCTTCTCCGGCCAGCCGTCCGCTTTCGATCGCGAAGTCCATCCCCCGCAGGGTGAACCCCGTATTGAGGAAGAAACCGGCCGCCGATCCGGCGAGGAGGTAGCCATCGCCGGCGAGCGGGGGCAGCGAGTCGTATCCACCCTCCCCGACAAAGCAGCCGCTGTACTCGACCAGCGATCCTCCCTCGAGCAGGCGGGCGATGAACGGGTGCTGCTTGTACTCCTCGAGCACGTCGTACATCGAGACGTTGCGCTCGACGAGCGAGCGCAGGTTGATGATCATCCCGAGGGAGAGGGTGTCGCGGTTCGTGTAGAGGAACCCCCCGCCCTCGACCTTGGTCGGAAAGCCGACGGTGGTGTACTGCGTGCCCGACCGTCCGGTCAGCTGGAAGCGCTTGTCGACCTCCCCGGGCGGGAGTTCGATCACCTGCTTGACCCCGACCCCGGTATGTCGGGGGTCGCCCTCGGGCTCGAGGCCGCTGCGGCGGGCGGTGAGGGCGTTCGCGCCGTCGGCGAGGACCACCACGTCCGCCCGAAGCTCCTCCCCTCCGGCCTGGATGCCCACGACGCGTGCGCCCTCGCGGACGAGGCCGTCGACCTTGACGCCGTAAACGGGGGTCGCCCCCGCCGCTTCGGCCTTGCCGGCGACCCACGGGTCGAGCCGGCTACGGAGCACGCTGAAGGAGTTGTAGGGAGGCCGACCGAACCGTGCGTCGAAGTGGTCGACACTGAGGGCCTGGTCCGGGGTGAGCAAGGTAAGGACGTTCCGGTCGATCGCGCGCTCGACCGGGCACGGGTCCTCTTCCCAGAACTTCGGCCAGAGACGGGCGAGGGCGTGCGTGTAGAGCAGGCCCCCCGAGACGGTCTTTGAGCCCGGACGGCTCCCGCGCTCGGCGAGGATCACCTGCTGACCGGCGCTCGCCGCCACGAAGGCGGCGGTCGCCCCGGCCAGGCCGGCGCCGACCACGACCACGTCGAACTTGTCCGACATGCCAGCGAAGGGTAGACAGTACTTGACTTGAAGAAGCGAGTTGGGCAATTGTCCAACCGCTCCCCCCGCGCCGGCGACCGTGCATCCGAAAAGGGAATAGCCCGGCGGCCGTTCGCCCCCGCGATGTCCGAAGTGTCGCTCGCGTGCCGGTCCCTCGGCCTGAACTGCGAGTGGGCGACCCACGCCTCGAGCCCCCCGGCGGCGGTCGCGCAGTTTGCGCAGCACGCGAAGTGCGCGCACAAGATGCCCGAGCTCGACGCGGCAACGCAGCAGCGGGCCGCGGCCTCGGCGCGCCTACTCGCCTGAGAGGACCGTGGCCGCCGGCAAGCCGATCAGCATCTCCGACCGCCTCGGGTCGACCTCCTTTCACACGGACACGGAAGCGCATCTGCGCATTCCCGAGCCTCGCACCTGCCTCACCTGCGAACTCAAGCCGTGCATCCGGGTCTGCCCTGCCCAGGTCT
Source organism: Thermoplasmata archaeon (assembly GCA_021812305.1). Classification (GTDB taxonomy): domain Archaea; phylum Thermoplasmatota; class Thermoplasmata; order Lutacidiplasmatales; family UBA184; genus Lutacidiplasma. The sequence goes on from JAKAOB010000035.1 coordinate 6,964, forward strand.
ACGCCTGGGAGGAGTCGGACCAGCGGATCCACATCCGGTTCGAGAACTGCCTCGAGCTCGGCGCCTGCCGCATCGCCTGTCATCGGGTGGGCAAGGGCGCCCTCGCCTGGGAGTTTCCCCGGGGCGGTAAGGGCGTCAGCTACCGGTTCGGCTAGCCGCGGCCTCGGTGGGCGGGTCCTCCGCCGAAGGACTGGACAAATGTCGAAACGTTTTTCCCTTCCCGGGCTGTGCGTGGTCCGCCGACGCGCGGGGCGGCGGACCCGCCGCGACGCCTCGGGGAAGTGCGATGCCCACCTACGTGGTCCCATCCAAGTGCCAGGGGTGCATGGAGTGCGTCACGATCTGCCCGAGCGACATCATGCACATTGACCCGACCCAGGGAAAGGCGTACAACATCGAGCCGTCGTTCTGCTGGGAGTGCTTCTCGTGCGTCAAGGCCTGCCCGGAGGGCGCGATCGATGTCCGCGGCTACTCGGACTTCGCCCCGCTCCATCACCGCGTGGTGCCGACGCGCACCCCGGAGAAGATCCAGTGGCACATCGAGACCCGGTCGGGCCTCGTCAAGGACTTCACCTTCCCGCTGCGCACGACACCGTGGGGGTCGATCCCGGCTCCCCAAGAGGCGCCGGCCCCCGCCGAAGAGGCGATCGCCGACGAGCTCCTTTCGTTCGAGCCGGACTATCTCGCGGTGGAGGCGCTTCCGACCCTCAAGCGCCCCGCGCCGCCCGGCGCGTAGGGCAGGACGGGGCAGATGGAGCAGGTGCGTTCGAACGACGTCCATGTGGTCGACAGCGACATCCTGATCGTCGGCGGCGGGTTCGGCGGGTGCGGCGCCGCGTACGAGGCCCGCTACTGGGGCCGGGACCTGCGCATCGTCGTCGTCGACAAGGCCGCGATCGAGCGGAGCGGGGCGGTCGCCCAGGGACTGAGCGCGATCAACTGCTACATGGGGATGCGCTGGAACGAGAACACCCCCGAAGACTTCGTCCGGTACGTCCGCAACGACCTCATGGGCCTCTCCCGCGAGGACCTCGTCTACGATGTCGCTCGCCACGTCGACTCGACGGTCCACCTGTTCGAGGAGTGGGGTCTCCCGATCTTCAAGGACGCCCAGACGGGAAAGTACGTCCGCGAGGGACGCTGGCAGGTGATGATCCACGGCGAGTCGTACAAGCCGATCATCGCCGAGGCGGCCCGCAAGGCCGCGACGGAGGTCGTCGAGCGGGTCATGGTCACCCACCTGTTGCCCGACGCCCGGGACCCGAACCGCGTCGCCGGCGCCGTCGGCATCAACGTGCGGGACGGGTCATTCTACATCTTCCGTGCGAAGGCGGTCATCGTCGCCGCAGCCGGCGCCTCCCACATCTACCGCCCCCGTTCCGCGGGGGAGGGGGCCGGCCGGACCTGGTATCCGCCGTGGGCGACCGGCTCGGCGTACGCTTTGCTCATCGGCATGGGCGCCGAGATGACCCAGATGGAGAACCGGCTCGTCGTGACGCGCTTCAAGGACGGCTACGGCCCCGTCGGCGCCTGGTTCCTTTTGCTCAAGGCGGTGGCGACGAACGCCGCCGGGGAGGAGTTCGAGAAGTCCCGGCTCCCCGAGCTGCGCCAGCGCGTGGGCGCGTACGCCGACGCGAAACCGATGCCGACCTGCCTGCGCAACCACCTGATGCTCCAAGAGATCCGCGAGGGGAAGGGGCCGATCCTCCTCCACACCGAGCGGGTCCTCGACACGCCGGAGAAGGAGGAGATCGGCTGGGAGGATTTCCTGAACATGACGGTCGGCCAGGTCGTCACCTGGGCCGCCCAGGGGACGGATCCGTCCAAGGTCCCTTCGGAGCTGATCCTCTCCGAGCCGTACGTGATGGGCTCTCACGCGGTCTGCGCCGGGGCGTGGACGAGCGGGCCGGCCGACGTCGCCCCCGCGGAGTACCACTGGGGGTACAACCGGATGACCACGGTCCAGGGCCTCTTCGGTGCCGGGGACACGGTCGGAGGGTCGGCGCACAAGTTCTCCTCGGGATCGTTCACGGAGGGACGGCTCGCCGGCAAGGCGGCCGTGGCGTTCGTGCGGGACCACGCCGCGACCCCGCCCGCCCCCGATGACGCCCGGGTCCGTGGGCTCCGGGAGCAGATCTACCGCCCGCTCGAGACCTACGAGGCGGGGAAAGGGAGGGTGACCGCCGGGAGCGTGAACCCCAGCTACCTGCTCCCCGCGGACGGGCTCTATCGCCTCGAGAAGACCATGGACGAGTACGCCGGCGGCGTCGGGGCCGACTACACGACCAACGAGTTCCTCCTCGGCCGGGCGCTCGAGAACCTCGCGGCGCTCCGGGCCGACCTCGCCGTGATCGCCGCGCCGGATCTGCACCAGCTGCAGCGGGCCTGGGAGCTCGAGCACCGCCTCTGGACGGCCGAGACCGTCGTGCGCCATACGCTCTACCGGAAGGAGACGCGCTGGCCCGGCTACTACTACCGGGCCGACTACCCCCGCGTCGACGACGCGAACTGGCGCTGCTTCGTGAACTCCCGGTTCGTCCCCGCGACGGGAAGTTGGGAGCTCGCGCGGCGGACCTACACTCCGATCCTCTGAGCCCCGGACGCCGTCAGACCGCGCCCCCCGGGGGGGCCCGGGCGGCGCCGACCACGCGGACCTCGTACGGGCGCCAGGCGCCGTCGACCAGCTCCTCGACCGCGATCGCCTCGGCGCCGGCGATGCGGGGCAGCGGCGGCACCTCCGCACGGAGGATCCCCCCGTGGCCGAAGCGACGGAACAGGTCCGACGTCTGCAGGGTAAGGCAGGTTCCCCGGTAGAGCGAGATGCCGGAGTGCTTCGGGTCGTGGCCACGCAGGAGCACGTTCGCCGAGACGGAACCGAGGAAGCGCGTGAGCTCGGCCTCGCTAAACGGGAACCCGACGCCGCGATCCTCGTAGGCGTTCGCGGGGTCGCTCCAGACGAGGCCCTCGAGAAGCCCCGGGTCGTCCCGGCGCCAACCCTCGACGGGGGGCGAGTCGGGCGGCGGGATCCCGCCGTGGGCCAGGAAGACCCCGTTCGAGGAGAGGGCGGCGAGCGGCAGCCGCTCGACCACCTCGAAGGTGGCCCGCCACAGCGCGAGCGCCTCGTCGCGCGGGAACCGGTCCCTCAGCTCCCGCAGGTAGGTCGGCCCGGGGACCGGCAGCCGGCGTGCGGCCTCGTGGTTGCCCTGGAGCAGGATGATCCGCTGCGGGTGCTGGAGCTTGCGGGCGATCAGGAAGAGGGTGGTCCAGAGCGAGCCCAGGGGGAGGGAGCGGGGGCGGGGTTCGCTGCGCGTCGACCGGTCGATGTAGTCGCCGACGGCGACGAACGGGCGGTCCGGCGGACCGCCCGGAGGCGCCAGCGCGGCCCGGGCGCTCGCGAAGTCCCCGTGCGTGTCCCCGATCACACGGAAGCCCCGGTCGCCGTCGAAGCGCACGAGCGTGGGTTCGGCGAGGGCGTCGAGGGCCCGACCGGCCCCGCGAAGGAAGTCGAGGATCTCGCCGACCGGCGCGCTCTCCAGGGCGAGCGGGTCGGCCGCAAGGTCGTCCGTCCGCGCGGGTCGTGGGGGGGAAGGGTTCGATCTCCCGTCGGACGTCACCGGCTCCTCCCGAACTCCCGGCCGGGGCGCACGCTAATGACGATTGCGCCGCGCCGGGAAGGTGCCCGGGTCGGGCACCATGCAAAGGCTTATCACGGCCCCAAGATTCTGGACGTTTGTCCAAGGCGTTTCGAATGAGCGTGGTGGCCCATCTGCCCCGCCGTGCGCCGGCCGTTTCCGTCGCCGCGGAGGCGCTTCCGCCCGAGCTCGAGCTTACCGGGCGGCGGGCGATGAGCCCCGAGGATCGGCGCACGGCGGCGACGATCTTCCAGGAGTTCCGCGCCGACCCCCGCCACCACGAGTTCGTTCTCGGCTGCCTCAACTGCGGCGAATGCACGACCGGCTGCCCGGCCGCCCGCTTCTACGACTTCTCTCCCCGGGAGATGCTCCAGATCGCGGCCGTCGGCGACGCGACCACCCTGTGGGACGGGATGCAGGAGAAGATCTGGGCGTGCTGCCAGTGCTACACCTGCAACATGCGCTGCCGCTTCGGCAACGATATCGCCGGCATCATCAGCGTCATGCGCGAACTCTCGGTCCGGCATGGGCTCGAATCGACGCGCAAGGTCCTCGCCCCGTTCAACCGCTCGCTCACCCTCCTCATGACCGTCGGCACCCAGGTCGCCTCGGACATGATCCAACCGGACTTCTTCAAGGACTGGGGGCCGTTCGCGGCGGCGGGGGAGAAGGCCTGGGCGGCGGACGCCGAGCTGCTCCGCCGGGCGATCCCGATCGATGTGCTGCAGACCACCACGTCCTCCTGGGAGGTCTCGGTGCAGACGTCGCTCGAGCTCTTCCGCATCTACGAGGAGACGGGGGTGCTCGACATGCTGCGCGGGCTCGACCCCGACCTTACCGAGATGCTGATCGACATCATCGACGAGCGGCGCGAGGAGTTCGAGGAGGCCCGCGGGCGCTACCGGGCCGAGATCGAGAAGATGCGCGGGCCGGTCGCGACGTTCACGGGGTAATCGGAGCATAACGGAATGCTGAGCGCACACCAGATCCGGGAGATCGTCGCCGAGCGTGATGCGCGGCGCCGGGGGACCGGCAAGAAGGTCGTGGACATCCGGGAGGAGATGGAAACGCTGGAGGAGCGGGGCGAGCTCGTCATCCACCGCATCCGTCCCGAGAACGAGCCGGTGAACGTCGAGACGCTCTTCGGCTGGACGAAACGGATCCCGACGACCCGCCTGTGGCACCACAAGTCCTGCGGCCAGTGCGGCAACATCCCCGGTTATCCGTCCGCGCTCCTCTGGGTGATGAACGCCCTCGGAAAGACCTACCTCAACGAGCCGCACCAGACGTCGTGCACGGCCTGGAACTACCACGGCACGGCCACCTCGAACCCGGTCGCCCTCGCCGCCGTCGCCGCCCGCAACTTCCACCGGGCGTACGAGACGGACCACTTCCCCCTCATCCACTGCGGCACGAGCTACGGCGACTACAAGGAGATGCGAAAGCTCCTGGTCGAGAACGCCGAGGTCCGCGCCAAGGTGCGGGAGATCCTGCGCAAGATGGGCCGCGACCTCGTCCTGCCGGAGGAGATCGTTCACTATTCGGAGTGGGTCCACGCGATGCGCCCGGAGATCGTCGCGCGCCGGACGCACGATGTCTCGGGCCTGGTCGCGACCGTCCACGAGCCCTGCCACTACTACAAGATGATCCCCGAGGATGCCGTCTACGACCCCGCGATCCTGGGCGGCCAGCGGCCGGCGGTACCGACCGGGATCCTGCTCGCGCTCGGGGCCCGCGTCGCGGACTACTCGACCTGGTACGACTGCTGCGGGTTCGGATTCCGCCACATCCTGTCGGAGCGGGAGTTCAGCCGCTCCTTCGCCAACCTGCGGAAGATCCGACCGATGGTCGAGGAGGCCCACAGCGACGTCGCGATCACGAGCGACACGGGCTGCGTCACGACCCTGGACAAGAGCCAGTGGATCGCGCGCGCCCACGGCGAGGCGCTCGCGCTCCCGGTGCTCGCCGACGTGCAGTTCGCCGCGCTGGCCATGGGGGCGCACCCGTACAAGATCGTCCAGGTCCACTGGCACGCCGCCCCCGCCGATCGTCTGTTCGAGAAGATGGGGATCGACGGGCCGGCGGCAAAAGCCGAGTTCGTCGAGTACCTGGCCGCGCTCAAGCGTGGCGCGACCCCGGAGACCCTCTATCGTCCCCACGACGAGATCGAGAAGTACTTCGCTGTGAACAAGGGCCAGGTCCTGCCCGAGGAGGCCCCGGCTCCCGCCGTCGGCGGTCTCACGGGGGCCATCGGGCGGGCGCTCAAGTGAACCCGGTCCTTGTGCTGGGCGGCGGCCCAGCGGGCCTCAGCGCGGCCGCCGAGCTGGCGGCCCTCGGCGCCCCCGTCCTCCTCGTGGAGAAGGCCGAGTACCTCGGGGGCAACCCGAAACGCTGGCATTACTCCCTCCTCGCCCCGGACCTCACCCCGGCCGAGGAGGTGATGGGGCCGCTGCTCCGGCGGGTCGAGGACACCGACCTCATCGAGCGCCGCCTCCGCTCCACCGTGACCCGGGCCGAGCCACGGGACCGGGGCTTCCGCGTGGAGCTGAGCGGGCCGGAATCCAGCGGCTGGCGCGAGGTCTCGAGCGTGATCCTCGCGACGGGGTTCGACCACTTCGACTCCCGGCGGAAGTACGAGTACGGGTACGGCCGGTACCCCGCCCTCATAGATTTCAAGGAGTTCGAGGGGATGATCCACGACGACCGCCTCACGCGCCCGTCCGACGGCGCGCTCCCCAAGCGGATCGCCTGGCTGCTGTGCGTGGGCTCGCGCGACGTCCAGGTCGGGAATCCCTGGTGCTGCCGGATGGGCTGCGCGGTCTCGATCAAGCAGGCCGTCGAGGTCCGCCAGAAGCACCCCGAGATCGACGCCTACGTCTACTACATGGACATCCGGACCTACGGGCTCTGGGAAGACCTGTACTGGAAGTCGATGAACCAGTACGGGGTCAAATTCGTCCGGGGCCGCATCGGCCAGATCACCCAGGCCGAGGGGGGCAAACGGCTCGTCGCGACGGGGGAGGACACCCTGCTGAGCCGTCCCACGGAGGTCCCGTTCGACATGATCGTCCTCGCGAGCGGGATGGAACCCGGCACCGGCACGAAGGATGCCGCCCAGATCTTCGGCCTCCACGTCGGGCCGGAGGGATTCCTCACCCCCAAGCTCTCCGATCTCAACCCGGTCGATTCCGGACGGCCCGGGATCTTCCTCGCCGGCGCGGCCACGGGGCCGAAAGCGATCCCGGACTCGGTCACGGAAGGGATGGGCGCGGCCCTCCGCGCGTACAAGTATGCTCGGGACTGAGGCGCGTCCGCGGCCGGTGGGTCCACGGGACCTCGCTATGCTCCGCCGTGCCTTCGCCTCGTACGTCGCGCCGTGCGGGGCGCCGGCGATCAACCGGCTCGAGCAGCTGCTCGAACGCAAGTTCGCCCTGGCGCGACGGCTCGTGGACGCGGCGCCGGTCGAGCTCGACCCGGCGGTCGGCGAGCTCCTGACGACGGTCCTCGCGACCCGCACCCACCGTGCCGCGATCCGCGCGGCCACGCCTCCCGATCGCTTCCGGGCCGCGGCCCAGCGGATCGCCCGGGGATCGTTCGGCCCGTGGGACATCCCCCGGCTGGCCGGGGAGCTCGGCGGCGCTCCGGCGGAGGTCCTCTGGGACCTCGCCGCCGAGATCGCCCATGCGGTGGCGCCCGACCGGATCGGGCTGCTGACCCGCTGGGTCTGGAACCCCGTGCGGGGCCACGGGCTCCTCGGGGAGCTCGTACGACCGCCCCCGGACGGCCTCGAGGGGGCCCAGGCGGCGCTCGGTGAGGCCCGCTTCGAGCTCGCGGCGCTCGGGTTCCCGTCCGCCACGTTCGCCAGCGTCGACATCCTGCTCGCCCTCGCCTACGCCCCCCGCCTCGCCGACGCGACGCAGCGCAGCTTCCAGGGCGGCGGCATCGAGAGCCTCCTTCCGGGGGCCTACGGCCTCGCGGCGATGATCCTCGGCGTCCGCCGATGGGAGGCCCGTGCCGATCGTTGAGAAGTCGCTGGTGGAGGGGCTCCAGCGCACCGAGACGCTCGAGGTCGAGGGGATCGACGTCTCGGGCGATTGGAACACGTTCATCGCCTCGCGGGTCCACACCGACCTCGACCTCAGCATCGTCGATTGGGTCCGCGGCCAGCCGCAGGGAACGACCATCGACCGCTGCTGGCAGTGCGGGACCTGTACCGCCGGCTGCTGCCTGCACACCGACTATGGGCTCGAGGAGTTCAACCCGCGCTATTTCATCTATCTCGCCCAGCTCGGCTTCGAGAAGGAGCTCGCGCGCTACGCCCAGACCGTGTGGCGCTGCGTCTCCTGCAACAAGTGCGTCGAGCGCTGCCCGAAGGGCGTCAAGGTCGAGGAGGTCGTCCACTCGATCGGGACCTACCTCGAGCTCTCCGGCACGGCGCCGAAGAGCCCCGCCGACCGGTTCGACGAGGCCTACACGCGCAACCTCCTCGAGCGAGGGATCCTGGACGAGGCCGGGCTGTTCCAGGCGTTCGAAGCCGGGGAGGGGCGCACCCTTCCGACCCGGGAGAAGCTGCGCATGGGGCTCAAGCTGCTCTTCAGCGGTCGACTGCACACCGGGCCGCTCGCGAAGCGCACCCGCGGATGGGGGCGGCTGCGCCCGGTCCTGGAGCGGATGCTCGCCGAGGACCTGGCCGGTCGCCGCCGGGGGCTGCCGTCGCGCCGCCCGCCCACGGGGGGACCGTGAGCGGGGCCACGTCGCCGCCCGGAGAGACCCCCGCGTACTACCCCGGGTGCTCGATGGACGGGCTGGGGAAGGCCTACGAGGTCTCCTGTCAGATGGTCCTCGGCACGCTCGGCCTCCCGCTCGACCGGATCGAGGAGTACAACTGCTGCGGGGCCACGGAGGTCAAGAACCTCAGCCACGACGTCTCCGTGGCGCTCCCGTCCCGCAACCTCGCCCTGGCCCGCGGCATGGGTCGGCGCACGGTCGTGGCCGCCTGCAACGGCTGCGTCTACTCCCTCGCGCGGGCGAACGACGCCATGGCCGACCCGGCGACGTCGGCCCGCATCAACGCCCGCCTGGCCGAGGGCGGGGCGCCCGCCTACGACGGGTCGGCGGAGATCCGGCACGTTCTCGAGTACATCCGACAGCGTGCGGGCGCCGCGGGGGTCCGCGCGGCCGTCACGGCCCCGCTCAAGGGGATCCGGGTCGCTCCGTACTACGGCTGCCTCTACAGCCGGCCGAAGCGCTACACGAAGGTCGGGCTCGAACCGGGCCGGGACAACCCCGAATCGCCCTACTTCCTCGATGAGCTGCTCGAGGCGTGCGGGGCGGACGTCGTCCGGGACTACCCGGCGAAGACGATCTGCTGCGGGGGCGGCCATGCGCTGAGCGACCTCGATGTCTCCGTCGCGTTCAGCGCCTCGGTCCTCAACGAGGCGAAGCGCGCGGGCGCCGACGTCGTCGCGACGATCTGCCCCCTCGGCCAGATCAACATCGAGAACAACCTCGACCGCATCCGGCAATCGTTCGGCGAGGAGGTCCTCTTGCCCGTCGCCTACTTCACGCAGCTCATGGCGCTCGCCTTCGGTCGGAGCGTGCGGGAGGCCCGGCTCCGCTACAACTTCTCCCGGCCCGACCTCTTTTTCCGCGCGCGGGGGTTCGCGTAGGGGGGGAACCGATGACGATCGAGAACGGGTGCGAGCTTCCGGACGACCTCTACTACTTCGTCGAGCGCTCCCAGATGACCTGGATCCGGGTCGACGGGGGCGAGGTGCGCATCGGCCTCACCGACCCCGCCCAGACCCGGGCGGGCAAGATCCTCCACGTCCGCGTCAAGGCGCCGGGCACCCAGCGCGAGCGCGGCAAGCCGATCGCCACCGTCGAGAGCGGAAAATGGGCCGGTCCGGTGATCGCCCCCCTCACCGGCGAGGTGGTCGAGTCCAACACGGCCGTCGAGCAGGATCCCGGGCTGCTCAACACCGACCCGTACGGGAAGGGATGGATCGTCCGGATGCGGATGGCGAACCCCGCCGAGGTCGCCGAGCTCCTCCACGGGCCGGCGGCGCTCGCCCGGTTCCGGGAGATCCTGACGCGGGACAATATCCGCTGCCTGCGGTGCCAGGGGTAGGACCGATGTCGACGAGCGAGGCGGCGGCGCGGCCGCCGGACAACGCGGGCAAGAAGATCCTGATGATCATGACGACGGGGCCGGAGGAGCCGGACAAGACCTACGCCCCGTTCTACACCGCCGCGCTGATGGCGGCGATGGAGATCGACACGACGATGTACTTCCTGATGCACGCGCCGGAGCTCCTGGTCAAGGGCCGCGCGGAAACGCTCCCGCTCAAGAAGGGCGGGAACCTCAAGATGTTCATCGACATGGCGCAGGAGAACGGCGTCAAGTTCTTCGCGTGCAGCGAGAGCTGCCGCGACCTCTGCGAGATCCCCGAGGGCGGCCTCCGGGACGGCGTCAAGATGGTCGGCTCGGCGACGCTCGCGGACCTCGCCCTCGAGGCCGACTCCGTCATCTCCTTCTAGCGAGCATGGACCCCGTGCGCTGGGTGGACCTCGGCCCCGTCGACGGACCGACGATGGTCAACGCCTTCGTCGCGGTCGCGGAGGCCGTCGGGCAGAAGGCGAGCCCCCCCACGATCCTCTCCGTCCACCCTACGGCGCCGTTCGCCAATGTGGGCTACCACCAGGAGGCCGAACGGGAGCTCGACCTCGACTTCTGCCGCGCCGAGGGGATCCCCGTGGTCCGGCGGGTCGTCGGGGGGGGCGCGATCCTCGACGGGCCGTGGGAGGAGGACTACATGGTGGTCGTCCCCGACGGCGCTCCCGGGACCACGGCGGGCGTCGAGGGGTTCTACGCCCACTACCTCGCGCCGATCCGTGCCGCCCTCGGGCACCTCGGGGTGCCGGCCGAGCGCGGGGGGGTCAACGACCTCACCGCCCGCGGCCGCAAGATCAGCGCGAACGGGGCCCTGGCCCTCGCAGGCGCCTGGGTCCTCACCGGGGACATCCTCCTCGACCTCGACCCCACGCTCATGACGCGGGTGCTGCGGGTCCCCGACGAGAAGTTCCGGGCGAAGCTCGCCGGAGGACTGTCCGAATGGCTCACGTCGCTGCGCCGGGAGCTCGGGCGTGCGCCAGAGCGCGCGACGGTCGCCGCGGCGCTGCGGGAGGCGTTCGAGCGCGATCTCGGCGGCCCGATGGTCAACGGGGCCCTCTCCCCGGCCGAGACCGAGCGCCTCGCGGCGCTGCGCCAAGCGCGGTCCGGTGCGACGTGGACGTTCCTCAAGGATGCGAGCCACCCCCGGCTGCGCGGTCGCCCCGACATCGTCCCCGGCCGGTCGGTGAAGATCGCGGACGGAACGACCCTGGGACGCGCCGACGTGAAGGCCGGAAAGCTGGTGCGCGCCACGGTGCTGGTCCGGGCGGGCCGCATCGAGGAGGTCGAGCTGTCGGGGGACTTTTTCACCGTGCCGTTCGCCGGGGCGATCGAGGCGCTCGAGCGGGACCTCGTGGGGGCGTCGCTCGAGGGCGCCACGCTGATGCCGAGGATCGAGGCCTGGCGGACCCGGGAAGGCGTCCGGCTCGTGGGCGTCGGACCGGAAGAGATCGCCCGGGCGATCGCGTCCGCCGCTGGCGGATCCGCCCCGACGACCTAGGCGGTCGCCGGCGCGGGCTCGCCGGCGCGCCGGGCCCGCTCCACGGCCCGGACCGCCGGGTCGTCCCGTGGGAGCGCGAGCAGCCCCGCCCCCCGGGTCGAGGGACGGTACGCCTGAGCGATCTGCGCTCCATCGATCACGAGGTAGACCAGTCCTTCGGCGTCCGGCCGCTGCCAGGCCTCGATCCAGCGCGGCCCGGCGACCCGGATCGCCCGGACGCGGCCCGCCGCGGGCCGCGGCACCGGCGGGAGTCGCCACCAGGACGGGTCCGCGTGCCGGGGGACGACCTCCGAACGGAAGCGCCGCTGCTCCGCGGGGGTCGGACGTCCCGGCCGCAGCCGGACCGACGGCAGGGCGGCGAAGGCCGCCCGGAGGTG
>JAKAOB010000127.1 GCA_021812305.1 Thermoplasmata archaeon
TGGGCGAAGTTCGGCTACCTCGTCAGCGAGGGCCGTCGGGGCCAGGGCATCGGCACCCTGATCGCGTCGACGCAGCTGCGGTGCGCGCGGGGGCTCGGACTGCGACGGGGCGGGGGGTACATCGTGCAGGGCAACACCGCCTCCGCGGGGGTCGTCGAAAAGTTCGGTCACCCGCTCACGGAGACGGCGCCCGACCGCCGCGCGCCCCGCGGGGCGGTCAACCTGGTCTCGGTCGGCCCGCTCGAGGAGATGATCGCGCACTACGACCAAGCCGCCGCCCGCCCCAAGCCCGGGACGGCCCGCCTCTCGGCGGTCGACGGGCACCTTCGTGCGCTCGGGGCGGTCCCCGGCCGGGCGTAGGCCGCCGTCGCGGTCGGCGGAGCTACGCGGCCGCGAGGATCCCGCGCATCCAGGCGATGGTCCGGTCGACGCCCTCGGCGAAGCCGACGCGCTCGCTCCAGCCGAGCTCCTTGAGGCGCTGGTTATTCGAGATCAGCAGCGGGCTCCCGAGGGCGGGCTTCTTCAGGTCGACGATCGGCACGTCCCCGAGCTTCCGGGAGACGGTCTGGGCGAGCTCGCCGACCGTGACGCCGCGGCCGCTGCCGATGTTGAAGATCCCCGTCCGGTCGCTCGCCGCGAGGCGGACGATCGCATCGACGGTGTTGTCCACATAGGTGAGGTCGCGGACGGTCCGCGGGTCCCACAGCTCGATCTTGCCCTCGGTGAGCGCCTGGCGAATGAGCTGGGGGACGATGTAGTCGCCGGTCTGGCCGGCGCCGAAGGTGTTGAAGTTGCGCGCGACGACGACGCTGCGCTGGTAGTTCTCGACGTAGTTCTGGCAGAGGTCCTCGCCGATGATCTTCGTGACCGTGTACGGATCCTTGCCGCGCCGCGGGTGGCCCTCGTCCAGGGGCAGGTAGAGCGGCTCGCCGTAGACGGCGGCGCTCGACATGAAGAAGAAGCGGGCGCCCGGGGGGGCGTAGCGCAGCAGGTGCTGGGTCCCGCCGACGTTCACGTCGAAGGCGAGCGGGAAGTCCTTCTTGCAGGTCCGCGGGTTGGCGACGGCCGCGAGGTGCAGCACGAGGTCCGGACGGCTCTCGGCGTAGAGCGCCTCCACGGCCTTCGGGTCGCGGATGTCGACGGGCCGGATCTCGGGCCCCCCGGCCCGGTCGGGCCGGGCGAAGGAGAGGTTGTCGGCCGAGACGACCCGGGCCCCCTCGGCGAGGAGGCGCGGGTGCAGCGTCGTGCCAAGAAAGCCGGCGGCGCCCGTGACGAGGACGGTGCGGCCCGCGAGAGCGCCGGCCACGGACTACCTCGACGCCCCGTAAAAGGCGCGCACCGTGTCGATCACGTAGCCCGCGTCGTCCATCGTGAGCGCGTTGCCGATCGGCAGGGACAGCGCGCGGTCGAACGTCGCGTCGGCCACCGGACAGGCCGCCGGCGGGAAGCGGGCGGTGAAGTACGGCTGGCGGTGGATCGGGGGCCAGGGGATGCGCGTGTCGACCCCGTGGGCGTTGAGGTGGGCGTTGAGACGGTCGCGCTCGCCCTTGTCCTTGGCGAGGACCATGAGGATCATCCAGGTCGGCCGCGTCGCGTAGGGCGGCACCGCCTGGAACGTCAGGTGGTCGCCGAGCTTCTCTACGTAGAGGCGGGCGATGCGGTTGCGCAGGTCGATGTAGTGGTCGGCCTTCTTCAGCTGGGCGATCCCGATCGCGCTCTGGATGTCGGTCGGGCGGAAGTTGAGCCCGAGCTCGACGTGGACGTACTTCTCCTTGCCCTCCCCGTGGCTGCGGACCAGGCGCAGGCGCTCGACGAGGTCGTCGCGGTTCGTCTGGATGGCCCCGCCCTCGACCGTGGTGACCTGCTTTGCGATGTGGAAGGAGAAGATCGTGATGTGGTCGTAGTTGCCGATCTTCGTCGTCTTGTAGACGCCCGCGAACGCCTCGGCGGCGTCCTCCAGGAGCCAGAGGTGGTGGCGCTCGGCCACGGCGCGGATCGCGTCGATGTCCGCGGGCAGGCCCGCGACGTCGACGAAGATGATCCCCTTGGCCCGGGGATGCCGCGCGAGCGCGGACTCGATCTCCCGGGCGCCGACGTTGAACGTCGCGGGGTCGCAGTCGACGAGGACGGGGACCGCGCCCAGGGCGATGGCGCTCGAGGCGGTGGCGACGAAGGTGTAGGTCGGGATCAGGATCTCGTCCCCCGGCGCGACGCCGAGGGTCATCAGCGCCGTCAGGAGGGCGGACGTGCCGTTGTTGACGACCACCGAGTGCTTCGCGCCCGTGTACGCCGAGAGGTCCTTTTCGAACTGCTTGGTCTTGGGACCCATCCCGAGCCAACCGGTCTCGAGCGTCTCCAGCACCGCCCGCTTCTCGTCCGCACCGATGTCCGGGACCGACCAGAAGACCTTCCGCTCCGCCGTCATCGTTCGTTGCCTCCGTTCTGCCAGGGCGTCCCGCCGCCCGCCACCGCTGCCGCCCCGACCGGCCCCCGAGGGGGCGGGCCGAGGAAGGGCGGTGCGACCGACCCCGGGACGGGGCGGGGGGACGAAACCCACGTTATATTAGTTCGCATCGGAGTCTCAAACTCGAAAGCCCGGGGGAGCCTCAGTCATAGCCCCAGCTCTTGAGGCGCTCGTCGACGTCCTGGGAGAGGGTCGTCGACGGGGCCGCGGCCGCCTCGTGGGCCTTTCCGAGCCGGGCGAACGCGATGTCGGCGAGTTCCGGGTCGCTCGGCGCACCGGACTCCTCCGGGAGGATGCGCGGAGCGCTCTCGGGGGCGCCGTCGGTGACGAGCGCGGCCCGGTCGCCCCGGCGCACCCGGAGCAGGCGGTAGATCTCCGAGCGGGCCGGTTGATAGAGGAAACCGCGGGGCGAGCGCGGAAGGGGTCCTTCCCAGTAGCTCCCCGCCGGCCCTTTCCGGGCCAGGCTCTCGGTGAGGGTCCCCTCGATGTCGAGCGGTTCGCCGTGGGGACCGGCCGACGCGAGCAGGTCGTTCACGTGCCGCAGGTCGACCCAGTCGGTCTTCGGGGAGCGCAGCTCCACGGGGCGGCCGCCGCGGTACTCGAGGAGATAACCGGGGACCTCGATGAGCTCGTCGTAGAGGTAGTGGCCGTGCCCGTAGAACCCGTGCTCGCCGAGGCTCTGGCCGTGGTCCGCGATGAACAGGACGACGGCGTCCTGCAGCAGCCCGGCGCGCTCGAAGGTGCGGAACGCGGTCTCGAGCTGGTCGTCGAGCTCGCGGACCGACGCGACGTACGCCCGCAGGAAGCGATCCCCGAGGTCGGCCGGAGCCAGGTAATCGATGTGCCGCGCCAGGTTGATGCTCGGCAGGTGGCCCACGCCGATGCGGCCGTTCTCCCCGCGCTGCCGCAGCAGATACGGCTCGTGCGGCTCCGCGAAGTTGACGAAGAGGTGTACCGGCCGGGGGTCCCGGCGGCCGCGGAGCGCCCGGCGCATCGCGCCGTTGATCGCGGAACCCCGTCGCATCTGGTTGATGGCGGAGTACATCCCCGTGCCGAGGAACTCGACGGCGTTGACGGCGGCCCGGGCCCCGAGCGTGGGGCGGGCGTGGGTCCGCATCCTCCGTTCCACCCGGTGCAGCAGCCGCTCGTAGCCGATGGTGGTGAGAGCCTGCTGGGCCGCCCCCGCGGTCTTGGCGAGGAGGCCGGGGTTGTAGGCGTCGTAGCCCGGGGCGGTGCCGATCTCCGGGGCCACGAGGAAGTTGCCCGAGAACGCGACGGATTGGCCGCCGGCCGCCCGCCACCGCTCGGCGAGCGAGGTCACCTTCGGCATCGAGTGGTGGGTCGCCGAGAGATAGAAGTGGGTCTCCCAGGTGTCCACGCCGGTGAGGAGGCTCGCGTGCGACGGGCAGGTCCAGGAAGAGCTCGATACCAGCCGCGGGAGGACCGCCGCCCGACGGGCCACCGACTCGAGGAACGGCATCGCGGGTTGGCCGTCGAACGTGGGGACGAATCGGGGGTGGCGCAGAGTATCCC
>JAKAOB010000128.1 GCA_021812305.1 Thermoplasmata archaeon
CGGAACGCGGGCGCGCCGGAGCCGACGCTCGAGCTCCGGGAGTCGATGCACCGCAAAGTCCCAGGTCCCTTCGAGGTCGAGGCGCTGGTACTCGTGGATGAGCGCATTGCGGTAGTCCACGATATCGTCCCAAGGGACCCGCGGGTTCGCCTTCTGGGTCCGTCTCGAGGTCTTGCTCGCGGCCTCTCCTAAGATCAGGAGGTCGTAGGCGACGACCTTCTGGGTGTCCCGGTCGCGGGAGAACGCCTCCCAGCCGATCCGCAGGTGCTCGCGGATGTCGCGGAGCATCTCGAGCATGTCGTCGATCCGCCGTCGATCGCGTTCGACGGCGGCGCTCACAGGAGGACGCCCTCGCTCACGGCCCGGGGACGGACGGCCCAATGCAGGGTCTCCTCGGTGACGAGGTCGACCTTCCGGCGTAGGAGATGCTCGAGCTCCCGGCGGAAGTGGGCCCGAGTAAAAATATCGGAGGACCGTCGGTAGGCGACAAGGAGGTCGACATCCGAATCCCTTCGCGCCTCGCCCCGCGCGACCGAGCCGAAGACGCGCAGCGAGGCGACACCGTAACGGCGAGCGAGCCGGCGGATCTCGCTCCGATGCGGTCCGACGATCTCCGGGATTCCGAGGCCGCCTCGGCGGGGGGTGAAAGGCCGAAGCTTGGGGTGATTCCAGAGCCGGGACTTGCAGCGCGGGCACATGCGGATGTGCGGCGACGCCGAACGCCAGGAGTAGACACAGCGGTAGCAATGCCGGAGGGTGTCGGGCGCTTCGGTCATACCGGCCGGAAGCCGAGCGCGTAGATTATCTTACCTCGGCCACGTACTCGGAGGTACAGCACCTAGGTATGTTCCGGGAGAGCGACTCGAGCCCAGAGCTTGATTTGCTGCCAGGGGTTGACCCGCCCGGCGCGAGGCCGGGGTACCGAGCCGGAGCCCGGTGCGTAGGGTCGCGGCCGGGACGGTCCCCTCGCGCTCGCGGACATCGGGGCCGGCCGGTGGCGAAGGAGGCGATGCGCCGGCGGCCTTGTTGCCGGCGTCGGGGCGGTCCTCTCCCGAGGGGGCCGTCAATCCTCCGCGAGGCTTGCGTTGGTCGGCGACACCTACCGCGGCTTCGCGGCGATGAGGGCGCCGAGCCACCTGGAGGCTTGGGTCCGGGTGCGGCCGGGGTCTTCGGCGCGGTCGCGGTCGACGTCCCCGTGGAGGAGGATGGTGCGCTGACGGTCGGCGGCGAGCGCCTCCGTGGGCTCCTCGCTCCCGGCATCGACCGTAGGGGAGCGCGGCATCGAGTACAGGGCACGCGTCCCTCACCGGGCGCAGCCATCGTCCACCAACCGTGACACACCCCTCATCGGACGCTCATCGGGGAGGGTCCGCAGGTCTTATGCTCAATTGTGGAGCTATTGAACGTATGGCAGTTTCCGACCCCCCCACGACGATCACCATACGATCCAGCACGCGCCAACTGCTGGAGGTGATGAAGCGGCCCGGCGAGACCTACGACGAGCTCCTTCAGGAGTTGGCGGAAGAGTACTATCCTGAGGAGGTCGTCCGGGAACTCCGTCAGCGGGTAGCGGACCTGCGCGCCGGGCGAGGGAAGACCATCTCGGCCTCGAAAGCGTACAAGAGGTTAGGCGTTTGAGCCTGTACTCCGTCGAGTTCGATTCCAGAGCGCTGGATGAGGCCTCTGAGCTGCCTCGGCGGCTTCGGCGGCGACTGAGGGAGGATCTTGAGTTTCTTCGAGCCGGACCGTTTCGGTCCCACCCCGGAGTTCCGGTCAAGGAGATCCGGGACCTGAGGGGGATCTGGCGGTTCCATTTGGATTCGGGCTCCCGAGTCTTCTATGCCGCCGTCGATCACCGATTGATTGTCCTCCTCATCGACCGGAGCCCGGCAGTGACGCTACGGACGCTCGCAGAACTGAAACGTCGCCTTCGATAGGGCTGGATGAACAATTTCGCGAAAAGATGGGGGGCGTTGTGTTCGGCGACGGCTTGCTCTCTCTGGTCCGCTGGGACGAGCCCGTGAATCCGGGTCGCAAGCGGGAGCGGGTCGGCTGCGGGGTCGGTCGTCGATTCAAGTGCCGGTGCGTTATCCCTGCCTTGTCCGGAAAGGGCGGCCCCGTGTCTCGTACACGGAGGGCCCGTAGGGTCGCGCCCGGGAGATATGGGAACGGTTCATGGGCCGGCAACGCACCCCGGTTGGCGTTGCCGCGCGTCCCCCCCGGGACGTAACTACCCAAAGCCGGCGAAGGCGGGCGGCCCGTCCATTGGACAGCACCCGGCCATGCGTCATCAAGCCGAGGGTAGCGGCCGCTCGTGGGAAAGGGCGACGACGATCTCCCCAAGTACCAGGAGAGCGGCCAGAATCTCGTGGACCGGAGCCACCGGAGTCCGGGACCGAACGGCTCCGATGGCTCCTCTGCGGAGTTTCGATTCAACCAGTCCTTCCCTAGAGGCTTCGATTCACACGGGCAGCCCGGGCCGGTTCAAATTCAACGCCTTCGTTCGGCGTGTTCGTTCGTTCGCCTACGCGTTCGGGGCTGTTCGCGTTCGTGTTCGGGGCTGTTCACGGTAAGACATCTAACCGTGGTTAGGGGGGCTACGCGCGCGCGAGGTTAACTACGAGCGAACGCGAACGCGGGGGCGAACAACGTCTCGGTGGTAAACGCAACCACGGGCCGCCTCGTTCAGCACCGTCGCCGTAGGCTCCTCCCCGTCGTCGGTCACCGTCGACGCGACGAGACTGTCCCCACCATGATCGTCGCCGCTCTCGCAGGCCGTGCCGGGCCATGACCAAAATACGGGGCGCGGGACGAGGCTTCGGGATCAGCGTCGCAGCATTTCTTCGGGAGCGCGAACGGGCAGTCCGACCGGCTTGTGCGCGAGTTCCCGGTCTTGGGAGACGAGACACGAGACCCCCCGCCGGAGACCGGTCGCCACGATGAGCGCGTCGGGCAAGGCCACCCGGGCGGTGGCGCACAGGCTTCCCCCCGCCTCGGCAACGTCGGCATCGACCGGCTCGACGCGGTAGTGGGGCGACGTGAGGAAGTGCGTCAGGATCGCCCTCCAGGCGTGGGGCACCTCCTCGGCGGATAAGCCCGCCCGAAGCTCCGCGACCGTCACCACGGAGACTCGGGCCAAGAACTTCCCCCGATCGACGGCATCCAAGAACCTTCGGCACGCCCCGGATCCCGGCTCGCGCCGGTTCCGAGCGGAGACGAAGACGTTAGTGTCGACGAGTACGTCCGGACCACTCACGCCGCAACCTCCGCTGGAGATTGACCCCGGTGGTCTCGGCCGGCCCCAGTCGGTCCAGGATGTCGAGCAGCCGGTTCGACTCGGCCTTCCGGACGAGCGCCCGATCTCCTCCCTCCAGATCGAAGAGCACCTTGTCGCCGGGCCGGAGGCGGAGCGCCGCGCGAACGTCCTTCGGAATCGTCACCTGGCCCTTCGTGCTCAGCGTGCCCACTTCGGTCGCCATCGGCGTGCCCGCTCCTTACCCCCAGGTAAAGACCGGCGTACTACTTTACCCTACGCAGTTCTCGGTCGCGCTCGGCGTTTTCTCCTCTCGGCGCTCCGGGCCGGGACCGGAACCGTCGACCGCACGGGGGCCCACCGAGCCGTTGCTCGTCGCCATCGGGCGCGGACGGTGCCGGTCTCGGAATCGGACGTGGGTACGGTCGTCTCGGACGCGTCGTTCTCCCCTCCCCCGTTCGCGAACCGGTTGTCGAGCCCGACGTTCCGCCGCCGCTCACGGAGACCGGGCTGAGCTCGGGGAGGAGGGGGTCGGTGACGCGGGGCGGGGTGGTGGAGACGTCGACGGGCAGCCCAAGCGCGTTCACGAGGCTTACCGGCGAGACAGCGTGCCCGCCCGTTTGCGGAGAGCCCGGTTTTGGGGTATACGGTGAAAGAGCCAAGGGGGGTGACGGAGAGCGCGTCCCGGTATCGGTGACGTTCGTCGGCGGGGCTTGAATCTGCCGATCAGAT
>JAKAOB010000129.1 GCA_021812305.1 Thermoplasmata archaeon
GTCTCAGCCGGCGACGGCGTTCGCCGGCAGAGGGGTCGGAACCGCCCCCGGCCCCCAGATCAGGCGGAACGAGGGGCCCGAGGCCGACAGCGGGTCGAACGCGGTGCCGGTCCCCGAGTAGAACTTGGTGAACCACTCGAACATGTGGAGGCGCCAGTCCTGCAGGTAGACGATGAGCCCCTCCATCGCCATCACGAGGACATTGAGGAACGCGGCGAGCGCGACCCCGGCGGGGCCGAACGCGAGCGCGCCGGCGACCAGGCTGCCGAGCAGGGTGTTGGCGATCAGGAGCGCGGCGAGCCGGACGTAGCTGACCGTGTTCATGAAGAACTCCGCCGGGCGGGACACGACGGCGAGGAGACCGTCCAAGACCGCGCGCCGCAGCGGTTCGCCCCGCCGCCGCGAGTAGAAGGCCCGCAGGGGGGGAGCCGCCAGGAGGACCGCCAGGGAGGCGAGCACGATCGGCGCCGCGATCGCCGCGGTGGTCGCCACCGGTACCGAGATCCCGAGGAACGGCTTGAGGAACGGGGTGACCGCGGTGCTGGTGAAGAGCGCCTGGGGCCGGAATCCCGTCCCGAGGAAGGCGAAGCCGAGCGGCACCAGGCTCGCGTAGAGCAGGAGGGTCGGGAGCCCGAGGGCGAAGGCGTCGCCGTAGCGGAGCGAGCGCAGCTGATTGACGATGGCCATGGCGTAGGCGCTGCCGAGGTGGAAGGTCCCGATGACGATCGCCGCCTCGAGCAGGAGCGGGATGTAGGCGAGGGTGAACCGGGCGTCGAGCGCCGGGAGGAAGGCCAGGAGGCGTACGAACGGGGAGGGGAATGCGACACCGAACAGGACCCCCCGCACGAGGCCCACGACCGCCGCCGCGGCCCCGAAGACGAGGATGAGCTCCCCCCAGTAGGTCCACCGGGTCCGTCGCCACAGGTACAGTCCGAGCGCGAGGAGGGCGAGCCCGTGGCCGAGGTCGCCGAACATCAGTCCGAAGAACAGCGGGAAGACGAGCGCGACGATCGGGGTCGGGTCGATCTCGTTGTACTTCGGGACCCCGCGCTCGAGCGCGAACCGCTCGAACAGCGCGACGGCCCGAGGGTTGACGAGCAGCGTCGGGATGTACGGGTCGTCCGGCCCGCGCGGGGCCACCGGCTCGACCCGGGTGACGAAGGCGCCCACCCGCCGGTCGAGCTCGGCCCGGTCGGACCCGGGGACGAACCCCTCGATGACCACCGTGCCCCGGGGGCCGGGCCGGGAGAGCACGCGCTGAAGGTCCCGGAACAGGGCGAGGCAGGCCCCGCGGATCGCGCGCACGACGCCCACCAGGGCTCGCCGCTCCGCCGGGTCGGCCGCGCGCGGTAGGTTCCGCCGGACCGTATCGAGCTCCTCGGCGAACTCGCCGAGCGCGCTCCCCAGGTCGGGCGAGCGGAACTCGACCGGAGGCGTCACGACGGAGCTCAGGTCGCTGAACGCCGGATCGGAAAGGAGGTCGCTCGCCCGTCCGTAGAGCTCCTGCGCGCGGGAGGCCAGGAGGAGGATGCGGATGTCCTGGCCCATCGCGGGCCCGCGGGCCGGATGGAACCGCTGAAGTCCGATGAGGCCCGCGAGGAGGACCGGCAGGCGCTCCGGCGGGGTGGCGAGGGTCACCCGGACGAGACGGACCTTCGCCATCCCTCCGGCCCCACCGCCCTAGCGAACCACCAGCACCGCGCAGGCACCGTACTCCACGAGCCCGCTCGCCACGCTGCCGACCAGTATGCGGTGGGAGGCGGTGGTCCCCCGGGTCCCGGTGACCACGAGATCCGCCGAGGCGTTCTCCGCGTAGCCCAGGATCGCATCCACGACCGACTCGGCGCCGACCACGATGTCCGTGCGCAGGCGGGCCGCGTGGGCGGCGGCCATCGCCTCCACCTCCCGCATCCATCGGCGGGCGTTCTGACGGGCCTGCTCGTAGTAGTCGGCGACCTCGCCCGGAACCTGGGAAGGGGGCGCGGGAACGACGTGCAGAGCGATCAGCTCCGCCCGATCCGACGCGGCGATCCGTGCGGCGTGGTCGACGGCCCGCATCGACACCGGTGATCCGTCGACGGCGACCAGCACCCGGTGGAATCCGCCCCGTTCGGCCACGGAGACCCCGCCCTCGGACCGGGGGGCGGGAATAAAAGGGTGGGCTCACGTCCGGGCGGGCCGGGGCGCCCGCGACGCTCCGGTCTTCAGCCGGGCGGCGAGGGCGTCGGCCCGTCCGCGGGTGGTTGCCCGACGGGGGACGGAGGGGCCCCCGGGCCGGACGGGACGGCGGGTGCCATCGGGGGGGCGGGCGGCGCCGCCGGCGACCCCCGTCGCCGGCGCGTGCCGGCGTAAACCGCGATGGCGATGACGGCCGCCGCCGCGACGGCGAGGATCAGGTAGACGGCCGTCGATCCCGAGAGGAGGGCCGCCCCCGCGCCCGACCCTTTCGCCGTCACGTTGACCAGCTCGGAGAATCGGGCGCGCTGGCCGACCCGGTCCGTCACGAGCAGCGTGAGGTTGAACGAACCGGCCCGGGCGAACGCGTGCGTGGCCGCGATCCCCGTTGTGTTCGTGCCGTCGCCGAACGACCAGTTGGCGGTGTACGGGCCCAACCCGCCGCTCACGTTCGCCCGGAGCGTGACGTTGGTGCCCTCGACCACGGAGGCGGGCGTTCCGTTCACGGCGACCTTAAGGAGGGAAGTGAGTGCCCACGTCTCACTGTACACCCCTTGGATCGTCGGGATCCCGTAGTACGAGCCGAGCGCGTCGCGGCCGAAGTCGACCAGGTACCCGTCGGTCGCGTCCCACGCTCCGACCGATTGGTAGAACGCCCCCGGGGGACCGACGGCCGAGGTCACCCGGCTCCACGTCCCCGAGGCGGAGTACGTCCAGAGGTCCCCGTAGATGGTCGTCCCGGCCCCGCCGCCGTACATGAGCGTCTCGTTGAGCTGGGGGTCGAAGCCGCCAATCGCCCACGCCCGGGAGCCGGGCGACGTCGGGCCCGAGCTCGCGGTCTCGTTGGTCCAGACGTCGTTACGGAACGCCCAGGTCTGCGCCGTGTAGGTCGGGAACACGTACGCCGACACGCCCCCGAACAGCAGGAGCTGGCCGTTGGCGGGGTTCGGGGCGAGGAACGGGGAGATCCACCCCGGGGGATGCACCGCCGCGGTCACGTTCGTCCAGTCGCCCCCGCGGAAGATCCAGGTGTCGGCCGCGGCGCTGAGCGCATCGGGCAGGAGCCCTCCGAACAGGACGAGGTCGGAGGTGCCGTTGTCGTACGCCATCGCCGCGCCCGAGAGGGGCGGAGGGGATGTCCCGGGAGCGAGCTCGACCCACTGCCCCCCCGACCACGTCCAGGTGGCGTTGGTCGTACCGCTCGCCGTGTGCCCGCCGAAGAGGACGACATAGCCGTCCGCGGGATCGTCGGCCATCATCCCCGACGCCGCGCCCGGGGGAGAGAGCGCCGGTGTGACGTTCGTCCACGTCCCGTTCTGGTAGGTCCAGGTGTCATCGAGGGGTCGGCCGCACGAGCCGAGGAAGCCGTAACCGGAGCAGCCGCCGAAGAGCAGGACGTAGCCGTCCTCGGAGTCGAACGCCATTTCGGCATCCGTCCGATTACCGGGCAGGGCGCCGATCGCCGGAAGCTTCCACCAACCGCTCAAGGAGGACGAGGCCGAAGGAGAGAGGGCGAGGCTCGTTCGGCCGGCGGGGGACGCTCCGGCGGCCCCCGCCCCGTGATCGACCGGCGCAGCGCCGAGCGGGCCCGTCACGAGGATCAGGGCCGCCACCGCAGCGACGCCGACGACCCAACGGAGCGAACGGCGCCGGGGGCAGACCGTCGGCGGGAGCGCCACGGACCTCACGGATTGCTCGGGAGAAATAGACCTTCGTATGACGGACCGCAGGGGGGGCCCATCGGCCCCTCCGGCACCGCGGAACGGCCGCGACCGGCCGCTACCGAGGGCGACGGC
>JAKAOB010000130.1 GCA_021812305.1 Thermoplasmata archaeon
GATGTTCGACGCGTAGATCAGGCGCAGCGGATAGCGGCCCCGGGCCCCGCGGGCCTCGGCATGCGACAGCGGCAGCTCGATGCGCGTCGACTCCGTCCACGCGACGAGGAAGAAGATCGCCGCGGTCCCGGCGAGCGCCACGATCGGGTTGGGCGCGTGCAGGAGCACCTGCTCCCACCCCCCGCTCGCCATGTTGCCCGCGTTGTAGTTGGTGAAGAACCAGATCGTCTTCGGGATCGTGCCGCTCGGCGGGTTCGACGCGCTCACCGGCAGGGCCGGGTTCGCCGGGAGCCAGTTGAGGGTCCCCTGGACGATCTGCTGCGAGACGCCCGCCGCGATGAACAGCGAGATCCCGCTGCCGATGCCCCACTTGGAGACCACCTCGTCCATCAGGAAGACGAGGTAGCTGCCGAAGACGAGCTGGGCGACGATGATCGCGTCGGCGAGCAGGACCCCGTTGCCGGGGGACGACGCGTCCAGCGAGGAGACCAGCGTCTGGGACGGGGACAGGTAGCCGAAGACCTGGGGGATCGCCTCGACGAAGATCATCGCGACGACCATCACCTTCTGGGCCCCCTGGTACATCCCCTTGTCCTCGTCGTCGGTGAGGTCCAGGTTGATGATCTTCGCCCCGGTGAACAGCTGCATGATGATCGACCCCGTGACGATGGGGCCGATGCCGAGGTGCATGAGCGTCCCCTGCTGGCCGGCGAGGATCGCCCGGTAGCTCTGGAACAGGTCGACGACCGTCGCCTGGTCGACGCCGTAGAGGAAGATGTTCGTGAGGAGGAAGTACAGCAGGAGGATGACGACCGTCCAGAACATCTTCTGGCGGAAGTGGACGTGGCCCTTCGGCTGGGAGACGGCGGGCATCCGCGACGTGATCGGCTTGAGCCCGTACAGCTTGGACTTCGGGCCGTCGTAGGAGAGCCCGAGGAAGACGAGGCCCAGGATCGCGCCGAGCCCCGCGCCGGTGAGGCCGAAGGCGATGAGGGTCGGGTGCGCCCAGAACCAGTCGACGACGAGGAGCACGACCCCGACGAGGACGATCGGGATCGCCCAGGCGTAATTGCGAGGGATCTCCTCCTCGGCCATCCGACTCCGTTCGACCCGCGGGGCGCCCTATATACTCTTCTGGGGGCGCGTCACGCCGGGGCGGGCGGAGCGTCCAGGACCTCGACCTTCTCGCGGGCGTGGCGCGTCGCGTGGGCCACGAAGACCTTCCATCCGGCCGGGGCGTCGCCCTTCCCGAGGAGGCGGTCGACCCCGATCTTGGCGAGGTCCGCCTCGACGCGTTCCCCCTCGCGCCGGATCGCCCGGGCGGCCTCGAGGTAGGGGACGAGCGCGCTCAGGTCGCCCACGTTCGCGGTGCGCGGCTCCGAGAGGATCTCGGGCGGGCGCTTGAACCCGTGGCGTCCGAAGTGGTCGGGCGCGTAGATCAGCATCGACTTGAACTTGTACTTGTGGAGCCCGGCGTTCCCGCGGCCGCCCTGCTTGCCGGCGCCGCGGCCGGCCTTGATCCCCCGGCCGTGGGTGCGCAGTCCCCGAAACTTCCGCGTGCGGCTCGGCATGGTCCTCCTAGAGCATCCTCCGCGCGAGATCGTTGATCGCCCGTCCCCGGTAGCCGAGGGCCCCGCCGACGGCGAACGAGGTCTTGGTCGACCGCCATCCGCCTTTCGGCGCCCGCAGGCGGAAGAGCGGGCGGATCGTCCCGGCCGCGGGCAGGCCCGCGGCGAGCACCCGCGCCCCGACGCCGACGACGTCCTCCGCGGCCCCCAGCGGCGAGCCGTCGGCGCGTACCCCGCGCTCCTTGAGGAGCAGCTCGACGGTGGCGGGGTCCGCCTCGCCCCAGGTCACGTAGCCCTGGACCTTGGAGAGCATGCCTCGGTAGTCCGGCGCCTCGGGAACGATCGTCGCGTGGTTGGGCCGGTTGAGGTGCAGGGCGTGCAGGGTCGCGAGGATGTCGTGCCGCGCATGGATCGTGCCCCGGACCCGGATGATCATCCACGCCATGGCTACCTCCGCACCGGCGGCCGTCCGCCGCCGGGTCCCCGGCGTGGACCTCCGCGCCCCGGGCCTCCGCGTCCCGGCCCGCCGCGGCCGCGACCGCCCGGCCCGCCGCGCGGCCCGGGCGGCAGATCCTCCTTCGGCGGGAGGATCGACGCGCCGATGGCGCCCCGGACGATCTTGAGCCGGTCGGCGTCCTCCTCGGGGACCTTGAGCTCGCTCAGGGTCGTGAGGGCCCGGAAGACCGCCTGGGCGTAGTTGACGGTGGTCTTCGTGTGGCCCTCGGTGAATCCCCAGGCGTCGGTGATCCCGGCGAAGCGCAGGATCGGCTTGGCGACATCGCCGACGGCGAGGCCGACGCCGCGGGGGGCGGGCTTGAACGCGACGATGACGCTCCCCGAGCGTCCCCGGACGAGGAAGGGGACGGTGTGGGACCGCCCGCAGCCGCACTCCCAGCTGCCGCAGCCCCGCAGGACCTCGACGACGTGGAGCTTGGCGCGGTCGATCGCCCGGCGGATCGTCGGGCCGACCTCCTTGCCCTTCGCGCGGCCGAGCCCGACGAAGCCGTCGCCGTTGCCGACGACGACCGTGACCGCGAACTTGAACCGGCGGCCGGAGTCGGTCATCCGCTGGACCATGTTCACGTCGAGGACCTCGTCGTGGAGTCCGGGAAGGAGCTGGTCGACGATGCCGGCCTCGCGCAGCGGAAGGCCGGTCCGGAGCGCCTCGCTCATCGAGGTGATCTCACCGGAGTGGACCCGGCGGCCGAGCTCGGTCTTGGGCACCCACGGCGGCGGGGCCGGGCCCCCGGGCCCGCCGGTCGGCCGTCCCATTGACGCGCTCATGCCGCCTCCGCGGTGCGGGTCGCGATCGTGGGGAGCTTCTGCCGGTACGTCTCGAGCGGGGCCGGGAGCGGGGGCTTGAGGTGGGTCCCGTTCAGCCGATCGTTCGAGGGAAGGCCCCCGTCGCCGTGCGGGATCTCGAGCCCCGCGTCGAGGAGCCCCTTGAGCGCGCTCTGGATCCGCCCGCCGGGGGTCGGCCGGCGCAGGCCGGCGTCCAGGACCGCCTCGGACTGGCCCGCGCCCTTGGCGCGCAGGCCGGCGAGGTACCCCGTGAGGTACGACGCCGGGGTCGAGACGAGGCCGTGCGGGGGAAAGCCGACCCGGGTGAGCTCGTGGCTGTCCGCCGCGGCGACGATCCGGTCGCCGACGGGGTCGAAGGTCGTCACGGCGACCCAGACGCGGCCGTGGGTGAAGCGGACGACGGCGCGGGGCTGGCCCGAGCTCAGCAGCTTCAGGCGCGCCCGGTAGTCCGTGCGGGCCTCGCGGCGGCGGCGGAAGGCGACCCGATACCGGGGACCCGGCCTCACGGGCTCGCCTCCTTCAGCGCGCCGGCGAGACGGAGGTTGGAGAGGAGGTGGGCGCGGCTGCGGAACATGCCGCCCTTCGCCCGCCGGTAGAACTCCCGGTAGACCGCGCGGGTGATCTGGGAGCTTTCGCGCAGCTCCCGCAGCAGCGCCCGCTGGGGACGGATCCTCCGGATCCACCGCTCCTTGCGGGGGACGCGGGCGTACGGGGTGCCGCGGCGCGAGCCCGGGCCCTGGTGGCGGCCCTTGGCGAGCTCCTCGGCGTGGCGGCGCGCCCGGACCCGGCTCGTCCCGACGATGCGGTGGCGGCGGATGACGCCGGACTTGATCGCGCTGCGGATGTCGGATCGGGTGACCGCGTCCGCGAGCTCCTCCTGGCTGGCCGGGTCGATCCAGATGCGGTTCTCGCCGCACTTGAGGATCTCGCTCGCGAGGCGCCGCTGGTTGGACAGGTCGGGCATTACGACTCCTCCCGCTCCCGGACGATCGGGTTGAGGACGTGCAGGCCCCGGCGGCGGCAGGCCTCCTCGAGGGCGAGGCGGCGGCGCGTCCCGACGGTCCGCGCGATCACGACGGCATCGCGGGCGGTGT
>JAKAOB010000131.1 GCA_021812305.1 Thermoplasmata archaeon
GGATGGGCCACTCGGTGCGGGGCTTCGCGCCGAACCCGGTCACGGGGGCTCCGAACGAGGAAGAGGTCGTCGACGGGGTGTTCGTCCGGCGGATCCGGTCGGTGCCGGTGCCGCTCTACGGCCAGTACCGCTGGCCGGTCTTTCCGTTCGGTCTCCTGCGCGGAAAACGAGGGGTCGCCGACGCCGATGTGGTGCACATCCACTCCCCCGGACCGCTCGGGAGCATGGGGTTCCTCGCCTCGCGTCGGTACCGGCATCCTCTCATCGGCACGTTCCACACGAACCTCCGCGAGATGCGGGCGGCCGTCCCGCAGAAGTTCCTCGTGCCGTTCTTCTTCCGAGTCGCCTGGTGGTACAACCTCGGTACCTACTGGCGCTGCGACCTCACGACCGCGCCGACGGCGGCGGCACGGGACGCCCTGGTCGAGAGCGTGCGAAAGCCGTTCCGGCGACCGGTGGAGGTCGTGCCGAACGGGGTCGATGTCGACCGGTTCCGTCCCCACGCTCGGGTTCCGGACTGGCGGACCCGCTGCGGCCTTCCCGACGGGACGCTCGTCACGTACCTTGGACGACTGACGGTCGACAAGGGGATCCACCGGTTCCTCGACGCGGTCTCGACCGCAATCGACCGGACCGACCTGGTGGCCGTGATCGGAGGCCTCGGTCCGGAGGAGGAGAG
Source organism: Thermoplasmata archaeon (assembly GCA_021812305.1). Classification (GTDB taxonomy): domain Archaea; phylum Thermoplasmatota; class Thermoplasmata; order Lutacidiplasmatales; family UBA184; genus Lutacidiplasma. The sequence continues at coordinate 680 of JAKAOB010000131.1, forward strand.
CGTGCGGGCGCGGATCGCCGGCGACCCCCGCCTCAAGGCCCGGGTGCGTTACGTCGGCCCCGTCGCGGAGGAAGAGAAGCCGGCACTCCTCGCGCAGACCGAACTGTTCGTGCTGCCGTCGACGAGCGACACCGCGTCGGTCGCGCTGCTTGAGGCGATGGCGTGCGGGACCACGGTCGTGGCCCCCGACACGGGAGGACCCGCGGAGATCGTCGAGGACGGCGTCACCGGCCGGCGGGTCTCGATGACCGTGCCGGGAGCGCTCGGCGATGCCCTCGTGGAGCTCGCGGACCGGCCCGAGGAACGCCGCCGGGTCGCCCGGAGCGCGGAGGCGTTCGTCCGCCGTAACGCTTCGCTCGAGACGATGGCCCGTCGCTTTATCTCGGTCTACTCGCTCGCCCGCGAGCGGAGAGGTCCGATCGATGGACGTTCCGCTGCCTGAGCTCAACGCGCTCGCGCTGCGCTTCGCGGGCGAGCGGCACGATGCTTACTCGGAACGCGCGCTCGCGCGCGCCCACGAGGAGTTCCTCTCCCGCCGGCGCCCGCGGCTCGCGCCGTTCTCGCTCCGGGCGGACGGACGGGAGTACCCCCACTTCTACGCCCTGCTCGCCGACGAGGATGCACGCTTCGAGGAGGGAGAGCTCCGCCTCCACGCTCCGCCCGGGGCCGGCCCGGCCTGGGAGTTCCTGCGGCCGTTCGAAAGGATCGTCGTCCACTCCGACGGCTCGGCCGAGCTCGGTCCCACCTCGGAGGGCCCGACGGAGCGCGCGATCCTCCGCGTCCTCCTGCGCGAGCATTACCTCCCCCGCTCGAGGGTCGAGGAGGACCGGGCCGCCACCGGCGGCGAGCGGGTCGAGTTGGGAGGGTTCGTGGGCACGCTCGCTCAGGGCATCGGGGCCTGTCGCCAGCGGGCCCTCCTTCCGTTCTCGGTCGCGCTCCTCCTGTACCTTCCCGAAGAGCGGATCCGGCTCGAGCTCGATCTGCCCCGGTCCGACCTGCTCGTCGATCCCAGGGCGGGGCGCCTCTCCGCCGCCCGACGCGTACGCCGCACGTCCCGGTTCAGCTGGGCGGTCGACCGGGCGGTGGGCCGGGGCGACCTCACCCTATTGATGGCGCGCTGCCTCGAGGTGGTGAGCGAATCCTCGGGCCTGAACGCGGTCGAGCTGACCCATGTCTTCGGCGGCGTGCGGGAGCTCGTCGACTCTGCCCTCCAAGGCCTCGTCGCGCGAGGGTGGACCGTCTTCGATCACCGGCTCGGCGTGTATCGGCCCCGGCCGGAGGCGTTCCTCCCATCCTCGGGAGCCCCGACCCTCCATTCGGACCGGGCGGAACCGATGCCGGATCCGGCGCTCCGCACGAGCGTGCAGGAGCTCCTGGCCGCCGCGGACGCCCGGGCGACCTGCCCCCTGTGCGGGAACCCCCTCCCGTCCGGCCCCCGCGAGATCCTTTGCGCGAGCTGCGCGGCGAAGGTCGGGGCGCCGTGAGGGGCCGGGCGGGCCTGTCGGGAGTCTCCGCCCCGGCGCCGTCGAGGCGCCGGGACCTTTGAACCCGAGTTTGCTGGCTTAGAAGGCCAGTACTTTGTCCAAGCTAAGCTACAGGCCCTGCCCCAGAAGGGCGCTTCCGGGCATAAGTCTTCGGTCGGCGGCGTCGGCGCGCCGGGCGGCCGGCGGACGCGATCAGGTGCGCGAGGCGGAGCGGCTCGGGCCAATGCCCTCGGACCGTCGTCACTCGAACGAGGCGCGCCGCGTCGGCGCGGGTGCATCCCACCGCCGCGGCGAGGAGCGGAGCGCCCTCCGTGGGTACCCGGAAGAGCCGGTGCGCCGTGAGGAGCCGCCATCGTCGGGCCGAGTCGCGAGGAAAATACTTGCGGAGCGCCGCACGGATCCGGACGAAGTCCGGGGGCCGGCGGGTCAGCGCGACCACGGGAAACCCCAGGGCGCGGTGCAGCGCATCGAGGTCGACGACGTTGAAGCCCCCCAGGACCGCGCCGTCGAGGAGGAGCGCCCGCACCCCGTCGAGCGGCCCGGCCGCCCGGAGGACCTCGAGGACCCGCTGGGTCGCGTCCCGGCCGTCGACCCGGACCCGGTGCGTGCGGACCGCCTCCACGTAATCGGGCGCCGAGATCACAAGCGCCGCGATCGGCGCCGTCGGGTCGTCCCGGTCGAACGCGCCGTCGTCGACCGCGGCGATCCGCGGGTGCGGCTTCGCGAGCGCTCTCCGTAACGCTAAGACCTCCGCCCGGCTCGGCCGCGATCGATGGACGTGCCGACGGTCACCGTGCGATGTCCGTCGTGCGGTGCCGCGGTCCGCGCCGTCCTCGCCTCCACGCCCCCGACGCAGTGGTTTCCGTGCCCGCACTGCCGAACCCCGATGCCGGTGGTCGTTCCGCGCGACCCCCCGCCGCTGTACAGCTGGGAGGTCTATCCGGGGCTTTACCCCACCCTTCCCCGGCCCCGTCCCCCCCGCTGGCGGGCCCGCCCGGCGGTTGCGGCGGCGCTCGTCGGCGTCGTGGTCCTCGCGATCGCCTTCGCCGGGGTGTTCGTCTTCGAAGCCGACGCGGCGACGGCGCCGGCGTCGTACGTGGTCTCGGGGACGGTCTACGCCGAGCCGGCGGCGGGAGCGGTCGGCCCCGCCGCAGGCGCCCGCGTCGTCCTCACCGAGGACAGCGGCGCCCAGCTCCTGGAGTCGACCGCCGGGGACGGCTCGTTCCTCTTCCGCGGGGTGCCCTCGGGAGGAGTGGTCCTCAACGTCAGTCTCGCGGGGTACTCGACCGTGACCGTGACCTCGTTCGCGAGCCCCGTGTACGATGCGGGAACTCAGGGGATCTCCGTCACCCTCCTCCCCGGTAGCGCGAGCAGCGTGACCACCCGGTCGCTCTCGCCGTTCCCGGACCTCGAGACGTTCCTCGCATCTCTCGGCGGCGCGGCCCTCCTGCTCGCGGTCGTCGCCGCCGTCGCGGGTCTGGCGGCGTGGATCACCTGGCGTTCCGACCGGCCCCCGATCGGGGTCGTGGGGGGTGGCGCCGGGCTGGTCGGCCCGGTCGCGCTCTACCTTCTCGGTCTCGCCGCGGCGTTCCCCCTCTTGCTCGCGGCGACGGCGGCCCTCTCGGGCCTTGGAGCGTTCGCGCTCGGGGTGCGCACGGTGCAGATCGCGCAGTCGGGCGATGCCCTCACGACGGGTTAGCGCCCGAGCGAAGCGCGCTCGCGTCGGTCCTCAGGCGAGGCCGCCCGGACGCGCCGGCGGGT
>JAKAOB010000036.1 GCA_021812305.1 Thermoplasmata archaeon
CGATCTTGATGGTCAGGCCCGCGATGATGCGGACGAACGCCGGGGCGACCTCGATGAAGGCGTACATCGCGAACGCGGGCAGGGCCCAGAGCACCAGGTAGGTCCAGCGCAGGACGGTTTCGCGGTGCCCGCCCCGTGCCCCCTGGACCCGACGGACGAAGAACCGGCCGGTGGCCAAGGCGAGGGCGAGCGCGAAGACGGAGACGGAGAGCACGGCGGGAACGGCGACCAGGCCGGCGGGCACCGAGCCGAGGGCGATCCCGACGGCGATCGGGGTCAGGATGAGGCAGGTCGCGACGGGGACGTCGAACAGACGGAGGAAGAGGATCAGCGACGCGCGGCGGACGGTCGCGAGCGGCACCGGGAGGGTCGAAAGGAGCGGGACGATGCGGGCCGCGAGAAAGGCCGGGAGGACCTGGAGCCCGGTCCACCACAGCAGGGTGAGCTCGATGACGAGGATCGCCGAGAACATCGCCGCGACGTAGAGGCCCCTCGGCATGATCGCGACGAAGATGGTCTCGAAGAGCGGGGAGAGGATGACGACCCCTCCCAGGGCCACGAGGCCGAGGACCGCGCTCACGAGCGCCTTGCTCTGGAGGACGCGGCGGCGGGCCTTGAGGGCGAGGGACGTGCGGGTCTCCGACGGGGGCAGGTTCCCCTGCCGGACGGCGTAGATCGCCTGGAACGCGAGCTCGGTGTAGGCCGGATCCGCGAGCCGCCAGGCCTCCCGCCACGACACGGCGCTACGCCCCCCCGAGGCTCCGGACCGCCTCGCGGACGCCCTCCTCCTCGCTCGTCAGGCGCAGGAAGATCGACTCCAGGCTCGCGTCCCCGGCCTCCATCTTCCCGCGCAGCTCGGCAAGGGTCCCCTCGCCGCGCAGCCGACCGTGGTCGAGGATCCCGACACGGTGGCACAGCTGCTCGGCGATCTCCATCGTGTGGGTCGAGAACAGGATCCCCCGTTGACCGCCCTGCACGTAGCGCGTGAGGAGCTCCTTCATGATGCGGACGGAGCGCGGGTCGAGGTTGTTGAGCGGCTCGTCCAGGACGAGCAGGTCCGGTTGGTGCAGGAGGGCGGCGATCACGAGGACCTTCTGGCGCGTCCCATGGGAGAGCGTGGCGAGGGGATGCTCGAACTCGGTCTCGACCTGGAAGGCGCGCGCATAGGCGGCCAGCCGCTCGCTCACGACCGCGGCCGAAAGCCGGCGGACGCTCGCGACGAACTCCAGGAACTCCCGGGGGGTGAGGGCGTCGAACAGGAGGGTGGACTCCGGAACATAGCCCAGGCGGGCCTTGACCTCGAGCGGCTCCGCGACCGGGTCGCGGCCGAAGACGCGGATCGACCCCGCGCCGATCGGGACGAGGCCGACCACGCTCTTGATCGTGCTCGATTTGCCCGCCCCGTTCGAGCCGAGGAGCCCGTAGATCTCCCCCGGGGCGACCCGGAACGACAGTTCCTCCACCGCGACCCGCTCCCCGTAGCGGACCCCGAGGCGGTCGACCCGGAGCGGGACGGTGGCGGGGGCGATCTCCCTTTCGGGACCCATCGGCCCTTTTCGATGGAAGGACGCGGTATAAATCGGGTCGTGGCCATCCCGCGCCCGGGTCATGGACCTCGCCCTAGTCACGAACATCGCCTACGCGGGGATCGCCGCGTTCGGCGCGCTCCTCACCGCCCTCGGCTTTCTCGCCGTCCGGCGGGCGCCCTCCCCCCGGATGGCGCTCGTCGCGGGGGGGTTCCTCCTGATCACGCTCCAAGGGCTCGTGGTCGGCCTCGGGCTGTTCACGGGCGGCTGGGCGACCGCCACCCTCCTGTTGGTCTCCGCCCTGTTCGAGGCGGCGCTGCTCGCGGTCCTCTTCGTGGCGACGCTGGTGCGCTGACGGAGGGGGACGATGGTGGCCGGGACCGAGCGGGTCGGCACGTGGGCCGAGACGCTCCTGACGTTCGTCCAGCGCTACCCCGGGGTCCATCTCCGGGAGATCCGCCGCCGGCTCGGCATCCCCATCGGCACCCTCGACTACCACCTCTACCGGCTCGGGCGCGAGGGGCTGGTGCTCGTCCGCTTCCAAGGGGGCTACAAGTGCTGCTTCCCCGCCGTGGCCGCGAGCGGGACCGGCCCGATCCCGGAAGCGCAGAAGACCCTCCTCGCACTGCTCCGCCAGCCGGTCCCCCGGGCGCTCCTCCTCCACCTCTATCTGGAGGGGCCGTCCGCGCCGGCGGCCCTCGGGGAGGCCCTCGCGACGTCGGGACCGAACCTGTCGTACTTCCTGAAGCGGCTCGAGCACGCCGGCGTGCTCGTCCGGGAGGGTCAGGGGGCGACCCGTCGCGTGCGCCTGACCGATCCGAAGCAGATCCACCAGGTGCTCCTCGAGTTTCCCCCGCTCGAAACGAAACCCGTCGACCGCTTCCTCCGTTTCTGGTCGGAGCTACATCCGTGAACGTTCAACGGCTGTTCGACAACGGTTATACCCGCCCCCGGGGACGGAAGCCCACGGAGGGCCGCCGACGATGACGCGGGCAAGCCGTTCGGGCCGGCGGCGGGGGGCGGCCGGCTGGACCGCCGGGGCCGGGATCCTCCTCGCCGCCTCATTCCTTCTCTTGCCCGCCGCCGCGCTCGGGGCCGAACCGTCGGCCGTCCACCCCCTCGCGAGCCCCGCCGGCTCGAGCTACGACAACGGACAGGTGACCGCCGTCTTCCCGTCGACCGTTCCCCGAGTCCAGCTCTACCAGGACGCGAACGCCTCCGTCAGCGCCACCCTGGAGATCGACCAGATACTCGAGCTGACGCCCGGCGGCTATCCCCACCCGACGGCGGTCGCGGCCGCGTTCCCCGCGTCGGTCACCGGTTTCAACGGGACCGGGGGGGCGAACGCGACCGGAACGATGCGCCTCTTCGCCCTCCTCCAGGTGCTCCCCGTGGACGCCGCGATCTGGGCCCCCTCCTCGGTGCTGACCCCGACGGGGGCGACCCTGGGGAGCGCGCGGCTCGCGCTCACCTACTCGCTCGACGCGAACGGCACCTTCAGCGCCGGCGTCCGCATCGCCTGGAACGTCTCGGGCTGGCCCTGGATCTCGCCGGCGGACACCCTCGCGATCGAGTTCGCCTTCTCCCTCGCGTCGGGCCGGTCGCTGTCGATCTGCAGTGGGACGACGCCGCTCGCGCTCTCCCCGGATTGCTCGAACGCCCCGGCCGGCCCCGGGGCCGCCGGCTGGAGCGCGGCCTACTCGAGCGTCGAGGGGGACAACGGCACCGCGCCGGTCGCGGCCCTCGCCTGGGACCCGCTGGCGAACCTCACCGGCGGCCGTTCCGTGCCCTACACGGTCGGGGCGTACTCCCCCGTCGCGGGCACGGCGGAGGTGATGCTCGGCGCCGTCGCCGACGGTTCCGCCGCGGTCTCGGGCAGCGCTCGTTTCGCGCTCGTCACCCCGGTCCTCCCCGCCCTTCCCGTGCTCCTGCACGGCGAGGGGCTCGTGTACGGGGGCACGCTCCTCGCCGTCCTGGCCGTCGGGTCGGTGGGGGTCGTCGCCTACCGGCGCCGGGACCGTCGGATCCGGGAAACGCTCTAGGACGGCGGGCCGTCGCCGACGCGCTCGCGGGTCGGGAGGAAGAGGATCACGTCCTTGATCGACGGGATGCCGGCGAGCGCCATCACCATGCGGTCGACGCCGATCCCGAGTCCCGTCGACGGGGGCATGCCGTAGCGCAACGCCTCGATGAAATCCGCATCGTAGGCGTAGTGGTCCTCCCCCCGCGCGCTCAGCTGCTCGACGAACCGGCGCTCCTGCTCGTCGGGGTCGTTGAGCTCGCTGTAGGCGTTGGCGAGCTCGATCCCCCGGTAGAACAGCTCGAACCGTTCGACACGGCCCGGACGGGAGCGGTGCCGCTTCGCGAGCGGGGTGGTCGCCTCGGGAAAGTCGAGGACGAACGTGGGCCGGTCGAGGGTGGGCTCGACATAGTGGCCGAAGAGCTTGTCGAGGAACGCCCCGGCGGGGGAGTCGTCCGGGATGCGGGCCCCGACGGCGCGGGCCCGGTCCCTCAGCTCCGTCCGGTCCTTCGCGAGCAGCCCGGAGAGGCCGCTCGCCGCCTCGAGCGCCCCGACGTAGTCGACGGTGGGGAACGGCGGGCGGAACCGTTCGGGGGCCTCCCGGGCGGCCGGCAGATCGGGGAGGAGCGCCGCGACGCGCTGGGCGAGGTGCTCGTAGAGCCGCTCGACCAGGGCCCGCATGTCGGCGTAGTCGTGGTAGGCCCAGTACACCTCGAGCATGGTGAACTCGGGGGAGTGGGTCGAGTCGAGGTCCTCGTTGCGGAAGACGTGCCCCACCTCGTAGACGCGCTCGAGGCCTCCCACGAGGAGACGCTTGAGCGGCAGCTCGAGGGCGATGCGGAGCTGGAGGTCCCGGTCGAGGTAGTTCGACCGGGTGCGGAACGGCTGCGCGGCGGCCCCGCTCGCCACGGGCACCAGCGTCGGCGTCTCGACCTCGAGGAACCCCTCGCCGTCCAGCCAGCGGCGCAGCTCGCGGGTGAGGAGGGAGCGGGCCGTGAATCGGCTGCGGCTCTCCGGGGAAGCGAGGAGGTCGACGTAGCGCCGGCGGATGCGCTCCTCGGGGTCCTTGAGCCCGTGGTACTTCTCCGGCGGCGGGGCGATCGCCTTCGCGAGGAGGGTGATCGAACGGACGAGCAGGGAAGGCTCGCCGCGCCGCGTCACCAGCGGCAGCCCGTCGGCCCCGATGAGGTCGCCCGGGTCGAGGTCGGCGAGCCAGGACGCGTACGGGCCTTCCCCGAGCTCGTCCACCCGGAGGAACAGCTGGAGGCTCCCGGCGAGGTCCTCCAGATCGAGGAACGCGGTCTTGCCGTGGACCCGTACCGCGCGGAGACGCCCCGCGACCCGCATCGGCGTCGGTGCCGTCGCTCCGCCCGGCGGGAGGCCCTGGGTCGCGCGGACGACCTCGTCGGTCCCGGCGCGGCCGGGAAACTCCCAGGGGAACGGCTCGACCCCCCGCTCCCGGAACCGGGCGGCCTTCTCGCGCCGCTCGCGGACGAGCGGGGGGATCTCCTCGGCCATCGCAGGCCCGGAGGAACGGCGGGGGAAAAGCCTCTCGGGCGCGCGATCAGCTCGCGAGGCCTTCGAGGCTCAGTCGCTCGGCCCCGCCCGGACGGAGCAGGACCAGGTTCTCGGGCTCGGGAGCCACCCCGGAGATCGCCCGGGGTGTCTCGTGGAGGAGGAGGAACGTGCCGAAGAAGAACTCGGCCGTCGCATCCCCGCCCCCGATCCCGTAGCTCACGTAGTCGGAGAAGTAGACGTGGACCTGGCCGGAGTGATGGCGCCGCAGCGCGTCCAGGAACTGGGCGAGCGCCTCCGGTCCCTTGCGCTGAAGCTCCTCGATGAGGTCGCGGAGGAGCGGCCGCTGCGACAGCCCGCCGAGCCCGTCGTAGGCGAGGTAGACCGCGGGTCGGGGGTCGAGGGCCATCACGTCGAGCCGAAGGACGCCGTCCACCTGTTTCGTGCGCATGGGCTCCGAGGGCCTACCCAAGGTCCGATAAGAAACCTTCCATCGGAGGCAGGGCGTGATCCCGCCGCCGGAAGCGTCGGGGGGTCGTGAAGAGAGCGGTCCGGGGCTACCGACCCCGGCCGTTCGTGCGTCGGCCCGCGCGGGGCATCCCTCCTCGAGGGATGCGCCGTGAACCTCGGGCGGGTGCCGCGGGCGCCGAGCGGATCACCGGCCGTTGGTGAGGCGAGCGGGCGTCCCGCTCGCCCCGAGGCCCCGCCGTGGCGGGGCCTTAGTGGTCGTGGCCGCCGGGGCCCCCGGGCGGGGCCGGCGGGGTCTTCTTCGACGCGATGACGTCGTCGATCCGGAGGACCATCGTGGCGACCTCGCTCGCCGAGCTGAGCGCCTGGCGCTTCACACGGGCCGGCTCGATGACCTTGAGCTTCCACATGTCGGCCGCCTTGCCGTTCTCGATGTTGACACCGATGTTGCGGCTCGCCGGGCTGCCGTCGTGGGCGCCGCGGAGCTCGATGAGCGTGTTGATCGAGTCGTACCCGCCGTTCTCGGCGAGGGCCCACGGGATCGCCTCGAGCGACTGGGCGAACGCCTCGACCGCGAGCTGCTCGCGCCCGCCGACGGTGGGGGCGAACTTGCGCAGCTTCACCGCGAGGTCGATCTCGGTCGCGCCGCCACCGGGGCAGACGACGCCGTCCTCGATGACGGACGAGACGACCTTGAGAGCGTCCTGGAGCGAGCGCTCGACCTCCTGGGTCACGTGCTCGGTCCCGCCGCGGATCAGGATCGACACCGAGCGGGGGTTCTTGCAGCCCGTGACGAACGTCATGTCGTCCTCGCCGACCTTGCGCTCCTCGACGTGGGCCGCCTCGCCGAGGTCGGCGGAGGTGAGCTCCTTGAGGCTCGTGATGATCTTGGCACCGGTGGCCCGGGCGAGCTTCTGGAGGTCGCTCTCCTTGACCTGCTTCACGGCGAAGATGCCCTCCTTGGCGAGGTAGTGGAGGACGACGTCGTCGATCCCCTTCTGGGCGACCACGACGTTCGCGCCGGAGGCCTTGATCGAGTCGACCATGCGCCGGAAGGTCCGGTCCTCCTCGTCGAGGAAGTTCTGGATCTGGCCGGGGCTCTTGATCGCGATCTTGCTCTCGATCTCGGTCTTCTTGATCTCGAGGGCGCTGTTGAGCAGGGCGATCTTCGCCCCGTGGACGTCCTTCGGCATCCGGGGATGGCCGCGCTCCTTGTCGACGAGGATCCCATCGATGAGCTGGGTGTCGCCGATGGTCCCGCCGTGGCGCTTCTCGACCTTGATCTGGTCGACGTCCGCCACGGTCCGCTCGCCGCGCTGGTCGACGATCTTCCGCACGGCCTGGACGGCGATCTTCGCGAGCTCCTCGCGGGAGCCGTAGACGCCCTTCGAGCCCATGGCGGTCCGGGCACAGTCGACGAGGATCGCCTCATCGGTGGCCTTCACCGGTGTGCCGATCTCCTTCTCGAGCAGGCGCTGACCCTCCTGGACGGCGATCTGGAAGCCGCGCGTGATGACCGTCGGGTGGATGTTCTGCTCGAGGAGGCTCTCGGCGCGCTTGAGCAGCTCGCCGGCAAGGACGACCGCGGTGGTCGTCCCGTCCCCGCACTGCTGGTCCTGCGTCTTCGCGACCTCGACGAGCATCTTCGCCGCGGGATGCTCGACGTCGACCTCCTTGAGGATGGTCACGCCGTCGTTGGTGATCGTGATGTCGCCCATCGAGTCGACGAGCATCTTGTCCATGCCGCGCGGGCCGAGCGTCGTGCGCACCGCGTCCGCGATCGCCCGAGCCGCCGCGATGTTGTTCTGGGCCGCACTCTTGCCGCGCTCGCGCTCGGTCCCTTCCTTGAGGACGAGGATCGGGGTTCCCTGGAGCATGCTTGCTCACCTACGTGAGCCATTAAGCGCTTCTATATTAACGCATCGAAGGGCCGCCGTGGGATTCTACTGTCGGTTCCCGTGGTCCCGTGAATCTATCGGAGCCTTGGGGATCGAGGAGGCGAACCGCCCGCGTCACGGGCTTTCGAAAGCGAACCCCCCCCGGGCGGCCGCCCCGAGCGTCCGCAGCGGCACCGCGCCAAGGGAGATCCGTTCGAGCAGACCGACTACATCTGGCTCGACCGCGGCAAGGTTAGCGCCTTCGTAGAAGACAACGAGCGCGGCGGCGACGAACCACGAGATCGGCCGTGAAAACGCGGGCCGCGACGTCCAAACCGGCTGCTTCGGGATCGCAAGGGAGACCGAGCCAGTACCGACGGCGGCGAACCGGAAGCGGAGGACGCCGGCGGCGGTGGGGACCGCAGTTCCTCGCGGCGCCCGAAGCGGCGGGGCCCCGGTCGGGGACCGTCCCCGCGGCCGTTGCCCCTGGGGCCATCGGTGGCGGTCGCATTACGCGGGGGGGCGCGTCGCCGGCCCGTCCCCATAATCGGCCCGGTCGGCGACGTGGAGCGGCCGCGCCCCGGCGAAGAAGCGGACGAGGTTCTCCAGCGCCAAGGACTCCGCCCGAGCCCGCGCGGCGGATCCGACCCCCGCGACGTGGGGCGAGCCGAGGAAGTTGGGGAGCTCGGTGAACGCGTGCGAGCTCCCGAGCTCCCCCGCCTCGAAATCCTCCCGCCACCACACGTCGGTCCCGGCCCGGAACGCCGGGTGGTCCCGGAGGTGCTCGTAGAGGGCGGTCTCGTCGACCGTCGCCGCCCGGCCGACGTTGACGAAGATCGCCGCGGGGCGCATCGCGTTCAGCGCCGCCGCGTCGATCGTGCCGCGGGTCGCCCGGGTCAACGGCCGGCACTCGACGATCACGTCCGCGCCGGCCAGCGCGGCGGCGAGCTCGGAGGCGCCGTACATCCGGTCGGCCCCGGGGCGCGGGTCCGGCGTGCGGCCCACGCCCTCCACCCGCAGGCCGAGGGCGCGGAGGCGGTCCGCGGTCTCGCGGCCGATCTCCCCGAACCCGAGGACGAGGGCGGTCCCGCCGATCAGGTAGCGGTTCGGGGTGGGAGGACGCAGCCGACCGCGCCGGACCTTCTCGAAGTTCGGAACGATCTCGTGGGCGAGGGCGAGCACGAGCGCGACCGCGTGCTCGGCGACGAACGGGGCGTACGCCCCGACGTTCCCCGCGATGGCCACGTCCGGGCCGAAGGCGGAGAACGGGAAGCGGTCGAGGCCGGTGAACAGCTGCTGGACGAAGCGCAGGCGCGGAGCGAGGTCGGCCCGCCAGTGCGGCAGCTCACGGTGGAGATTCCCGACGAGCAGCGCTTCCGCGGTCGGCCACGGTCCCACGTCGGCCGGGTCCGTGAACGCCACGGGCACGCCCCGCAGGCGATCGAGGATCGCGGCCCGCAGCTCCGACGAGGCCGGCAGCGTCACGAGGAGACGGGGGGAGTGGGTCGCCATCACCCGCGGAGCGGTTCCCGGGCTATAACCGACCACGGGGCCCGACCCCGGGGGGATCACGCCGCGGCCGCGCCCTCGGAGGACTCGCGCTCCCGCCAGGCCGCGACCGCGAGCGAAAGGCGCTCGGCGTTGTCCCGGGTGAGGTAGAGCCAGTCGAGCCGGCGGGGATCGGTCCCCCGCCCCTCGGGGATGCGGGCCTCGACCCGGCAGCCGTAGAATCCGCCCCCGCGGATCGCGGTGATGGTCCCGAAGTCGATCGTTCCCGCCCCGGGGCCGGCGCCGGAGATGCGGTCCACGTCGAGGTCGACCGTGCCCGGCGCACGCCGCCGTTCCGAGGCGGCGAGGACCCCGATCAGGAGCAGGACGACGGCGCTGAACGCGAGCACGAACCAGTCGAGTCCCGAGGGGTCGGTCGTCGCGAGCCCGAGCCGCCCGAGCGTGACGGCGAGGACGAGCCCGAAGAGCCATACGGGCACGAACGGCGCGGCGAGGCGGGCGAGGACGGAGCGGTAGACGGGGTTGGGGTAGGCCGGCACGCGGGCGGTCTCAGAGCTCCTCGAAGTGGACGCAGGAGGTCGACTCGAGCAGGGGAGCCTCCTCGGCCGAGACGATGGGGTCGGGCCAGAGACCCCCGGTCGCCTCCTTGAGGTGGTCGAGGGAGTCCCAGAGGCTTAGGACGACGAACCCGACCTGACCCTCGGGGGAGAAGGTCCGCCCGATGCGGACCTCGAGGCAGCCGGTCTGGCGGCGCACGAACGGGGCGACCGTCCGCTTGAGGATCTCGCCGTACTCGGCCGCCTGGCCGGGCCGCGGCCGGGCGAAGTAGAGCCGGAGGATCACGGGTCCCCTCGGAGGTACATTCGGCGACGGCGGGTTTAAAGCTACGGCCCGGGGACGCCCGACCCGTCCGGGCGGCGGACGGGGCCGAGCGCCCGGGCGAGGGCAAAGTACGCCTCGGGAGGGAGCTCCTCGGGCCGCCGTCCGCCCCAGTCCTCAGGCCAGCGGCACTCCCGGGCGACGCGGTCGGCGTCGGCCCGCGCTACGACGCGGGGGAGGAGGTTCCGCAGCTGCTTGCGACGCGCCGAGAACAGCGTCGCGACGACCCGCTCGAATCGCGGGACGGACGGCACCGGGAGCGGGCCCGGCCGGGCGGTGAACGCGACCAGCCGGCCGTCCACGGCGGGCGATGGATAGAAGGACGCGGAGGGAACGACCTGCGCGAGCTCGACCGCGCCGAAGACCGCGGCGGCGATCGTGAGCCGGCCGTAGGCCCCGGTCCCCGGGGGCGCGGCGAGCCGGTCGGCCACCTCCCGCTGGACCAGGGCGACGACGCGCGGGATGCGGGCGGCGAAGAAGCGCAGCAACAGCGGCGTCGCGACCGAGAACGGGAGGTTGCCGACGACCGCGGTGACCCCCTCGAGGGGGGTGCTCCGGGCGTCCTCTTCCCGCACGAGGATCTCCCCGCCGAAGACCCGGCGCAGGTGCGCGGCGAGCCGGGGATCGCGTTCGACGACCGAGAACGCGCGCACGCCGCGTCGCACCAGCGCTTCCGTGAGGATCCCGAGCCCGCCGCCCACCTCGAGGAGGCCCGACAGCCCGACCGGCCCCAGGAGCGCCGCCTCGGCATCGGCGACGAACGGGTCCGTCAGGAACGACTGGCCCAGCGGGCGCGCGGGCCGGATCCCGAGGGCCGCGAGCGCAGCCTCGATCTCGGCGGGCCGGTGCGGGACGCCCGGTCGCTCCCCGTCAGGGGGCGACGAAGAGGCGGTACTTGTCCTCGACACCGCTCAGCTCCTGCTCGATCCGTCCGACGAGGAGCTTCTCGGGGTTCTTCACGTGGACCCTCGATTCGAGGTCGGCGAAGCTCGCGAACGGCCCGCGGCGCCGCTCGTCGACGATCGCCTGCATCGTCTTCTTCCCGATGCCGGGGAGCAGCTCGAGCAGGTGGAAGCGCCGGGAGACCGCCGGGGCCTCGTTGAAGAACCGCAGGAACCGCGGCGGATCGGCGAGGACCAGCTTCTCGAGCGCGGGCGCGAGCTCCGTACGCGCGGCGGCCGTCAGGTCCCCGTAGGCGAGGCGACGCCGGACGTGGTCGATCGGCGGGGCGACGCCCCCGATCGGGACCAGCGGGATGCGCCCTCCGACGGGGAGGGCCTGACCGGGGCGCGGAAGGATCTCGAGGAGCTTGAGCTCCGTCTCACCGAGCCCGAGGGCGACCGGCTCGCGGTGGTAGCCGCGCTCGGTCTGCCGGCCCTGCGGCAGGTAATCGAGGATGTACGCGTAGTTCTCCGTGGCCGCTCCCCCCGCTCATCGGTAGTGGGCGATGGTCTCCAGCAGCCGGGTGAGCTGCGCCTCGTCCAGGAGGACCCGCTCCTTCGACAGGAGGAGCCGGATCTCCTCGGGGTACTGCGGGAGGGTGTCCGCGAGCTTGATCGCGAGCCCGGCGTCGACCCCGGGCAGCTCCCGCAGCTCGGCGACGAGCTTGTCGGTCTCCGCGACGCCGAGGCGCGCGAAGAGCTCCGCGTGCTGCTGGGCGAGCATCGCCTCCCGGGGCAGCGTGCGGCGCCCCGCCTCGGCCGTGAGGAGCTCCTTGACGCGCGCGAGCGACACCGGGTCAGGCACGGGCGCCTCCCTGGTTCGCCCGGGCCAGGTGGACCGGGTTCGCGATGAGCTCCTTGCGCTTCTGGCCGTCCCGGAACTCGACGCGGTAGGCGCGGCCCACGCGCTCGAGGACGACGCAGACGCGGCCCTGATAGCGGGGATGCGGCATCCCCCGGGGCTCCGACGGCTCCAGGCGGACGATGACGTGGTCACCGACCTCGAACGTCTGCAGGTAGCGCGTCACGGGCGGGCGCCCGCGCTCGCGGACCTCCTTCGTCAGCGTGCCGCGGGTGCGCGAACGGAATCCCTTCGAGCTCTTGACCATCGGTTCAACCTTCCCGGTCGTGGATCTGTAGCACGTCGAGGGCTTCGACGCTCAGCGGCACCCCGAGGAGGGCGGCGAGACTCGGCTCCGTGCGGCCTCCATCCCCTTCCACCCACTCCTTGATGTACGTGCCGGCCTCGGCGCGCAGGTCGAGCGTGAACCGCCCGGGGGCCGCCTCGACGAGCCGCCCCGCGACGATCCGACGCGTCCGTACGCGGTCGGCTCGGCGGTGGGCGACCCGGGTGGGCGTCCGCTGGGCGATGGCCCGGCCCGCAACGAACGCCAAGGCCTCATTAATCTTTGCCTCCGACGCCTCGCCGAGCACGGCCACGCGGTAGCTCTTGAGCGGGGCGGCCTCCTTGACGCGGACGACCTCCGCGGCGACGCTCGCCGCCGCCTCGAGGACCTCGACCCGTCCCTCCGCGGAGCGGTTGACCTCGGCGGCGAGGGCCGCCACGTCAACGGTCCGGGTCCGCGGGCGGTCGATCTCGAGGACGAACGGGCGGCCGTCGCCGAGCATCCGGGCGTCGATGTCCTCGCGCCCCATCCCGTGGAACCGGCTTCCCTCCCCCCGGGTCGCGGCGAGGAACGGCGCGGCGACGACCTCCTCGACGCTCGTCGGGTAGGTCTTCCCGGTCCCTCCGCACCGGTCGCACCCCCGCCCCTCGCAGCGGCGGCAGGGCCACCGCGTCTGGGGAAGGGTGCGGTCGAACTTCCGGTAGCGACCGGAAAAGTAGACCGGCAGGACCGTCAGCTCGACGCGGCCCGCCGGGAGGTCGGCGAGGAAGACGAGATCCGGACGATCCGGACCCCCGACGGCGCCGGTCGCGGCCTCGAGACGCTTGCCCAGCTCCCGGTTGAAGGCGCCCCGGGCGCTCTCCCCGAAGGCGCTGCCGACGTCGACCCAGATCGACTCCTCGCGGGCCAGGATCTCCGGGTCCCAGCGCGACCCGCAGGAGAACCGGTGCCACTCGCGCCCTTCGGCGGCCGTCCGGACCCGTTGGATCCAGGTCTCCCAGCGGTCGAACGCCCCGCCGCACAGGTGGCACGCTCCCTCGGGGACGGGGAGCGCCACACCGAGGTCGGCGGCGAGGCGGGCCGCCCGCTCCGGGTTGGACAGGCCGTGGCCGAGCCGGCCGAAAAGGCGGCCGAAGCACTCCGGGCAGAGACCGAGGGCCAGCCCGCGACGGGCCGCGGCCCGAACGCTGTCGTCGAGGGGGAACGTGACGGGGGGCCGGGGGGCGGTCGCGGCGACCATCGGGACCGTCGGGACCCGGCCCGCCCACAAGACCTTGCCTCCCTCCGGAGGGACCGGCGGCGGCCCACGGACGTACCGCCATCTTGATAGTCGCCCGGAACGTGGCCCGAGTGAGACCGTGGCGGCGATCACCGAGGAGGAGCTCGCCCGGGCGCTGGAGCGGACCCTCGTGCTCCGGGGAAAGATGACGGAGCCGGACGTGCGTCCGGTGGCCCGGATGGTCCTCGGCTACTTCGGCCACGAAGATTCGGTCCTCGACAACAAGCTCTCGAGCGACGACCGGGACCGCTTCTACCAGCTCGAGGAGGAAGGGCTGCTCACGAGCGAGGAGGAGGACGCGACCGTCTCGCGCGGAAAGACCTGGCGCATCCACTACTGGCTGCTCAAGAAGGACCGCATCCGACTGGTCGGGGAGACGCGCGACACCCCCCCGTCGGACGAGGCGGGGGCGCTCTACCGCGAGATCGCCGACAGTGCCTGGAGCCGGTCCGAGGGACGCGGGATCCCGCCGGCCCCCCCGTCCTGAGCCCTACCGGGAGCGCGGGGGCGGCCCGCTGCGCGGCGTGACCGCCGGCGGCTGGAAGCGCGGGTGGACCCGCTGGGCGCCGGGAAAGTCGGTGCGCTGGATGACGGCGCGGGCGTGCTCGATCGCCGCGAAGGCGTACACGAAGACGAGGAGGAGCCCGATCAGGCTCGCCCAGTCCTGGAGGCCGGCGGAGACGCCGAAGAGGGCCACGAGCGCGCCGAGGCCGGCGAGGGCGTTGAAGCCGGCGTGCATCGCGACGGCGAGCAGGTAGTAGCCTCCCGCGTAGCCCGCGCGCCGGTTGAGCCGGCTTTCGGCGTAGCCGTAGCCGAACATCGCGGTCGTGCTGCCGTGGAGGAGCACGCTCGAGAGGCTGCGCACGAGGATCAGGACAAGGCCGGCGACGAGGCCCCCCGTGAGGAACGCGCCGAGGCCGTAGAAGAACGTCTCGAAGAAACCGAACCCGAGCCCGACGGCCGCGCCGAAGACGAGCCCGTCGGAGACGACGGTGAACCGGCCGCCGGCCCGGACGACGCCCGAGGCCTTGAGCCCCTCCTCGACGAACGGCGCCACGACGAGGACGAGGAAGAAGTAGCCGAGCGGCGAGTTGCCGTTGAGGAACGTGAACTCCGGGGCGGGGTACGCCTGCGACAGCTGCGTGCCGGCGGCCACGAGGACGGCCTCGAGGATCGCCGCGACGATCGTGGCGAAGAGGGCGCCGTAGAAGAACGAGCTGAGGAGCGGTCCCCACGGCTCCTTCCCGTAGCGCTCGGTGCTGCGGATCCATGCGAGCCAGACCAGGGCCGGGAGGAGCGCGGCGAGGAGCAGGGCGATGAGGTCCTCGAGCCCGCCGAGCCCGGTCATGGCGCGGCGCCCGCCGGGGGCGGCGGGGCGGGGTAGGAGTAG
This sequence comes from Thermoplasmata archaeon, assembly GCA_021812305.1. Classification (GTDB taxonomy): domain Archaea; phylum Thermoplasmatota; class Thermoplasmata; order Lutacidiplasmatales; family UBA184; genus Lutacidiplasma. The sequence goes on from JAKAOB010000036.1 coordinate 14,532, forward strand.
AATCCCTCGCCGGACTTGCGCCCGAGCTTGCCGGCGGCGACCATCGACCGAAGGAGCGGGCAGGCCCGGTACCGGCTGTCGCGGAAACCGTCCCAGAGGACGTCCAGGATGGCGAGCGCGGTGTCGAGGCCGACCAGGTCCGTGAGCTCGAACGGGCCCATCGGATGGCGGAAGCCGAGCTTGTAGGCCGTGTCGATGTCCTCGCGCGTCGCCGTGCCCTCGTAGAGCATCCACGCGGCCTCGTTGACGAGCACGGCAAGGGCGCGGGTGGTCACGAACCCGGGGCTGTCTCGGGAGTCGACGACGGTCTTCCCGAGCCTCCGGGCGAAGGCGCGCGCGGCCTCGGCGACCTCCGGCCGCGTGCGCAGCCCGGGGATTACCTCCACGAGGTCCATCTGGAGGACCGGATTGAAGAAGTGCAGCCCGACGACCCGCCCCGGATCGCGCAGTCCGGAGGCGATGGAGGTGACCGGGAGCGACGAGGTGTTCGTCGCGAGGATCGCCGAGGGGTGGGCGGCCGCCTCGAGCTCGGTGAACAGGGTCCGCTTGAGCGCGAGGTTTTCCGGCGCCGCCTCGATGACGATCTGGGCGGCATCGGCGCGGCGCAGCCCGATCGCGGTGTCGATGTTGGCGAGGGCCTCATCGCGGCTCGCCGGCGAGACCCGTCCCTTCCGGACGGCGCTGTCGAGGGCGCGGCGGGCGTTGTCCAGCCCGCGCCGGGCGAGCTCCTCGCTCACGTCCTCGACCGTCACCGCGCAGCCGGCGAGGGCGCTCTGCGCGGCGATCCCGCTGCCCATGATGCCGGCGCCGACCACGAAGACGCGGGTCCGGACCGAGGCGCGGGGGTCGCTCTCCGACGCGGCGGCGGGCGCGGTCCCCATGGCGGTCAGGACCGGGCCGCCCCCATAAGCGGATTGCGGGCGAGGCGCAGGTAGTCGCATGCGCGGCATCGTTCCCCGGTGGCGGGCTCCCCGCAGTCGACGCAGGCCGCCGGCCCCCCGCCCTCCGTCGCGCCCAGGGAACGCACGAGCGCGGCCTGCGTGCGCAGGAGCGCATGGCGCGTGCCGGGGATCTCCTCCTCGAGGCGCCAGACGACCTCCCGGAAGACGTTGCGTGCCGCCGCGGGGGCGTGCGGGCACTCCCCGTGGTCGAACGGAAGGCCGCTCTGGCGGGCGTAGAGGAACACCTCGCGCTCGGGGATCTGGGCGAGCGGCGCGATGCGGGGCACGAGGCCCGGCGCGCGGTAGCGGTGGGGGGCCATCCGCGCGAGGCGCCCGAGGTCCGCGCGGGCCAGGTTCATGAGGATCGTCTGGGCGAGGTCGTCCAGATTGAACCCGAGGACCAGCACGTCGGCCCCCGCGTCCCGGGCCGCGCGGTTGAGCAGCTGCCGGCGCCAGACCCCGCAGAACGAGCATGGGACCGTCCCCGGAAGGAGCCGGGCCCCCTCGTCCGTCGAGACCCCCAGCGCCTCGCTCGCCCGCACGATCGTGTGCTCGATCCCCAGCCGCGCGGTGAGCTCGGCGGCGGCTCGGATCGTCCCGGGGCGGTAGCCGGCGATCCCCTCGTCGACGGTCAACGCCACGAGCCGGACGTTCGGACGGCGCGCGAAGTACCGCTGGGCCGTCGCGAGGGCCACGGACGAGTCCTTGCCGCCGGAAAGCGCGATCGCCACGGTCCCGCCGCGAAAGCGCGGCAGCTGCCGGTGCATCTCGCGCCGGACCCGCTCCCAGACGGAGTCGCCGAAGTGGCTTCCGCAGAGGTGGGCGCCGCGGTACGGCTGGTCGATCACGGCCTCGCGCGGGCAGGCATCGCAGCGCACGCCCGCCGTAGCGCCCCGCCCTTATTTGAGGGGCGGCGGAGCCCCGGTCCGCTGCGGCCGGCGTCGCGGCGGGCCGCGATCGCGGCGCGGGTGCCGGTGCGGGTCAACCATTAATTAGGGACGAGCCGGCCAAACGACAAGCGATGGCATCGTCCGCCGTCGCATCGCGCCCGCGCGGGCCTCCGGGCCGACGCGGGGGTTCCGGCGGGCTCGCGCTCGCCCCGTCGAACGGCGAGTTCTCCGTCCTGGAGGTCGTCGGCCGGTTCCAGAACCTGTTGCGGTCGCAGGAGCGCAGTCCGTGCACGGTCAAGCAGTACGGGCACATCGCCCGGATGTTCCTCGGCTTCGTGCAGAAGCCCCTTACCGACGTGACGAAGGAGGATCTCCAGGCGTTCCGCGAGCACCTGGTCCTCGAGCGCCACTACAGCAAGAACTCCCTCTACACGACCGTCCGGGGCCTCGCCTGTCTCTTCCGTTCCTACCAGCTCGACGTCGCCGAAGGGCTCGAAGCGCCGCGGCGGCCGGAGCGTCTTCCGCGCTACCTCACGGAGGAGGAGACCCACCGCCTGTTCGATGCGGTCCGCGACTCTCCCCGGGACTCGGCGATCGTCCATGTGCTGGCGTTCGGCGGCCTGCGGGTCGGCGAGCTCTGCCATCTCGCGATCGACGACCTCGAGTTCGAGCGCAACGTTCTCCACGTCCGCTCGGGCAAGGGCGACAAGGACCGGGAGGTCGTCCTCGAGGAGCGCACCCGCGCGGCGATCGACCGCTACATCACCGAACGCACGCTCTCCGGCGTGCAGTCGCCCCACCTGTTCCCCGTCGGCTCCGTCACGGTCGAGCGGATCGTCCGCCGCGCCGCCCAACGGGCCGGCATCCCGCGACGCGTGACGCCCCACGTGCTGCGCCACACCCTCGCGACGGCGCTCCTCAGCCGCGGGTGCGACATCCGGTTCATCCAGAAGCTCCTCGGGCACGCCTCGGTCGCCACGACGCAGATCTACACGCACGTCGACACCCAGGCGCTCCGGGACGCCTACCAGCGGGCGAAGCCGCAGTATTAACCCGCCCGTCCCCATCGCGCCCCCGTGCGCTCCGGTCCCTCGGAGGTCCTCGTGCTGGGCGCCGGTGTCGCCGGCTGCGCCCTGGCCTACCACCTGGCGCTGCGCGGGATCGCCCCGATCACGGTCTACGACCCGCGCACGCCGGCGGCCGGGGCGAGCGGACGGGCCGCCGGGGTCGTGACCGAGCAGCTCTGGAACCGCTTCGACGTCGAGGTGACGCGCGAGTCGCACCGGGAGTACGCGGAGCTCTGCCGCCGGTGGGAGCCCGCGGCGTTCGTCGAGAACGGCTTTGTAAGGGTCACGCGCGACCCGGCGACGGCCGAGATCCTCGCCGAGGCGGTCGAGCGCTGGCGGGCGTGGGGGGTGAACGTCGACCCCGTCGGGGCCGAGCGCCTCGCCCGACGGATCCCCGCCGGGCGGTTCGACGACATCGTGGGGGCGGTCCTCTCCCCGTACGACGCCTGTGTCACGCCGAGCTCCATCACGACCATCTACGCGGAGGCGGCCCGCAGCCGCGGCGCGGCCTTCGACTTCGGGCAACCGATGTCGTCGCTCTCGCGCGACGGGACCGGGTTCGTCCTCGCGCGCGGCGCGGGGGAGCTCCGGGCCCGCCGGGTGGTGGTGGCGGCCGGGGCGTGGTCGAAGGCCCTCCTCGCCGGGCTCGGCCACCCGCTGCCTCTCGTGCCCTATCGGACCCAGGCCGCGCTGCTGAAGCCGCCGGGGTCGGATGCGGGCGAGTTCCCGACGATCCACGACCTGGATACCGACGTCTACGTCCGCCCGGAGACGAGCGGGCGCATCCTCGCGGGCGACGGCACGGAGCGCGTCGAAGCCGATCCCGACCGATATGTCGCCGGAGAGATC
>JAKAOB010000037.1 GCA_021812305.1 Thermoplasmata archaeon
AAGGTCGAGGATGTTCATCGGGATCTCCGGGTCGAAGACCTTCTTGAGGCCGCTGCGGATCGCGGCCTCCCGCCCGGTCCGGTCCGTCGGAGGCGGGACGCTCGCCGCCACGTCGGCCGCCGGTTCGGTCGCAGGGATGTTGGGGCCGGTGACCCGGAAGCCGGCGCTGCCGCCCTCCGACACGTAATCGACCGTCGCATCCTGGAGGAACTTGAGGCCCGTCGGATCGACGACGATGTCGATGCGGCCGGAGCGCGTGCGCAGGTCCGCGGGGGACGCCCGATCGACGAGCATGCCCACCCGGGGGTGAACCCCGGGCTCGACGAAGAGGCGAACGACCGAATCGGTTCCCCGGGCGGCGAGGGCCGTTTCCAGCGGCCCGGCCGCGTTCGGACGGACGGTGACCCGGAGGGTCGCCTCGGCGTCCGGTTCGGGGGCCGGCGACCGGGGGTTGGAACGGGCGGTCATGGCCTTCGGCGTACGCCGGCCGTGCTTTTACGGGCGTCGGCGGCCCTCTCGCACCGTGCGGAGGTCTCGCAACGGCCGAATATGAACCCACCCGTCATGAACTCCCCCGGGGTCTACCGCCGATGACCGTAGGCCGGGCCGCGACGCCCGGCCCCTTCCCGTGAGCGAACTACCCTCCGCGGAGGGCGCCCTGGCCCTCGGCATCCTCGCCGCCGTCGCGCTGGTTCTCACGTTGGCCGAGCTGCGGCGGTTTCGGGAGGGTTCGGGGACCGCCCACGGCTATTGGGCGGTCGGACTGGCGCTCGTGGTGGTGACGCTGCTTGAGGAGGCCGTATTCTACGGTGGCCTCGCCTCCGTCCCCTACCTCAGGGCCTACCTCTTCCTCGTCGCGGTACTGGTCGGCGCGCTCTCCTTGGGGTCGGTCCAGTTCTGGACACGACCTCTGTACCGGCGGGCCTACGCGGGCTACGTCGTGGCCGTCTCGGGGGCGACGGGGATCGCCTGCGCCTTCGCTCCGGTATCCCTTTCCACGATCGTCGGGGGCGTGGTCACGGGCGCATTGCCCTTGTCGATCGTTCTCACGTCCTCGCTCGTGACGTTTCCCGCGGCCGTCGTCATGGTCGTGGGGTCGCTGCGGGACGCGGTGCGCACCCGGGTCTGGCGTCGGCTCTACGTCGCGTCCGGCGTCATCGTGATCAGTATCGCGGGAGGTCTCTACATCGCGGCGTTCCCGATCTCGCTGTACTTCGCGGAGTTCGCGGGCGTGGTACTGCTGTTCCTCGGCTTTGGGGTCGCCCCGCGGCGAAGCGCGGCGACGCTAGGTCGCCCCGCGCCGGCGGGCGGCGAGTAGCGGCCGGGAACGTCCGGCGGGGGGGACGGGACTGTCGCTGTTGGACTCCCTCATCCTCGGGGTCCACCTCGTCGGGGCCTCGGTATGGGTCGGGGGCTCGGTGACGTTGGGGGTCACCTCCGCGGCCCTCGCCCGGTACCGTCGGCAGGGGCCGGAGGCCGCGGTCCCGGTCCTGCTCGCCGTGGCCCGCGAGGTCTCGAGGGTCCTGTGGGTCGCGCTCGCCCTCACGATCCTCACCGGGCTCTACAACCTCACCTGGTACCTTCCGCCGGGCGCCACGCTGAGCGCCTATCCGATCCTCGAGGCCAAGATCCTCCTGGTCGGGCTCATGGTCGTCCTGAGCGCGCTGCACACCTTCGTGGTCGGCGTGCGACTGCGGCGCCGCAGGGAGGCCGGGGCGTCCCCGGAAGCGACCGCACCCCTCCAGCGGGCGATGGCCCTGCTGGCGGTCCTCTCCCTGATCTGCACGTTCGGGGTCGTATTCCTGGCGGCGTTCCTCGGCGGGCCGTAGCGCTCGGCCGGAGCCCAAAGGTATTTCCCGCTGCGACGGGGATAGTACGGGTCTTGAGCCCTTCTTGGCATGCGCCAGAGCACACATCCCCCGGGTAGCGGTCCGCTCTCCTTCATCACGGCCGCGGCGGTCCTCGTGGTCGCCTTGCAGATGGCCGTGCCGGGCGGTCTCCCCGCCGCCGCTTCCGCCCCGCCCCCGGGCGCCGCCCTCGGCCCGACGGCGGTCGCCGGGGCGGGAGCGTGCGGCGCCCTCGGCGCGCCGTGCCCGGCCCAATCGGCCCGGCCCTCGCCGTCCGCCGGGGGGCCGCTGACCTGGTTCAACGTGACGGCCGGAATGAAGATCGCGCCGCCGCCGCTCACCGGAGCGTCGATCCTCTACGACCCCGTCGACAACTACCTCGTCATGTTCGGTGGGTGCACGGCCGCGGCCTGCCCCGCCCCGGCGCAGACGTGGAAATACTCCGGCGGTGCCTGGACCAACCTCACGAACCAGAGCGTGCAGCCGCCCGCCCGCACGGGCGCGAGCTTCGTCTTCGATGACCGCAACGGCTACGCGCTCCTCTTCGGAGGCGGGGCCGGGTCCGGACGCCTGCTCAACGACACCTGGGAGTTCCTCGGCGGGCGGTGGACGAACCTGACCGGGGCCGTCGCCCCCTCGCCGCGACGGGACGCGGGGCTCGTCTACGATCACGCCGACAACGAGATGGTCCTGTTCGGCGGGTGCGGAGCGCTCTGCCCGCTCAACGACACCTGGAAGTACCTCGACGGAAACTGGACCAACATCACGGCGCTCGTCGGCCCGGCACCGCCGGCCCGGTGGGCGGCGGGTTTCGTCTACGACGCGGGGGACGCCTATGCGCTGCTCGTGGACGGGTGCGGGGCGAGCGCCTGCCCGCTCAACGACTCCTGGTCCTTCGTCCACAATCGCTGGGCCGCCCTGGCCCCGACGACCCTTCCGCCGGCCCGGTTCGGAGCCGGCCTGGCCTACAGCGGCGGGCCGAACGCCACGTTCCTGGTGGACGGCAACAGTTCGCGGGGGCCGATCTCGGACACGTGGCGCTACGCGGGAGGACGGTGGACGAACGTCACCACCACGCTCTCCGCCGGACCTTCGGGGCGCTCCGGGGCGGCGCTCGTCCCCACCACCAACACCTGGCCCGGCCCGGGCCCCCGCCGGTGGCCGTACCTCCTCCTGTTCGGCGGGACCCCCACCGGCTGCCTTCCGTGCGCCGCCCGCTCCCCCGGGGACACGTGGGTGCTCGAGCCGATCCTCACGGTGACCCCCACCGCGCTCCCGACGGTCGTCGAGGTGGGTCAGCCCGTCGCGTTCTCGGCCACGGCGGGCGGCGGGACGGCGCCGTACATCTACCTGTGGCTGTTCGGCGACGGGACGAGCGCGTTCCTCGCTGCCGTCACGCACGCCTACGGCCGGATCGGCACCTTCACCTCGACCGTCAACGCGACGGACGCCGCGGGGACCTGGGCGCGGTCGACGGTGCTCGTGACGGTCGTCGCCGGGCCCACCGTCACGGCCACGGTACGGCCGGACCCGGTGGACGCCGGCCGCCCCGTCACGTTCCTCGGATCCGCTTCCGGCGGGGTCTCCCCGTACGGGTTCGTGTGGTCCTTCGGCGACGGGTCGTCGATCGCCGGGGTCAACGCGACCCACGCCTACCCGACGGCCGGATCGTACCCCGTCAACCTCACCGTGACCGACGCGGTCCAGGGTCTCGGCACCTGGTCGGGCACGGTGATCGTCCATCCGGCCCTCGTCCTGAGCACCCGGGCGGCGACGAGCGCGCCGGTCGTGGGCGTGTCGGTCAACTTCACGGCCGCTCCCTCCGGCGGGACGGCGCCGTACACGGTCTACTGGGCGTTCGGCGACGGCGCGGTCTCCTCCGGGCTCACCGCGGACCACACCTTCGCCCGGACGGGGGCGTTCACGGTCACCGCCACGGTCGTCGATGCGACGGGCAACGAGGTCGCCACGAACCTCAGCGTGCTCGTCGGCAACGTTCCCCCCCCTCCCCCGCCCCCGCCTCCGCCGATGTGGTACCCGTGGGGGATCCTCGGGGGGGCGCTGGCCGTCGGGGGGATCGTGGGAGCCGTGGCCTGGGAGCGGCACCGACGCCACCGCCGACCTCCTCCCGGCCCGCTCGCCGCGGCCGCGGTGGCGGAGGAGGAGTGGGAGCTCTCGGGGGCGCCGGGGGCATCGAGCTCCTCGCGCAGCATGCGTCGGTCCGCCGGACGCGGTCGACGCTGACGACCCGGGCGGCCGCCCGGCCGCCGGGGCTACGCGGCGGTCGCCTCCGGGCAGACCCGTTCGCGGCCGGTCGCGCGGGAGCACTCCGCGCAGACCATGAGCGCGGGGCCTCCCCCCGGCGCCGGACGCGGGGTGTGGAACAGGATGGGGCAGCCGCAGGCGTCGCACGGTGCAAGCCGGTTCATCGTCGCTCCGTCGCCGGGACCCGTTCGGGAACATACCTCTTCCGATGGAAGGGACGGACGCCGCCGGCACCGGCCCCGACCCGGGCAGGGTCAAGCGGTGTTCACGCCCCGTAGATGAGGGCCCGCGCGCTCGGCGGGGCGAAGACCCATGCCGGTGCCCGCGTCCATCGGCACGACCCTGCTCACCCCGCGCCGCGAGTGGAACCCGGCGTTCGACCTGCCCACCGTCTGGGACGTGGTGCTGCGCGACGGGACCCACGGGCACGTTCGGCGGATCGGTCCGGAGGATCGGCCGGGCGTGGAGGACTTCGTGGCGCGGCTTTCGCCCCGTTCCCTCCGCGAGCGGTTCTTCGCGGCGATGCCCCCGGCGTCCGCCGTCGCGCAGCTGGCGGATCCGGGGACCCACGAGGAGCGGCTCCTCCTGGGCCTCTTCGTCGGCCCCGGGGACGGCCAGCGCCTCATCGGCCACGCCGTCTACGCTCGGGACGAGCCGGAGGGCGATTCCGCCGAGGCCGCGTTCATCGTCGACGATGCCTTCCAGGGCCGGGGGTCGGCGACCACGCTGCTGGCCTGCCTCGCCGAGAGCGCCGCCGAGCGCGGCGTCACCCACCTGCGCGCGGTGGTCCAGTCCGGCCAGTGGCGGATGCTCGAGGTCTTCCGGGGGTCCGGCTACCCGCTCGAGGAGGTGTCCCTCGGCGCCGTCACCCACGTGCGGCTTTCCACCCGCCGTACCGAGGCCGAGCACCGAGCCGGCGCCGAAGTGCGGGCCGTCGGCCGCTGCCGGATCCGGCGCGCCGTGGCCGAGCCTCCCTGACCGGGACGGGAGCGCCGGCCGCCCGGCGCCGGGACCGAGACCGCGCGATCGCAGAGGACGCGACGCGTCCCTACGCCGTGACCCCGAACGAGTCGAGGAAGCGCCACCAGCCGCCGAGCGCTCCGTCGACGCCGTGCAACGCCTGACGGCTGGCGAGGGGCGAGCGCTCGATGAGCGCTTTGAGCACGCGGCGCTCCGCACGGGAGTGCTCCACGTCCGCCGAGGTGTGGACTCGGAAGAACTCGTGCGCCGCCGGTTCCTGGATACCGTAATGGGCCCGCAGCCCGCGGGACTTCTCCGCCGCGACCTCGGGGAAGATCGATTCGTAGGCGTAGAGCGCGCCGAGGCCGCTCGCCCCGGTGCCGTCCACGGTCAGGCGCTCGTACGTACGGCACAGGTCGGCGGTCGCCCCGCGCGGGGGGCGGGCGCCGAGGGCCGCCCGAGGAACGCCGAGGCGGGAGGCGAAGTCGGCCCACAGGGCCGGGTGCGTCGGGTCCCTGCCCTCCTCGTCGGTGAGGTTCTCGAGCAGCAGGCGCCGGGCCCGGGGGTCCGCCATCCGGGCGTAGGTGCCGCCGACGTACCGGGGGAAGTTGGACTCGAAGTGGTAGTACTCGCGGGCGTAGCGCGCCAGCGTCGGGAGGGAGATCCCGCCCTGGCTCCACGCGCGATAGAACGGGTGCTTCAGGAGATGCCGCTCGGCGATCCGCGCATCGATCGAACGCAGGGTCGTCACATCCGGCGGACGGCATCGGGTGAATTAACCGTATCTGCCGCTCCTTCGGAGCGCCCGTGGCCATTCCTCCCCACGGCCGAAGACCTGACGGCCGGGAACCCCCCCCCGCCGGCCCCGGACGGCCCGACGGTCGGGGTCGGTTCCGCGCACCCCCGTCGGGCGCCGCGGCGAGGGTCCCGCCGGGTCGCGAGCGCCGACGCCCTTCTTCCCCAGGGCCCGGTCGACCCTTCGATCGCGATCGGATGCGGCCCACCCTACCGCTGGAGGTATAGACCCGCGGCGCTGTCGCCGCCGCGTGTCCGCCGGTGGGCAGAACGGGGAGGGACGGGGCTCGGGGACGCCCCCGCTGAACGACCTCTCGCTCGAGCTGATGCGCCAGCATACGCTGGTCTCGGTCATGACCGCGCGGATGCGCGAGACGGCCGAGGGCCTCGCGCGGGGTTCGACGCCGGATCCGCGTCGGATCGAGCGCGCCCTCGCCGTGTACCGAGCGTTCCACCTTGAGGTCCACCACGCGGACGAGGCGCTCCTCGCCCGGTCGCTCGCCAAGGTCGCCGCCCCCGAGGTCCGGACCCTGCTTTCCGAGTGCGCCCGCGAGCACCCGCTCGCGGAGGGATTCGAGGCGAGCGTCCGGTCCGCCCTCAAAGGGGAACTCGCCCCACGGGGCCCTGCCGCCCTCCGCATCGCCCGGCTGTTCCGGGAGGAGGCGGACCGGGTCGAGCAACATCACGAGCGAGAGGACGAGGTCTATCGCACGCTCGACCGCTATCTTTCGGCCGCGGTGCGCCGCCGGCTCCTTGGGCAGATCCGACGCTTCGACGGACCGCGGATCGCCGCCGAGATCGCCCTCATCGCCTGGGCGTCCCAGATCCACCCCTCGGCGGACTGAGACCGCGTCCGGCCCCGGGCGGCGCGGCGAGCCCTGAACGGTGCATTTTATAGCTCGGACCTCGCAAGGAAGGCCCATGGCTCGCCCCCCGCGGGGCGCGCGCGGAGGGCCCGGCGTCACGGGGATCGCGGCGGCCGTCATCGCCGTCCTCGCCGTGCTACCGGGTTTCCTCGTCCTGCCTCCCTACGCGCTGGGGGCGCCGCGCCCGCCGTTCGGAACCGGACCGTTGGGGGCCGGCGATCCTCTCGTCCGGTCGGACCCCGGCCACGTCGCGATCGTGCGCGCCGAGGCGTCGCTCGCCGTCGGCCAGGGTCCGGCGGCCGGCGTCGCGGTCGGCTGCCGCGTCGTGAACGCGGACGGCGCGGAGTGCGGCGGCCCGAGTTCGTTCCCCGGCCCCGGGGCCTCCTCGCCCGCCCGGCGGTGGGCCAATTCCACCGACCCCGGGCCGGCGGCGGGCTACGGCGCGTCGATGGCGTGGGACCCGGTCGACCGGATGGTCGTCTACTTTGGGGGGTGCGACGCCCGGGCCTGCCCCGACAACCAGACCTGGGGCTTCTCGGGCGCCGGCTGGGTGAACCTGACCAACTCTTCGGACGCCCCTCCGGCGGAATACTTCGGCGCCCTCGCGTTCGACCGCGACCCGAACATCAACAGTGTCGTCCTCTTCGGGGGATGCGGTGCCACGGCCTGCCCGATGAACGAGACGTGGTGGTTCTCGAAGGGAGCGTGGACGAACGTCTCCGGTCCCCGTTGCTTCATCGCCTGCAGCTGGCCCCCGCCGCCCGAGCTGCTCGGCTCGTTCGCCTACGCGAACTCCTCGAGCGGCCCGGCCGCGTTCTTGTTCGGGGGCTGCCGGGATCGTTCCTGCACCTCGATGTCGAACTCGACGTGGGCGTACGGCGCCGTCGGACCCGGCGCGTTCGCCTGGACACCGGTGACGACCCAGAGCGCGCCCAGCCCTCGCTTCGGGGCCGGGATCGCCTACGACCCCGAGCTCGGGGCCCTGGTCCTCGTCGGCGGCTGCACTGCCGAGGGGCGCTGCCCGCTCAACGACACCTGGACCTGGGCGAACGATTCCTGGACGAACCGAACGGCCGACATCGGCGGCCCGGCCCCGGCGGGCGGCGCCGGCGGGACGACGTGGGACGCCGCGGACGGACAGCTCCTGCTCACCGGTGGGCTCAACGGGACGGGGGCCTACGAGGTCGGTACCTGGGCGCTCACGTGCGCGACCAACTGTTCCTGGTCGGACCTCGGGGCGGCCGGCGTCCGCGGCGCGGTCGCTGACGCGGCCGTGCCCGCGGAGTCGACGACCTACCGTCCGATCGCGTTCGGCGGCCAGACCTCGGGCGGGGGGACCGTCCCCCCGGTCACCTGGGTCTACGAGCCGTCGCTCGCCCTCGCGGTCACCGTCGCGCCCGGCACCACCGAGCCGGCCCGGTCTCCGCTCACGATCGACGCGTCCCCGTCGGGCGGGAGCGCCCCGTACATCCTCCGGTACGTCTTCGGGGACGGCAATTCGACCGTCGGCGTCTCGAACGTCACGTATCGCTATCCGCAACCGGGGACGTACCGGCTCACCGCCTCGGTCTACGACGGCTACGGCGTCTTCGCTCCGGCGAACGCGACGCCGATCACCGCGACCGGCCCGACCGTCGGGATCTCGGCCACCCCGTGGGCGACCGACCTCGGCCAGCCGGTGGCGTTCTCGGCCGTCGGGGCGACCGGCGGCAATGCGCCGTACGCCTTCCGATGGACCCTCGGCGACGGGGCGAACGCCACCGGCCCGCTCACCGCGCACGCGTACGCCCTGGCCGGAGAGTTCACCGTGGGGCTCGAGGTCACCGACTCCACGAACCTGAGCGCGTTTGCGAGCGCGATCGTGCGGGTCAACGCGAGCCCGGTCGCGCACGCCGGAGCGAGCGCCACGTGGACCGACGCCGGGCAGGCGGTCGCGTTCAACGGCACGGTCACCGGCGGTACGGCGCCGTTCTCCTTCGTCTGGACGTTCGGGGACGGCACGACCGGGTCCGGCAGCGCCCCTTCGCACGATTTCGCTTCGGCCGGCACGTTCCCGGTCGAGCTCGCGGTGACCGACGCGGTGGGGGTCGTGGCCCGGGACGGGTTCAACGTCACGGTCGAGCCGACGCTGGGCGGGAACGTACAAGTCCCGCGCGCTGCGGTGGCGGGCGCGCCCGTGGCGTTCGAGGCGAACGCGACCGGTGGAACGGCCCCGTACACCTACAGCTGGAGCTTCGGCGACGGCGGCGTCGGGAGCGGCCCGGCGCCGGTCCACTGCTTCGTGCTCGCCGGCAACTTCACGGTCTCGGTGCGGATCAACGACTCGGCCGGGGCGTCGATCGTTCGGAACGCCTCCGTGCGGGTCGGTCCGGCGCCGGGCGGAACGCCGTTGGCCGCCGCCCCGCTCTCCGAGGCGTCCGGCTACGTGGTCATCGGCGCGATCGGGGCGATCGTCGTGGCCCTCGGGGCCCTGGCCGCGCTCCGGCGGCGCCGTGGTGCCCCGTCCGGGCACGGGCGGGCTTCGCCGGGCGACGGGGCGGGAGGAGCGGACGGCGCGCCGGAGCCCGTCGGGCCAGGGACCGCGCCGACCACGGACGGGGACGACCGGTAGACACGGGCTTCGCACCGCCCCTCAAAGTGTGCCGGACGCCCCCAAGGAACATAGGGGTCAAGGGGCCGTGACGGATCGATCGGAGCCGATCGAGCCGGACCGTCGAACTCGGGGCCGAGGAAAGGGTTGGCCCGGCCGTCCCCTGGCGCTCTACTGCGCGGGGGGAGCGGCGGGAGGAGCCGACGCGGGCGCCGCGGACGGTGGGGCGGCGGCCGGAGCGGGGGCGGCCTTCGGGGTCGCGGGCCGGCGGACCGCGCCGATGATCGCGAGGAGCAGACCCACGACCAGGAGAATGACCCCGACGATACCTCCGGCGAGCGGCTCGGTGGCGCCCGCGGTCACGGTCGCCGTGCTCGAGGGGACGATCAGGTAGTAGTCCCCCTTCGGCCCGGTCCAGGAGAGGCTTCCGGAGGAGCCCGTGCCGGTCGCGATCGCACCGCTGTGGATCGCGTTCGAGCAGGAGGAATCCGTTCCGCAGTCGTAGACGTTCACCGTGATGCTCGAGCTCGACGTCCAGCTGGCCGAGTAGGTCAACTGGGAGCTCAGCACGGCCAGCGGGGGGTTCGCGCTCAACGTGTCACCGGCGCCGGTCGGGACGGTCAGCGAGCTCGTCACGGGCTCGACCGGCACGTACCAGAGGACCACACCGATGATCAGGACGACGATTCCCGCCACCAACATTCCTGTTCGCATGGGCAGCCTACCTCGCCTTTCGCATCGTTTCATCGTATTTAATCCTCCACGAAGCGCCCCGGTGCCCGCGAGATCCGGCCCGGAGACACCACCGGGCGGGCGCCGGGGCGCCAACGGTTATGGGCCGACACCGGCTGCGGAGAACGGGAGCCCGGGAAGAGCGGGCGGCGGCGCGCATGGTCAGCCTGGGAACGGACGAACGGGTCCACGCGCACCTTCCGACGACCTGGAACGGGCGACCGGCCGTTCTCACCCTGACGAGCCGACGCCTGGTCGTCAGCCGACGGACGGGGCTTCCGCGGCGCCGGGACCGCACACTGCTCTCGATCGAGTGGGCCGAGGTCCGCCGGACGTCGGTCGAGGAGCGGGGGTCGGTCCTCGTCGTGGTCGCGGCGGGCCGGGACGAAGGCGACGAACGTCGGGTCGAGGTCGCCGTCGAGGACCCGTTGAAGGTCCAGCGGACCGTCGACCGGCTCATCGAGCAGGCCCTGGCGCGCGCCCGGGCCCGCGCCACCCCCCCCTCGGGGGAGGCTCCCGCGGTGCACCTGCACCTCACGCTCCATCAACCTCCCGGCTCGCCCGGACCGGTCTACGTCCGCTGCAGCTACTGCCGCACGGTCTACCCGGAGCTCGCCGGGAAGTGTCCGAGCTGCGGCGCCCCGTTCTGACGAAGCGACGCCCGCCCCCCGCCGGCGACCGGCGTCCTGCGCCCCCGGCGGGCCCCGCGCCGCGGGCGCGGCCGCGGCCGTGCGTGGTCCGGCCGCCCCGATCGGAAACGCCGAGAGCGTCCGGGCGTTCGCCGGACCCGGGCCCCGGCTCACGGATGAACGGTGGCCGCACCGCCGGCCACGGCGTCGTTCGGTGCCGCCCCCGCGGGCCGCGCGGGCTTCTCGAGGAGGAAACGGTGGACCGCCCATCCGCGTCGCGTGGGCCGCACGAGCCACGGCCGTCGCGCGAGCAGCGAGCGCCACCGCGCACGGGTGACCCGGAGCACCACGCGCCCTCGGCGCGACGGCAGGGCCCCCCGAGGGAAGGTGACGAGGGCACGGCCGCCCGGGCGGAGAAGCCGCCAGGCGGTCTCCATCGCCCCGTCCTTGTCCGCGAGGCAGCAGAGCACGAGGCTCAGGAGGACCCGGTCGTAGTCCGCGTCGGGGAGGGCGGGCACCGTAGCCGCCGAGCCGATGTGGAACCCGACCCGCGCGTCGTCACCGAGGCGGGATCGGGCGATCGCGAGATTCTCTCCATCGATGTCGACCAGGTCGAGCCGTCCGGTCGGCCCGAGGCGCCGCAGAACCTCCGTCGCGAAGTAGCCCACGCCCGCGCCGAGATCGACGACGTGCATCCCGGGGAGGATGTCGAGCGCGTCGAGGTCCCGGGACGGGGGGGCGGCCCAACGCCGCAGACGGTTGTCGAGCGGTCCGGGTCGACACATCCGATCCTCGACCATGGGGAGCGCGGGGCCCTCCGGCGTGCCGGCGAAGGCGCCCCGCCGCGGCGTGCTACGCCTCCCGACCGCCGGGCAGGACGACGGGGTCCGCGGTCGATCGGTGGCTCCCCGCCGTGGCGAGCGGGATCGAGGGGGCGCCGGTGCACGTCACGTTGGCCGAGCTCGTCGCGACGAGCGTCCCCAGCGAGGCGTTGATCGTGGCATTGAACGCCGCCGCGGACGAACCCGGGAGCGCGGAACCGCCGCAACCGCTGTAGAGGACGGACCAGGTCGATCCCGTGCCGAAGCCGAACAGGCTCACGCCCCCGCTCAGGACGAAGGTGACGTTCGCATCGGGGTGGGCGGACAGGAACGCGGTTCCCCCGGCGCGACCCGCGGTGGCGAGGGCGGTCGGGGAGTCGATCGCGGAGGACGGGACGACCCCGATCAGCCCGATCCCGGTGGTGCAGGTCGGGCCCTGGATCGAGGCGACCGGGCTCGCGGACCCGTCCAGCACGGCGACGATGAGTCCGATGTTGCTGCTGTTGCGGAGCAGGAAGAGCCACGCCGGAGAGCTTCCCGATCCGAACCCGCTGTCGAGCGCCGGCAAGGTCAGGTTGGAGGTGGCGTAGCTTCCGAGGCCCGCTACCGAGCAGCCGCCGAGGCCGACCGGGGTCCCGAAGCCCGCGGTGGATGTGGCGGCGTGGCCGTTGAACGCGCCGGCGTACAGGACGGCCCACTGGCCCCCGAACTGCGACGAGGCCGAGTCCAGGGCGGCCGTTCGGGCCGCCGAATACGGGACCGGGCCGGCGGGCCCGGCGGACGGTCCGAACCCGGGGAGGACCCCAAGGAGCGCGAGCCCCAGCAGACAGACCACCACGACCGCCGCCGCCGCCCCCGCGGCGATCGGCCACCCGCGCCGACGCGACGGGAACAGGGGGGGATACACGGTCGGTACGGAAGGGGGGGATCCCGGGGAGAGGGGAGCATCGACGGGGAGCGCGGACAAGCGAACCGCGGCGAAAGACCGTCGGGGTCTCAATACGCTTCCGGCACGGGCGGCCGGACGCCACGGCCGGTGGTTCAGTGCCGTCGACCGTGACCGCCGGGGGCGGCGGATCCCGATCGCGGGGTCGGAGGGGCCGCGGGGTCCCGTCCGGTACGGCAGGCCGCCACGACCGCCTCGGTGAGGATCCGCTCGGTCTCGGCCCCGACGTCCCCGAGCTCCGGTGCGGGGAGGAGCCGAGCGAGGGCAACGGTCGGCCGTTGGAGCGTGATGCGGGTGACGCGGCCCTCCCGCGACACCACGATCTTGCAGGGCAGCAGCAGGGCGGCGTCCCGTCGCCGCTGGAGCGCCGCCAGGGCATGGCGTGGGGAGCAGACGTCCAGGATCACCACCGGGGCGATCTCCGTGCCGGTCTTTTCGCGGAGGATCTCGTGCACGCGAAGCGTAGCGAGGACCCCGAATCCCCGGGCCGCGAGCTCCGCCGACACCCGGGCCACCGCCGCGTCGACATCCCCGGCCGTCTCCCGGGCGAGGGAGATCTCGGTTGCGTCCATCGCCGCGTCCGAGGTTCGCGTGCGATTATCAATCCACCGTGGTGCCCGCCTGACCCGGCGGCCGAGGCGAGCGCCCGGTGGGCGTCGCACCGGATCGCGGCGCCGGGAATTTTCCGGTCCTAAGGGAGCCCGGAGACATAGGGTTTCCCGGCGGCCGCCACGGGGGGAGACCGCTCTTGTAGCCGGTGGACGATGTACGGTCCGATGGTCGGAGTCGAGGCCCTCAAGAAGATCTGGATGGACGGCTCGCTCGTCGACTGGGACCGGGCGACGGTCCATGTGCTGACCCACGGGCTCCACTACGGGTACGCGATCTTCGAGGGGATCCGTTGCCACGCGACGGCGCGCGGCTCCGCGGTCTTCCGGCTCGACGACCACCTCGACCGTTTCCTCCAGAGCGCGCTCATCTACCGGATGAAGCTCGGCCGCTCGAGGGAGGAGCTCCATCGCGCGGCGCTCGAGCTGATCCGGGCGAACGGGGTCGACGACGCCTACCTCCGTCCGATCGCCTTCTCCGGCTACGGCCACATGGGGCTCGACCCGACCCCGGCGAAGGTCCAGGTCGCCATCGCCATGTGGCCGTGGGGACCCTACCTCGGCCAGGAAGGCGTCGAGCGCGGGGTGCGCGCCATGGTGTCGAGCTGGATCCGGGTCGACCCGCGGTCGATGCCCCCGCAGGCGAAGTGCGCGGCGAACTACGCGAACGCCGCGCTCGCGAAGATGGAGGCCGTCGCCGCCGGCTACGACGAGGCCATCTTGCTCAACGGGGCCGGAATGGTCGCCGAAGGACCGGGGGAGAACATCTTCAAGGTCAAGCGCGGGATCGTGGGCACTCCGCCCGCGAACTCCGGCATCCTTCGCGGTGTGACCCGCGACTCGGTGATCCGCTTCGTCGCGGACGAGGGCCTTGAGTTCCAGCGGAACGACTTCAGCCGCGAGGAGCTCTACAGCGCGGACGAGGTGTTCTACACGGGGACGGCCGCCGGGATCACGCCGATCCGGGAGATCGACGGGCGGCCGATCGGCACGGGCGACTATCCGATCACGCGCCGCATCCAGGCGCGGTACGAGTCGGCCATCCATGGCCGCATCCCCGACTACGAAAGCTGGCTCACCTACGCTCGGGAACCGGGCCGCGCGCCGTCGCACCGCGCCGCGGCCCGCCCGCGACACTAGCCCGGCCCATCGACCGGTTCCCACCGTCCATCAGGTCTAAGCGGGAAGCGGTCCTGCCGCGCCGTACAGCATGCCCTTACACCCGCGGCTCGCCGAGCGCCTCGAGTTCGAGGCGGAGCAGTACCCGGACCTGACCTCGGTTCCCACGGAGGAGGCCCGGGAAGCGGTCCGGGAAATGGCCCGGGAGACCGACCGGCTCGCCGGAGGCCCCCCGTCCGTGGCGCTCCTCCGGGAGACCTCGTTCCGTGGACCGGACGGGCGGGTGCGCCTGCGGGTGTACCTACCGGTCGGGCCGGAGCAGATCCCCGGCGTGGTGGCCTATTTCCACAGCGGGGGGTGGATCTTCGGCGACCTCGACACCCAGGACGGGATCTGCCGGGAGATCACCAACCGGTCCGGGGCCGCGGTCGTCTCGGTGGACTACCGACGGGCCCCCGAGCACCGCTTCCCGGCGGCGCTAGGCGACGCCGAGGCCGCGGTCCGCTGGCTCGCCGAGCCGGAGACGGCGGAACGCCTCGGCTACGACCCCGCCCGGCTCGCGGTGGCGGGCGACGACGTCGGCGGGAACCTCGCGCTGGGGGTGGGTCGCCGGCTCCGCACCGGGGGCCCGCCGCTCGCCGCCCTGATCCTCGTCTGCCCGGTCCTCGGAGGATCGTCGCCGACGGCCTCCCGCGCGGAGTTCGCCACGGGCTACGGGCTCGAGCAGAGCTTCGTCGACTGGTCGTGGCAGCAGTACCTCCCCCACCCCGACCTGCTCCGCGACCCGGACGCGTCCCCGGCCGAGGACCCCGAGCTCGCGGCGCTCCCCCCCGTGCTCCTCGTGAGCGCGGAGTGCGACCCGCTCCGGGACGATGCGGCCCAACTGGGGGACCGGCTCCGTGCCGCCGGCGTTCCCGTGACCGAGTCCCGCTACGCCGGGATGATCCACGGCTTCCTCGACTACCGGGGACTGGTCGAGGAGGCGGGCCACGCGCTCGAAGAGATCGGGACGGCGCTGCGTTCCGCGCTCCGGCCCCGGCCGACGGGCGAGGGACCCCTCGGGGCGGCCGCCGGGGCCTAGCGACGGGGCACGGCGGGCGGGCTCTCGGTGACCGCACGGAGCTCGATCGCGACTCCGGCGCGCTCGAGCAGGGCGCCGACGGGGGCGGCGCGCAGGGACGACCGCAACAGCTCCTCGACGGTCGCGGAGGCGGAGCGGGTGCGTGCCCGCACGGTCCCCCGGATGCGCCCGGTGGCGCCCGTCGGTCCGTTCGGGTCCTCCTCGAGCGCCACGGACAGGCCCTCCACATCCATCCCCTGGCGACGGGCGTGCGCGAGAAAGGTGGTGCCGATGCTCCCGGCCAGCGCCATGAGGATGAGGTCGAACGAGGAGGTGCCGACGCTCCGTCCTCCGGACTCCGCCGGCAGGTCGACCGTCACTCGATGGGTCCGTCCGTCATCGAAGACGATCTCGTAGCCGCCCCGCCAGACCCCGACCACCGGCATCGATCGGTCCCCTCAGCCGCTCGGCGGCGTGCGGACGTCCGCGCCGGAGAACCGCTCGGCGTTCTCCCGAAACCAACGCATCCCCCACGAGGCCCACACCCCGGCGAGCGTCCCGATCCCGCCGAGGAAGATCACCAGGACGACCACGACGTTGGAGTACCAGGGGAGGGAGCGTGCGAGGAACCCGAGGTAGAGCAGGAGCACGATCGCCCCACCGAACACGATGCCGATCGAGGCGACCACACGGGCCGAGAGCCCGGGGACCCGCGGGAACGGTACGGATGAGGAGATGGCCGCCGGCGCCGAAGGTACCGAGCTCATGGACCCGGGACCGCGACCGAGGAAGGGGGCCATAATCCTGCGGTAAGGGCCGATTGACGCTGGACCGGCTCGTGGGACCGGTTCCCGGCAGGCGAAAGGACTTCAGGGAGGAGCGACTTCCCGTGCCGATGTCCGCGGCCCCGTGCCCGCGATGCCAGCGACCCGTGCCCACCGGGTCGGCGTTCTGCCCGTCGTGCGGAAACCCGCTCGCCCCGGGGGCGACCGCCTCACCGGCGTCCCCCCCGGGCCTTGCGCGGACCTGCGCCATCTGCCGGACACCGATGCAGCGGACGGGCGAGCTCGCCTTCCGGGTGGGCGGGTACGTCGGTGGCCACCAGACCCTCCTCGGAGCGACCGGAGAGTTCCCCGAGGGACTGCAACCGTTCGCGGTGTACTACTGCCCACGCTGCGGGAAGGTCGACCTCTACTATCCCGGGACCTGACCGGCTCGGGAACGAACGCGGATGCGGCCGTGGGTTCGAACGCACCGGCGACCGGCCGTCGCGTTCCGCGGGTCTCCGCACGGTTCGTCTTACTGGTTCGCGCCGGGTGGGACGCCCGGGGCGAGGTCCTTAAATGGGGGGCCGATGCCGGTCCGCATGGCCCACGCACGAAGGGGAACGTGGACGCTCGCCGGGGTGATCGGCTGCGTCGCCGCGCTGGCGTTGTCGGGATGCGGGTTCGCGGCCACCTCGACCGGCCACGCCGCGGCGGCCTCCGCCTCGAGCGGCCTTTCGGCCTCGTCGCTCGTGCGGCAGGCGCTCGCGGCCCTGCCGGGCCCGGCGTCGGTCGGCCTTGCGAAGACCGCGAACCCGACCTGGCACAACCTGAGCCTCGCGCACGCCCCGGCGCCCCGCGCACAGGAGGCGATCGCCTACGACGCCGTCGACCACTATGTCGTGATCAACGGCGGCTTCGCCGGGGTCGGGGGGCACATCATCTTCAACGACACGTGGACGTACGCCCACGGCGTCTGGACGAACATCTCGGCCACGGCGGGCTCGCCCGGCGCGCGACGCAGCGCGATGATGGCGTGGGACGCGACGGACGGGTACATCGTCCTCTTCGGCGGGACCTCGGCCGCGGGGACGTACCTCAACGACACGTGGAAGTTCGTCGGCGGCAAGTGGACGGAGCTCACCACGACCACGGCCCCGCCCGCCCGCCGATCGTTCGGGATGACGTACGACCCCACGGACCGCTACGTGCTGCTCTTCGGGGGCCACGGCAAGCGCTACACCCCGAAGAGCGGCTACATCTTCATGAACGACACCTGGTCGTTCGCCCACGGCCAGTGGACGCAGCAGTCCCCCACGCACAGCCCGTCGGCGCGGGCGGAACCGAACCTCGCGAGCGATCCCGAGGACCTGGGGGTCCTGCTCTTCGGCGGCTACAGCAACCCCGACCTGCCCGCGCTGGGCGACACCTGGCTCTTCTCCCACGGCCAGTGGACCAACCTGACCGGGAACCTCACGGTGGCCCCCGGCGGCCGGGACGGCGCCGGCCTCGACTACAACTACAGCGCACATTTCGTCCTCATGTTCGGAGGGCACAGCCGCGGCCTGCAGTACAACGACACCTGGGCGTTCTACCAGCATCACTGGGTCCAGGTCCTCACCGCCACGGCACCGGGGCCGATGAGCGGCGACCGGATCTCCTGGGACGGGGTCGACCACTACCTGGTCTACTTCGGGGGCAACGTCTTCCCCTACTACGCGCAGAACAGCACCTGGGCCTTCGACTAGCCGGGGCGGTCGGATCGCCGGACGGGGCGCCGCGGGGCGACGGGCGTCAACCCGGTTCGACGGGGCGGCTTTCGCGCGGGGGCCGGTCCGGCCCCCGGGCGCCATGGAGAGGGTAACGGCCCGCCCGAAGGGCGTGCTGCGCGACCGGCACGAGGCGGGGGTCCGGCTCGCCGAACGGCTCCTCGCCTACCGCGGCACGGATGCGGTCGTGTTCGCGATCCCCCGGGGCGGGGTGCCGGTCGCCGCCGAGATCGCCCGCCGTCTGGGGCTCGGGCTCGATGTCATCCTCGTACGGAAGGTGGGCGCG
>JAKAOB010000038.1 GCA_021812305.1 Thermoplasmata archaeon
TCCGATCTGGAGTTCTCGGCCCGGGACTCGCGGATCCGGCACCTTCCCGCCCCCGGCAACATCCCCGAGAGCCGCAACATCGCCCTGCGCGCGGCCACGGGGGAGTTCGTCGTGTTCCTGGACGCCGACGAGATCGCCCCGCCCGGCTGGCTGACCGCGCTCCTCGCCCCGTTCTCGGACCCCCGCGTCGGCTTCACCGGCGGACCGACGCCCGCCCTCGCCGGGACGGCCCGGAGCGTGGGCGCACGCTACTACGACGGCTACCTTCGCCGCTTCTACGACACCGTCGCCCGCGCGAACCCCCATGCGCTCCCGATGGGGAACTCCGCGTGGCGGGCCGAGGTCTTCCGATCGGTCGGCCTCCTCGACACGACCCTCTACCGTCGGGCCGCGAGCGAGGACCAGGAGATCGCGGTGCGCGCGCTCGAGGCCGGGTGGAAGGGCGTCTACGTTCCCGCCGCGGGCGTGGACCACGACTTTACGGACATCTCGACCTTCGGACTGCTTCGAAAGCAGCGGATCTACGCCGAAGGGGGGTACGTCGTCTGGCGGCGCCGCCGGAGCACCTACGAGGCGAGCGTCGGACGGCTGGTCCCGTACGTCCTCCTCCCGCTCCTCGCCGTGGCCGGGGCGATCCTGCTCGTCCTGCCGGTCGCCCGCGCCCTCGGCCTCGGGGTCTTGGGCCTCGCCGGGGCCGGGTTCGCGGCCCTGGCCGTCGCCCTCACCGCCTGGGGGCTGCGGGAGGACCGGCGCTATCCGGGTCTCCGCTGGGCGATCCTCGAGATCCCCCGACGCTGGGCGACGCTGTGGGGCGCCCTCCACGGCCTCCTCACCTACGGCTGGTCCGGCCGTCGGGGAACACCGCCCGCCTCCGCCGACAGCGGCGCCGCAAAACCTTAAGCGGGCCCCGTGCTCCGCGCGGCCATGTCCCCCCACGCCGAAGAGCATGCCCCGACCAAGAACGGGGAGATCGTTCTCCTGGATTACGAGCTGTGGGCCGAAGGCGGCGGCCGCACCGACCTGATCGATACGACCCGCGAAGAGACCGCCCAGCAGGCCAAGCTCGAGGTACCCGAAGGGCACCGGTTCGCGCCGCAAGCGCACCTCATCGGTGGAGAGTACTTTCCCGCCGGGATCGAGGCCGCCCTCGAGGGGCTCAAGCCCGGGGCCGAGGTCGAGAAGGAGTTCGCCCCCGCCGAGGCCTTCGGCGAACGGGACCCGAAGCTGATCGAGCTGTTCTCGATGCACGAGATCTCGCGCCTCCCCGAGATGCGCCGCGAGGACGCCCATCTGGACCTCGGCACCGTCCTCACGATCCGGGGCCGCCGGGGCCGGGTCGTCAGCCTGACCGCGGCGCGCGTCCGGGTCGACTTCAACCCGCCGTTCGCGGGCCGGAAGATCCGTGCGAAGTTCCGGGTCGTCGAGCACGTGCACACTCCCGCGGACCAGGCGAGGGCGATCGTGGACCTCACCTACGGCCACGGACCGGAGTTCACGGTCGAGGTGCGGGACCACGAGATCACGCTCAAGGTCCCCGAGCGGTCGAAGTTCGACTTCGCGTGGGTCGCCGCCAAGCCCCGCGTGATCGACCAGCTCCGGACGCACCTCAAGCCGAAGACGATTCGGATCGTCGAGGAGTTCGTCACGCCGGCCCCGAAGAAGGAGGCCGACGCTTCCCAGGACGCCGGGAAGGAGGCCTCGACCCCCGCGCCCGCCGAGACCGAGAAGGCGGCGCCGGCCGCCAAGGCCGGTACGAAATCGGCGTCCCCCGCCCCGAAGGACGGGTAGGACGCCCCGTCGGGCGCGCCGTCCCGCCTACGGACGGGGCCGCAGCGCCATCTCGACGACCGCGGCGATGAGCCCGCCGATGATCGGCGCGACCCAGAACAGCCAGGACTCCTGCAGCGCCCACTGGGCGCCGCTCCACTGGTAGGACAGCAGCGCCGGCGCAAACGAGCGGACCGGGTTCATCGACGCCCCGTCGACGGGGATCGCGACCAGGTTGGTCACGAGGAGGGCCAGGCCGATCGCGACCGGCGCGAGGTTCTTCGAGCTGCTCTCGGGCCGGGTGACGAGCTGGATGACGAGGACGAAGACGAAGGTCAGGGCCACTTCGATCAGGAAGACCGCGCCGAGGCTGAACGCCCCCGGCCCGGGGTTCGCGTAGGCCTGGGAGCCGAGCGCGGCGGTCTGGGCGAGTCCGAGCGCGGTCGACGAGCCGCTGACGATGCCGAGGACGACCGCCATCCCGGCGAGCCCTCCCAGGATCTGGCAGACGAGGTAGGGAACCACGTCGCGCAGCGGCATGCGGCGGTTGAGCGCCATCGAAAGGGTCACGGCCGGGTTGAAGTGGCCGCCCGAGATGTCCCCGAACCCGTAGGCGAGGGCGAGCAGCACGAATCCAAAGGCCGCCGACACGAGGACCGCGCGGGCGAGCGGCTCGACGAGCCCGCCCGCCAGACTGAAGACGGCCGAGCCGCCCCCGAAGAGCAGGAGCGCGAAGGTCCCGATGAACTCGGCGAGGTACTTCTGAGTGGTGCTCCAGGCCATGCCTCCGGACCAAAGGTCTAGTTCAAAATAGTTGCGAAGCCGGCCCGGTCACCCCCCCGACCCCGGGGCGGCTCGGGGTTGATCTCCACGTCCGCCGGGGGCGGGGGCGCCGGCGGGCCCGCCGCGGACCGGGCCGCTGCCGTCACCGATGGTCGGCCGCCCCGCCCGGACCGAAGGGAGATAAATCGGTCCGCGCTCGCTCGTCCGATGGCCGCCCCCCTAAGGTCGGAAGGCCCCAGCCCGTACCGGGGGTGGATCGCCGGCGCGGTCGTGATCTTCCTGATCGTCGCGACCGCGATGGCGTTCTGGTTCCGGTACCACCCCTGATCTTAGCCGGAGGCTCGCCCGGGCACCCGGTAGAGGAAGACCCGGGTCTCCCGGTCCGAGGCCACTTCGGTCCACCCGGGCATCCGGTGCCAGTGGCTCACGACCCGGGTGCCGGGGGCGAGCCGGTGCTCCAGCACGCTCTTCAGGCGCGCCATCGCCTCCGGCCACAGGAAGAGCGTCACGACCGTCGCTCCGGCGAGGTCCTGCTCGAACAGATTGCCCCATCGGATCTCGATCCGGTCCGCCCGCCGTCCGAACCGTCGGCGCAGGCGAAGGATGAGGACGCGCACCGGCTCCACCTCGACGCCCACGGCATAGGCCCCGCGCTCCCTTGCCGCACGGAACAGGATCGCCCCGGTGCCCGCGCCGAGGTCCCACAGGCGGTCGTCGGGGCCGACCTCGCCGAGTCGGAGCATCGTCTCCACGGTGCGACGGGGTGCCGGTTGGTACCCTGCTCCCCAGGCGAACGACGCGAAGACGAAGTAGAACGCGGCGACGGTGGCGAGGATCAGCGCCAGCAGGAGGATCGATACGAGGTCCATCCGGTCGCCCCCTACCCCGAGCGGCGGAGCTCGCGGTAGAGGCGATCGGCCGCCGAGTGGGGGTCGATCGCGCGCGCGGCGACGCGGTCGAGCAGCGAGCCCATGTCCCGGTCCCGGTCCATAGAGCCCGTGAGCTCCCGGCCGACGCGCTCCCGGACGAGGCCGACCACTTCCTCGGCGAGCCGGCGACGCTCTCCGCGGTCCCGGCGTCCGTCGGCGTTGAGGAACGTCTCGTGCGCCTCGACGGCGGCCCAGAGCGTCTCGACCCCCGTGCCCGCCTGGGCCGAGACCGGGACGACCGTCGGGCGCCACCCGTCGCGGTCGGTCCCCAGGGCCGCGAGCTCCGAGAGGTCCCGCGTCGCGGTCTCGGCCCCGGGAAGATCGGACTTGTTGACACAGAAGACCTCGGCGATCTCGAACAGACCGGCCTTGAGCGTCTGGACCTCGTCCCCGAGGTGGGGGACGAGGACGACGATGCTGGTCGAGGCGATGTCGCGGATCTCGACGTCGACCTGGCCGCTCCCCACGGTCTCCACGAGGATGATGTCCATCCCGAACGCGTCCAGCAGACGGCAGACCTCACGGGTCGCCGAGGCGACGCCCCCCGCGTGCCCTCGGCTCGCCATCGACCGCAGGAACACCCCGTCGTCCCCCTGGGCCTTCTCGATGCGGATCCGGTCCCCGAGGACCGACCCGCCCGAGAACGGGCTCGACGGGTCGATCGCGACGACCCCGACCTTGAGGCCGCGTGCCCGCAGCAGCTCGATCAGCCGGTTGATGAGGGTCGACTTTCCGACCCCGAGCGGTCCGGTGATCCCGATGATCCGCGCCCGGCCCGTGCGGGCGTAGAGGGCCTTGAGCGAAGCGACCGCCGCGGGGTCGCGGTCCTCGACGGCCGAGATCAACCGTGCCAGCGCCCGGCGATCCCCTGCGACGACCGCGCGCGCCGCGGGCGGGAGGCGGAGGACCGGGCTCATGAGCGCGGCCGCGCGAGGCGCCGGGCCGTGGTGACGATCTCCTCGAGGGTGGCCCCGGGTCCGAAGATCGCCTTGATCCCGACCCGCCGCAAGGACCGGGCGTCCTCGTCGGGGATGATCCCCCCCGCGAAGACCGGAATGTCGGAGGCCTTGCGGGCCTTGAGCAGCTTCACGACCCGGGGGAGGAGGGCCATGTGGGCACCCGAGAGGATCGACAGACCGATCAGGTCGACGTCCTCCTCGATCGCCGACCGCACGATGTCGTCGGGCGTCTGGCGGAGCCCCACGTAGATGACCTCCATGCCGGCGTCCCTCAGCGCCCGGGCCACGACCTTCGCCCCCCGGTCGTGGCCATCGAGACCGGGCTTCGCGATCAGCACACGGATGGGGGACGGGGCGGTGGCCGCGCGAGGCATACGGCCGGCGAGGGGGCGGCCGGGTCCAAAAGCTTTGCCCGCGGCGGCCGTCAGAGAAGGGCGGCCAGGTCGAAGATGAGGTTGCCCGCCACGATCGCCGCAACCGCTCCCGCGGCGAGGAACACGATGAACGGCAGCTGCGGGGTGACCCAGATCCGCGTGACGCCTCGGGCCCGGAGCTCGGCCTGCTGCCGCCGCCGGAGGGCGACGTCGTCCTCCGTGGTCTCGACCTCCTCCTCTTCCGCGTCCCGGTCGAATGTGGGATCCTTGAGCCAGACGAAGCGATCCGCCAGCTCGTCGACGTGGATGCGGTAGCCGGTGAATCCTCGGGGCAGCTCGAAGTCGCCGCGCACCGCATTGCGGATCGCGAGGTAGATCGGGACCGACGCGGAGAAGATCGCGGCGTCCATCAGGAGCGAGACCGTGAACGGGTAGACCGCCAGGATCGTCGTGGCCGATGCGGGGAGTCCGAGCAGGGGCGCCGCATCGAGCGGGACCAGCAGCCCTGCCACCATCAGGGCCTTCGCGTCGGCGCCTCCGTAGAGCACCCCGACCTCGAAGAGCGCCCGCGCGAAGAGGACCCCCGCGTAGACCGCGAGGACGGTCAGGGGGAGACCGTCCGGGCCGATGCCGTGCACGAGGCCCTCGGCGGCCAACAGCAGCCCCACGGCGGCGTAGATCACGATCTCGACGATCCCGGGAAGGTTCTCGGACCGCCGGGCCAGTGCCACGTCCCACGGCACCATGTGCTCCAGGACGAAGACGCTCACGACGACCCACAGCAGGGCGTCCGTGATCGAGCGGGTGAGCGCGTCCACGAGGCCCAGGACCGCCCCGGCGATCCCGAGGACGACCCAGAGGCGGTCGGAGACCTCCCGACGGCGCAGGTCCGTATAGGCCCCGTAGAGCAGTCCGACGACGAGGACGGCCTGGGACAGGCTGCGGAGGAGGTCCGTCGGCACCCACCCGCTCAATGACCCCGCCGCCGGCGCAGCACGTCTCGGCAAGCTATTTAAACCGATTGAAACTGCGCGCCTCGCACTCTCGGAGCATCATGGTCGAGTTCAAGCTCGTCATCTCGGAGGCGGCGAAGTCCTACGCCCGGGCCGTGGGCGACCCCCAGTCGGCCGGCTTCCTCGGAAAGCGCATCGGCGAGAGCGTCGGCGGCGAGCTGATCGGCCTCGGGGGCTACACGCTCAAGATCACCGGGGGCACCGACCGGAGCGGTTTCCCGCTGAGACCGGACATTCCCGGCGCCCGGCAGACCCGGGTGCTCGTCGGCGAGGGGCTGGGATTCCACGCCCCGCGTCGGGGAGCGCGCAAGCGCCGCACCTTCCGCGGGAGCGCCGTCAGCGAAGAGACCGTGCAGATCAACCTGACCGTCGAGCAGAAAGGTTCCCGCCCTCTCTCCGAGCTGCTCGGCGGGTCATGAAGGTCCCGAAGCAGCCCGAGGTCAACATCGGTCTGGTCGGCCACGTCGATCACGGCAAGACCACCCTCACCCAGGCCCTCACCGGGGAGTGGACCGACCGCCACTCCGAGGAGCTCCGCCGCGGCATCTCCATCAAGCTCGGGTACGCCGACGCGGCCTTCTACGAGTGCCCGAAGTGCCCGAAGCCGTCCGGCTACGCGGTCGAGCCGAAGTGCCCGTCCTGCGGCGGACCGGCCCAGCTGCTGCGCGCCGTGTCGTTCGTCGACGCCCCCGGCCACGAGACGCTCATGGCGACGATGCTCTCCGGCGCCGCGATCATGGACGGGGCCCTCCTCCTCATCGCCGCGAACGAGCGTTGTCCGCAGCCGCAGACGCGCGAGCACCTCTACGCGCTCGACATCATCGGGGTGAAGCGCGTCGTCGTCGTCCAGAACAAGATCGACCTCCTGACCAACGAGGAGGCGACCCGCAACTACGAGGAGATCCGCCAGTTCCTCAAGGGGTCCCCGATCGAGGGTGCCCCGATCGTCCCGATCTCGGCGAACCATCGGGTGAACATCGATGCCCTCATCGAGGCGATCGAGGAGACGATCCCGACGCCGCACCGCGACCCGGCCAAGCCCCCGCTGATGTACGTCGCCCGCTCGTTCGACGTGAACCGCCCGGGGGCCCGGCCCAAAGAGCTCACCGGCGCGGTCCTGGGCGGCTCGCTCCTGCAGGGGCGGCTCGCCCTGGGCGAGGAGATCGAGATCCGGCCGGGCATCGCCGGGCTCCCGGACGGTCGGGCCGAGGCGCTCCATACGAAGATCACCTCCCTCGTCTCCGGCGGGAATCCGCTCGAGGAGCTTCGCCCCGGAGGCCTGGCCGCGGTCGGCACGACGCTGGACCCGGCCCTCGCCAAGGGGGACGGCCTGACAGGCCGGCTCGTCGGGACGACCGGCACCCTGCCCCCGGTGAGCCAGAAGATCCGGCTGAAGGTGACCCTCCTCGACCGCGTCCTGGGCACGAAGGGCGACGTCAAGGTCGAGAAGGTCCGGACCAGCGAGATGCTATCCATTACCGTCGGCACGACCGTCGCCCCGGGAAAGGTCACGAGCGCCCGCGGGGACGAGGTCGAGCTGAGCCTCGCGCGGGCCGTCACGGTCTTCCCGGGGAGCCGCGTGGCCGTCTCGCGCCGCCTCAATGCCTGGCGGCTGATCGGTTACGGGATCGTCGAGGGCGCCGCGAAATGAGGCCGGACCTCCTCGAGATCCTCTGCTGCCCGGTGTGCAAGGGGGACCTGACGCTCAGCGAGCGCCGCCGGGACGGCGACGAGATCGTGGAGGGGACCCTGCGGTGCGCCCGGTGCGCGGTCGACTATCCGATCGCGGACGGGATCCCGGACCTCCTCCCGCCCGAAGATCGTCCCTAGCTCGGCGCCCGGTCGCGGCCCGGCGGACGGGCGTGACGGCTGCGAGCGCCGGAGCACGGGGGGGCCCGGCCCTGTCGACCGGGGCCCCCCCGCCCCTCGAGCCCCGGTCCGGTGCCGAGCCGGGACGAGGGGAGCGGCCCCGGCGCGGGACCGGGCTCCCGAACGTCGCCCCACCGGGCAAGGACCTCGGCCACTGGGAACGACCCCGGCGCCCGGGCCGGGGGGACCGCTACGACGAGGCTTACGCGGGATCAAGGAGCGCACGAACGGGCGCCCCGTCCCCGTCCTCGATCCGGAGCGGAAGGCAGCGGAGCACGTACTCTCCCGGGGCCGCGTCGCCGAGCAGCAGCCCCTCGAGGATCAGGGTCCCGCGGCCCAGGAGCTGATGGTGGACCGGGAAGCTGCCCGACGTGTCCCGCTCGATCGAAAGGGCGTCGATCCCGACCAGTCGAACGGGCGCGGGCAGGGCGGACGCGGCTTCCGGCGTGAGCGCAACGTAGTCGGAGAAGAAGGCGCCGTCGCGCGCCCAACGGGTCGAGTTCCGCGTCCTCAGCAGGAGCCGGGTCACCCCGTCCAGCCGCCCGGCGAGCTCCCCGGGGCCGATGCGGTCCGCGCCGCCGACGTCGACGACCCGGCAGGGACCGTTGAGGATGTCGAGATCGAGGGCGTCCGCCGTGCGCCCCCCGGGGACGAAATGGATCGGGGGATCGACGTGCGTTCCGGTGTGCGTGCCCATCGCCATCGAGGAGATGTTGTAGGCGTCGCCCCGGGCGATCGCACGGACACGCTCGAAGCGGACCGCCGGGTCGCCCGGAAAGGCCGGCATGCCGGTCCGTAGCGGCATCGAGATGTCGATCGAGCGCGGCGGCATCGCGTCTCCTCGACCGTGGAGAGGGTCACGGCATCCGTTAAAGGGTTCGGGTGCTCGCTTTCCGGAGTGCTGTCCCTCTATGTTCCGGCGCTCGTCGCCGCGTTCCTGATCACCGTCGTCGAGATGACCGAGGTCGTCGCGCTCGTCTTCGCGCTCTCGGCCGACCACGACTCGATCCGTCACGGGGCGGCGGGGGCCGTCAGCGGAACGGCGGTGGTCGCCTTCCTTGCTTTCGCCTTCGGGGCGCTCCTGCTCTCGGTCCCCCGGATCGAGTTCCTCTGGGCCGCGACGGTCGTCCTGTTCGCGTTCGGGTTCTTCCTCTTCCGGAGCACCCTGCGCGCGTACCGCCGCCAGCGGCGGGGATCGCCGGCACCTCCCAAGTCCCACGCCGCCCTCCAGTTCGCGGGAGGATTCTCGGTGGGGGCTGTCGAGGCGATCGAGACGGTGATCGTCCTGCTCGCGCTCGCCGCCGCCGGCTACGGGCTCTCGGCGCTCGTGGGGGCCGTGACCGCCGGGGCGTGCCTGGTGGTCGCGGCCTCGATCGTCCGCGAGAGGATCCGGCGGATCAAGGTCCCGTGGCTCAAGCTCGGCGCCACGTCGCTGCTGTTCGCGTTCGCCGTCTTCTGGGCCGGCGAGGCGATCGGCTACCCCTGGCCCGGCGCGGACCTTGCGCTCGTACCCCTGTTCCTCGTCGCCCTGGTGGTCGTCCGGGGGGCCATCCGTGGGATGGAAGGCGCCCCGGTGCCCGTCGAGACGAAGGGTTAAGGGCGGTCGGCGCGAGGGGCGGTCCCGATGCGTCCCGACCGTCGACACCGGTCCCCGGATCTAGACGAGGAGGCCGACGACGAGGAGGACGAACTTCCCGCCGCCCCCCGCCGCGCGCGTCGCCGCGCGGGGAGCGGGGTGCGCGAGTGGTCCGCCGAGTCCGAGGACGACGCGGCCGAGGAGGACGACGAGGAGCGTGGGCTCCGCCGCCTCGTCCACCACCGCAAAGAGCCGGTCTACTTCCGGGCCCGGGACTCGGTCTACTTCGAGCCGCTCGTCGCCCTCGCGGTGATCGTCGTCCTGCTCGTCTCGCTGTTCGCCTACACCGGCAACTGGCCGCCGATGTACGTGGTCGAGTCCGACAGCATGCAGCACGGCTACGTCGACCGGGTCGGCCTGATCAACACCGGTGACCTGGTCCTCGCCCAGAAGACGAGCCCGTCCGCCATCCAGCCGTACGTGGTCGCGATGCAGGACGGCTACACGACGTACGGCGAGTACGGGGATGTGATCCTGTACCTGCCGAACGGGCTAACGGACGGGACGCCCATCATCCACCGAGCCCTCGTCTACCTCGAGGCGAACCCGAACGGATCGTTCAACGCCCCCGGGCTCGCCAACCTGGCGTGCGGCTACGGGCCGGGCGCAGTGTACACGACGTCGAACCCCGGAGGGTGCGGCACGCAGGATCTTTCCGGGCTCCTGACGCTCCACCACATCGGCTGGCGGTCGGTGAACGTCCAGATCGACCTCGCCGTCGTTGGCGATGCCTCCGGGTACGTGACGATGGGCGACAACAACTTCAACACCTCCAACACGAGCTGGGGGCTGCCGGACGAGCCCACGCTGACGAACCTCGTCCAGCCGGCCTGGATCGTCGGGGCCGCCCGAGGGATGATCCCCTGGTTCGGCTCGCTCAAGCTCCTCCTCGAAGGGAACTCCCAGATGGTTCCGCCCCAGTCCTGGGAGTTCATGGGCGTCACCGTCGTCGGCCTCGTCCTGGCGGCGATGCTCTTCCACTTCCTCCTGCGGGCCGAGGGGATCGAGGACGAACGACGCAAGCGCGCGGAAGAGGAGGAGGCCGGTGACGACGACGAGGACGACGGGGCAGAGGAAGGCTCCTGGTTCCGTTCGTTCCGACGTCGGGGGCGGGAGGATTCGGAGGACGAGGAGGAGGAGGCTCCCCCGCGCTCCCGGGGGCGCCGCGCTGCTCCCGAGTCCCGCCGGGGCCGCCCGAAACCCGTCGTGGGCCGCCGCCCGCCGTCCCGACGTCACAGGGACCGGCGCGCCGGGCGGGACGACGACGACTGACCGGAAGCGGCCGCGCGGGCGGATCCCGCGTCCGGAGCCGGCGGACGGCCGCCGGGCTCACCTGCGCCCGCCGTGCCTTCCTCCCGATCGGGGATGAACACTGACCAGACCCCCGTCCAACCGGGCCCGCGGGGAGCGCCCCGCCCCCCGTCGAACCCCCCCGAGCCCCGGGGCCGGACTCCCGCGCGTCCCGGGGAAGAATCAGCCGGTGGAGGGCCGAGCGCTCGGACCGTCGGTGGAGGTCGGGACCGCTCCGATGTCGGAGATCACGGCCGCGGGCAACCCGGCCATCTCGTCGGGGGACCCCGACGGGACGCCCGCGAACTGGCGCGCCGGCGGGGTCCCCTTCCCGCCCGCCCGGTTGATCGTTCGAATCCTGCCGGCGTGGATCGTCAGGTCAAAGTCCATCGCGGTCGAGGCGACCGCTGCCGTCCCGTCGGCCGGCGGTCGTCCCCAGTACTGGACCGATACCACCTGGCTGTCGAACCATGGGCCCGACATGGTCGTCCAGAACAGCCCGATGGCGAGCACCACCACCCCGGGCATGACCACGAAGTCGTTCGGGATCCGTTCGAGGTAGACCAATGCCCCCACCGCGATCCCGATCCCGCCGATGGCCGCAACGGCGGCCGCCCGGCGGCGCATCCGTGACGTCATCTCGGCGTTGATGCGGAGTCCGGCCTCCCCGACCAGGTACCCGTACGCCGGGGCGGCGGGCTTGCCGACGGTGCGATGTGCGTCGAAGCTCGGGAGCTGCTCTTCGGCGGTCTCCAGTCCCAGACGACGGAAACTGGCCTTGACCCGGCGCGTGAGGTCCTCGGTCGAGGCCGAGGTCAGGTGGGCCGTGCGGTTCATCGCGAGGGCCTTCTGGGGTATCGACCAGTCTCCCATGGAGTAGGCCCTCCGGACCGCACCGGGGTCGGAGGTCTCGATCCCGAAGCCGGGTCCGAGCGGCGGCGCTTTGGCTCGGGGGGATCCGCCTGCCATGGACCGGTCCGGCCCAGGTCGACCCCACGACTTAAACTCGGCTACGCCCGCGGAGCGCAAATCCCGACGCGGACGACCCACGGCATGGCTCCCTCTTCGATGTCGCGTCGTGGGCCGGCCAGCGGCGCCGTCCACGTCCCACCGGCTGCGGTCAAGGCCCGTTCGAACGTGCGGGCCACGTTCCGCGGTCCGGCAGTCACGGTCGGTAAGGCGGGAGTCCGGCTTTCGTCCCGTTCGACCCCGCCCGCCCATGAATTTCCTCAGCAGGAGGTGGACGCCCAAGGAATCCGGCGACCGCCCCTGCTCCGTTCGGGGACCGCGGCGGACGCCGCGCTGTCTGGGGAGCAGGTAGACCGGCCGGATCGGCCGCGCCGGAGTCTCCGCGTCACACTGTCCCGTGTTCGGGGTGACGTCGATCGGAGCGGGCGACTGCTCGAACGACGGGGGTCGTGCGAAGCGGTTCCGCGATGGGGTGGCTCCCGTCCGTTGGAGGTGCCCTGTGCGGCGGAAGAAAAAGGGAAAGGGGAAAGGGTTGGACTCCCCCGGTAGGGGGAGTCGGATCCCGCCGATGCGGACGTCCTACGCGAAGACGCTCGCCGCGACCGAGCCCGAGAACGAGCCGACACCGACGGCGACGAA
The DNA here is from genome assembly GCA_021812305.1 of Thermoplasmata archaeon. Lineage (GTDB taxonomy): Archaea > Thermoplasmatota > Thermoplasmata > Lutacidiplasmatales > UBA184 > Lutacidiplasma. The sequence goes on from JAKAOB010000038.1 coordinate 12,229, forward strand.
CGAGTCGCCGAGGTAGCCCGAGGTCGGGGCGTAGATCACGACGGTGTCACCCGCGGCGACGCTCTGGGAGCCGGAGCTCCAGGTGTTCGTTCCGAAGGTGTACGTCGCGACCGAGGTTCCGGACAGGCCGATCAGACTGATCGTGGTGCCCGTCACGAAAGAGGCCGCAGCGCCCGCCGAAGTCCGCAGCGCGAAGTTCAGGTCGCTCGTGGTGATCCCGGACGCCGACGCGATCTCAATGCTGTAGCAGCCGTGGCTGAGGGCGCCGCAGCCGGCCGGGAGTGAACCCGAGCTCGCGGTGATGTTCGACGGGGAGCCCCAGGCGAAGGCCGTCCCGAGCGGGGTCGACCCCGGACCCTTCGTGAGCCCCGAGATCAGGATGTACAGCACCGCCGCAAGGACCACGGTGATCGCGACGAGCAGGATCGTCGCGATGATCGGGGACACCCCGCGCTTGCCGTTCTTTCGCCAGCGTCGTCCATTCTTGCCGAACATGGTCATCCGTTCGTTCCTCCGCGGGTGTTGCCCCGCTGGGAAACGCGAGGGGCCGCATCTGGTATTTGAACCTTGGGCAGGGTGGAACGACATCTGACGATGTACAGTTCGGCACACGTGCTGCACGACGTCCCTCCCGGCTAACGGAGGAACGGATGCGCATCCATACTGACCGCCATGCCATGCCGGAGCAGGGGTTCGAGTGGGCGCACAAGGGTTATCCCGTGACCCCCGGTCGCGAGGCGGACCGTGCAGTACAAGTGGAAGGCCCTCGGGGTCGTCAGCATCGGGAGCCTGATGGGGGCGATCGACGGGACGGTCCTCATCATCGCGTTCCCCCGCATCGCCAACGACCTCTCCGCGAGCCTCGTCTCGATGGTCTGGGTCCTCATGATCTATATCCTCATGGGGACCACGCTGGTCCTGTCCCTCGGCCGCGTGGCCGACATGAAGGGCCGCAAGCGGCTCTATAACGCCGGTTTTGCGGTGTTCGTCCTCGGGAGCGCCCTCAGCGGGCTGGCCCAATCCGGCGTCGAGCTCGTCCTCTTCCGGGGGATCCAGGGCGTCGGGGGCGCCATGCCGGTCGCCAACTCGTTCGCCATCCTCTCGGACGCCTTCCCGAGCGGGGAACGGGGCCGCGCGTTCGGCGTCAATTCCGTCGTCTGGGGCACGGGCGCCGTGTTCGGGATCGTCCTCGGCGGGCTCATCCTCTCGATCACGAGCTGGCGCTGGATCTTCTGGATCAACGTCCCGATCGGCATCGCCGCGACGGTCCTTGCCTACTACGTCCTGCACGAGTCCGTCACCGTCCGCCCCCGCGAGACGTTCGACTTCGTTGCCGCGGCGCTCTTCACGGCCGGCCTCGCCTCGTTCCTTCTCGGCATCACCGAGGGGATCCTCACCACCTGGGGGGCCACGGAGGCGATCGGCCCGCTCCTCGCCGCGATTCCGCTGCTCGCCCTGTTCGTCCTGTGGGAGCTGAAGATCAGCCGGGACCCGATCCTCCCGTTCGGCCTCTTCCGCAGCTGGCTGTTCAGCGCCTCCCTGGGCGCCTCCATGCTCCAGGGGATCGCGATGTTCGCGACCAACTTCCTGCTGATGGTCTACTTCCAGGGGATCCTGGGCATCGACGTCCTCACCGCGGCCTACCTTCTCATCCCGCTCTCGGTGACCCTCGGCATCGTCGGTCCGCTCGGAGGCCGTCTCTCGGACCGCTACGGCGCCCGTGTGCTCTCGACCGTCGGTCTCGTTCTCCAGGGGGTCGTCTTGCTCGCCTTCTCGACGATCACGCGCTCGACCCCGCTCGTGGAGGTCGCGCTCTTCGAGGGTCTCCTCGGGGTCGGCGGCGGCCTCTTCTTCCCCGCGAACACCTCGGCGATCATGGGGGGAGTTCCCCGCGAGCGCTTCGGCGTCGCGAGCGGGGTCATGATGACCTTCCGCAACTCATCGATGGCGCTCAGCTTCGCCCTTGCCCTGGTCGCGCTGACGAGCCAGCTGCCCGCCGGGGTCGCGAGCGCGCTCTTCGGCGGCGCGTTCACTCCCCAGATGGTCGCCGGCCTCTCGCCGGCCGGCCTCGACGCAGTCTTCCTGAATGGGATGCACACGGCGTTCCGAGCGAGCGCGTTGTGCGTCTTCGCGGCCGCGACCTTCAGCGCCCTGCGCGGCCGGGAAGCGCGCACGGAGCGGATCTATCTGCGGCACCGGGTGCGCCGCGGCCCCACCGCGTACGCCGTCGAGGTCGCGCAGCGGCCGGCACCGCCCCACCCCTAGCCCCCCCTGCGCTGGACGGGGTCTCCGGAGCCGAACGTCCGCGTCGGGAACCGGCGGCCGCCCCGTAGGGCCGTTAGAGGTTCACCAGGCCCGCGGCCAGATTGGCCATCACGAAGATCAGCGCGATCTGGAACACCGCCTGGACCCCGGCGAGCCTCGCATTGAGGAGGCCGAGCCGCCCGATCCGGGCGATATCGGGAGTCCTCTTGCGGAGCTCGAGCACGATCCGCACCTCGTTCGGCAGGAAGATCCCGAACCCCTGACCGACCAGTCCGATCACGATCAGTCCGGCGAGCTGGATGGCGAGGTAGTGGAGGTTGAAGATGCCGGCCATCGTCGCGAGGTAGATTCCGGCCGTGATCGTGACGGAGGCGAGGGACGGCATCAGGAAAAGCATCGTGGGGACGAGCCGCTGGACGAAGTCGGCCCGCGCCGGTCCCGACATGCGACCGATGATGGGTCCGATGACGAGCCCCATGAAGATGTCAATGCCGGTCCACATGCCTCCGCAGATGACATGGACGTAGTCCAGGTAGACGAACCGGTGGATCGAGAGCGCGGCCACCAGCGCCAGGATGGGGACAAAGAGGAGCGGAACGGCCCTCCACGTCAGGAGGGGGAGCGGAGGGGGCGTCGACCCCGTCGCCGCGGGGGCCTCGGAGGTCGCCACCTGACCCCGTGGGACGGCCCGGGTCAAGGACCTTTCGGGGTCCCTCGCGCCGGGGGCAGGGCCCGCACACCTTCCGGGGTCCGGTGGGGACGCGGGAGCGGTCCGTCACTCCTCGGTACGATGCGGGGTAGGGGCCGAAGGGTCGACGCCCTTGGACGCACCGGTCCGCACCACCTCGTCGTGCACGTACCGTCCGCCGCGAAGGAAGGAGATCACCGTGGCGATCACGGTCAGGGCGCCGGCCACCAAGAGCGCCTCCCGGACCCCGTCGAGGAACGCCGGGGCGATCGCCGTGGGGAAGAACGGTTTGGACGTAAGGGTGCTGACGACCGTGGTCGAGATCGGAACCGGAAGGTACGGAGCCAGCTGCTGGAGCACGAGCCCCATGGGATTGATCCCCAGGAACGCTCCGAAGATCGCCCCCGTCGGGTCGCTCGAGAGGGCATGGGATAGGACGGCTTGGTCGGGCACGGGCACCCCGGCGCCCACGAGCGCGCCGCTCACCGAGGACGACAACCCTCCCGAGATGCCCAGGATCACGATGGTGAAGAACAGGGCCAGCGACAGCTGTTGGCCGGTGTTCTGCAGCGTGGTCGCCATCCCGGCGGCCGCCCCTCTCCGTTCCGGGGGGACCGCGTTCATGATGGCCGCCTGGTTCGGGGAGGCGAACATGCCCATGCCGCACCCCTGGAGGAACAGGAGCAGCCCCATCTGCCAATAGGCAAAGTCGTAGGGAAGCGTGGCCATCGCGAAGAACGTGGCTGCCCCGAGGGCCATGCCGGCGCTCGCCAGGTGCTTGGCCCCGTGCCGATCCGAGAGTCGACCGCTCAGCGGGCCCGCGACGAAGAATCCCCCCAGCATGGGCAGCATGTAGATGCCCGCCCAGAACGGGGTTTCCGAGAAGGAGTAGCCGTGGAGGGGCAGCCAGATCCCTTGGAACCACATGATCATCATGAACATCACCCCGCCCCGGGCGACGGACCCCGCGAATGCCGCGGCGTTCCCGATGGCGAACGCCCGCAAGCGGAAGAGGCTCAGGTCGAACATGGGATCGGCGACCCGGGTCTCGACAAAGAGGAAGATCCCGAGCAATGCGAGCCCCAGCCCCGTCCCGGTCCAGACCCACGGATTCGGCCAGGCCATCGGCTGACCTCCGTAGGGGAGCAGGCCGTAGGTGATGCTGATCAGCAGGACGGTGAGGCCCGCCGCGAACGTGAGGTTTCCGAGGAGGTCCAGCCGCTGGCCCTTTCGGATCGTGGCGACCTCGTGCAGGCGGGCGTAGGCCCACACGGTGCCGAACAGCCCCACGGGGACGCTCACCAGGAAGATGGTCCGCCACGCGGGCACCGCGTGCCCCGCGATGTAGAAGGTGGGAGCCCCCGCCAGGACGCCCCCGAGCACCAGTCCCACGACCGAACCGCCGATGAACGCCACCTGGTTGACGCCGAGCGCCAGGCCGCGCTCGTTGGACGAGAACGCGTCGGTGAGCAGCGCGGGAGAGTTCGCGAAGAGGAAGGCGGCCCCGACGGCCTGGACGAGGCGGAACCCTACGACCTCCCATCCGCCGAGGACTCCGGTGCTCGGTGTCAGGAACAACAGCACCGAGCCGGCCGAGAAGATCGCGAAACCCAGGTCGTAGAGCCGCGCGCGGCCCCACATGTCGGAGAGCCGGCCCACCGTGACCAGCAGGGTGGCGGTCACGACCCCATAGCCCAGGAGGACCCAGATGAGCAACGTGAAGTTCGACGGGGTGAACGGGTCGATGCCCAGACCGTCGAAGATCACGGGCAAGGAGATCAGGGTGATCGTCCCGTTGATGGAGGCCATCAGGCCCCCGAGGGTCGTGTTCGAAAGTACCACCCACTTGTAGGCGACCAGGATCCCACCCCTCGCTCAGGCCTCGTCCGGCACGGACAGCTCCCGACGCAGCTCGGCGACCCCCCGTTGGAGCCCGCGCCGAGCCGGCGGGGAGATCCGCACCCCCAGGTCCCGAAGCACCTGCTGCTGGTCGTCCCGGGCCCGGCGGAGGAGTCGGCGTCCGGAACGGGTGAGGATCGCGACCCGGGAGCGACGGTCGGTGGGGTGCGCGACGAGCCGGATCAGACCTCGGTGCGCGAGGCGTCGTGCGACGTCGGTCGTGGCGGCGGGCGTTACGCCGAGCGCGCGCGTGATCGACTTCAGGGGAACGGGACCTTGCCCGCACAGCGCCAGCGCCCGGTACTCGGACAGGAGCAGTCCGTACCGGCCCAGGGCTTTCTGGAGCACGCCGCGGAGAAGGTGATACAGTTCACGGACCCCGTCCCACATGGGCTCCACCGATCGCCCCGAGCGGGGCGCGGGGCGGCGGCGCCTGTGGGGAACGGCGACGGGGCGGACCATGTCGCGGACCCGAGTCCGCCCCGGAATATTAAGACGTCTTACTTCATGCGGGGCCGCGACCGGGGCCCGCGGTCGCTGCGGAGCCGCGGCGGACGCGCGGGGGCCGGGCGCGGGTCGGGCGCGTCCGCGGGCGACCGGAGGGGTCGTGCCGCAAGGTCAGGGAGACCCGCCCGGCGTGGCCCCTTTCGAACGGCGGACGGGCGACGGGGGCGGGGCCCAGGGTACCGTTCGCTCGGGGTCCTCGGCCCGACCCGAAGCTCCCGGGCCGACCGGGCGCATCGGAACCTCCCGGCGGCCCTTGGGTTACGGCCCCTTACACCTGGATCAACAGGTGGGCCAGTCCGCCGGGCAGGTACTGAACGGCTTCGTGTCCGTCCGGCGAAACCCACGTTTGCCACTTCGGGGAGGGACTGGGGGGTCCGTCCCAGAACGAGTAGGAGTAGACCGTACCGCTCGGCTCGGTCGCCTTCCCGCAGATCTCTCCGGCCGCGGGTGTCGCGAGG
>JAKAOB010000132.1 GCA_021812305.1 Thermoplasmata archaeon
CCGATCTGGGACCACGTCGACGCCGGGCAGGTTGCGGAAGCCGCGCGCCTTCCCGGGGGCGCTCGTGACGACGAGCAGGCTCTTCGGCTCGCGGCGGGGCCGTCCCCGGCGCCGGCCGCGGCCCGCCCTCAGGTGGGTGCCCGCGCGGGCGCGCTCGATGTCGTTCCAGAGCTTGAGACGGGTGAGGAACGCGCGCGCCTCGGCGCTCGTCCCGATCTCCTCGACCTTCGCGTCGAGCACGACCGGAAGGTGCAGGCCGTCCGGGACCTCGTGGCCCCGCGCCCGGACCAGGCGGTCCTCGCGCGTCGCCGCGAGGGCGCTCGCGAAGGCCAGGCGCCGCTCCTTCGTGTTGATCTTCTTCGCCCAGATCGTGTCGACGCGCGGCGGGTGCGCGGGCCGGCCGCCGACGGTGTTCGGGGCCTGGGCGCCGGTCATGGAGTTCATCAGGCGGGGCGTCCGTGCGACCCCGCGGCCCTTCCCCGACCACTCGACGGAGTGGCGCAGCCCCGCTTTCAGGCTCGTTCCATGGGGCTGGCGCCGGGCGGCCTGAGCGGCGACGACCGCCCGGCGGATGAGGTCCGGCCGGATCGGGGTCGAGAAGGCGGGCGGGAGGTTGACGAGGTCCCCGGGACTGCCCTGGAGGCTCAGGAGGTGCACCCGGTGGTGCGGCGGGTGGTGCTCCGTGGGGGCCGGGTCGGCCCCTGTCCTCCTCGCGCCGCTCATGCTCCCTGCTTCGAGCGCGTGCTCAGGTAGCGGATGTCGACCTTCTCGACCGCCGCCACGTGGCCCCGCATCGGCGCCCGGAAACGCAGCAGCCGCTTCGACGGGCCGGGGAGCGAGCCGTGGAGGACGACGCACGCCGAGCGCACCTCGCCGTAGTGGGGGAACCCGCCCGCCGGGGTCACGTTGTCGGCCCGCGGGTCCTTGACGATCTTGAGCACACGCAGGTTGTACTGGGTCCGCCGGTGGTAGCCCATCTGGCCCGCCTGGGGGATCCGGTAGGAGACGAAGCTCGGGTTGTGGGGCCCCAGCGTCCCGATCATGCGGCGGTGCTTGGAGTTCTTCCGCGGCTGGAGCTTGACCCCCCAGCGCTGGATGTGGCCCTGGAACCCCTTGCCCTTGGTGACACCGATGACGTCCAGGAACTCCCCTTCCTTCGTGAGCTGGTCGACCGGGACCTCGCTGCCGACCTTCGACAGCGCGAACTGCCGGCGTTCGTCGAACTTCTCACCGGAGACCCGGACCTCGAACAGCTGCGGGCTCTTCGAGCCGACGCCCGTGACGAGCTGGGGCTGGGTGTGGACGATCAGGCGGACCTCGTCGGCGGCCGTGGCGCCGAAGGTGGCGTGGCCCTCCGCCGGGGTGCCGGGGTGAGGGGGGAGGCGTCGCGTGAGCTCCTCGGAGGACCGGTCGGCCCAGACCTCGGCGACGACGCGCGAACCGTAGGGATCGCGGCGGTAGAGGCGCGCGCCGACGACGCGCAGCGGGGGGACCTCGACGACCGTCACGGGGACGGCGACCTCCTGGCCCGCCGTCGTCGACCGCTTGCGGTAGTCGACGATGAACGCGTGGGTCATGCCGACCTTGAAGCCGGCGAACCCCTCGATCGAGGGGGCCTTCGGACCGGCCGCCCAGGCGCGGATGCGGGGGACGGGCCGGACCGACCGGGAGCGCGGAGAAAAGCCGAGGGAGCCTCGGCGGGGACGATGACGTCGAGCCATGGGTCGATGGGGGGTGCTGCCTCCAGTGGGGGGGCCGGAGAAATGTGCCCTATATAACACTACGGACGAACGGTCGCTGTCCTCCTCGAAAACCCGCGGTTTTCTCGAGAGAACGCAACGGCCGCGGCGGCCGCCGCCCGAACGCGCGCGTAGAGAACCGCGCCGAACGGGGACGGCCCGAACGGCCCCCGGAACCCGTGCCCGGATCGGTCCGGGTGTCTCGTCCCCGCCCGCCGGGAGCGCGGGGTGTCGAAGGTGTATATACTCCGCCCAGCTAGCACCGGTGACCATGGCCACCGACCGGGAAGGGGCCGGCGTCCCGTTCCAGGAGCCCGCGCGCCTCTGGAGCGTGGACGAGGCGAACCGGCGTCTCGATGACCTGCGCGAGCTCCTTCCCCAGATGAGGGCCTGGGTCGTCCGCCTGCGCAAGGTCCATGACGAGCTCCACCGGCTCTCGACGTTCTGGGGACGCGAGATCGACGCCCCGGACCATCCGGACCGCGGCCTCAAGCACCGGCTCGACGAGGAGTGGCGGGAGCTCACGCGCCAGCTCGAGGAGAAGGTCGACGCGCTGCGCGGGGAGGGGATCGAGGTGAAGGACCTCGAGAGCGGCCTCATCGATTTCTACGCGTTGCGGGACAACGAGGTCGTCTTCCTCTGCTGGCAACGGGGGGAGGACGAGGTGGCGTTCTTCCACACGCTCGACGGGGGCTACGCGACCCGCCGGGCGCTCTCGGAGAGCGGCGCACGGCGGGCCCCGCCGCGCTCGCGCCGCGGCCTCTGAGCCGCCCTAGAACGGATCCGGGGGCCGCCCGGCCCAGACCATCGCGCTGGCGGCGAGGAGGAACGCGACGACGCCGAGGGCGGTCGCGGCGGTGATCGCCCAGTCGAGCAGGGGGAACGCGGCCGTGGCCCCCAGCTCGACGAGGGCGATCGGGGCGACCATGGCGCCGACGCCCGCGGAGGCCGCCACGACCGGGCGCCGACCCCGGTACGCGAAGAGGGCCCCCGCCGCGGCCAGGATGCCGGCCAGGGCGAGCAGCACGGTGGCCGACCAGAGATCGGCGACGAACGATTCGAGCGTGGCGAACGGGCTCTCGACGACCTGGTCGGCCGGATACGACGCCCCCGCGGTCATCAGGACCGTCACCTGGCCGTTCGGCCCCGCCCCCGTCGCGCGGTACGGCTCGGAGAGGAACACGGCGACGACGATCGTCTGGTAGCCGGGCGAGCTCACGTTGAGCTCCGCGGCGCCGGCCGGGACGTCCCCGAACGCAAAGGTGCCCGACGGCCCCGTCGTGACCGTCACGTTGTATCCCGTCTCCGACGCGAGATTGACGGTCGCGCCGGCGAGCGGCCGCCCGGACCCGTTGAGCACCGTCCCGCCGAGCGAGAAGTGCCCGGGGGCCATCGAAGCGGCCCCGCCCCACAGGAGCAGGCCGGCGATCCCCAGGAGGAGGAGCGCGGTGGCGATCAGGGCGACGGCGGTCACGCGGCCGAGCGCGGGCGCCGGACGCCGGGGGACGGGCAGCGCGGGATATAGGCCCGGGTACGCTTCCCACGAGAAGAGGGGGGGAGGGTCGCGGGGCGCGAGGATCGGGAACGTCGCGCCGCACGCGGGGCAGACGACCCAGCCGGCCGCCGTCGACAGCGGCGGGGGGGCCGCGACGGCCGCCCCGCATCGCGGGCATCGCAAGGGGACCCACGGGGCCGCCACGGGGCGTCCCAGAGGACGCGGGGCGGATTAGGCTTGAGGCGGGCGCTGGCGAAGGCCCATCTCCGGGTGGCCGCGGTGGACGACGGGACGTTCACCCGCCGGCATCGCACGGCGCCGCTCGCCGCGGTGATCGTCTCCGTGCCGGGGACGATCGAGGCGGTGCGGATCGACCGGGTGACGGTGGACGGGACGGATGCGACCGAGCGCATCGCGGCCGTGCTCGAGGGCTCCGGGCATCTCGAGGGGGTCCGCGCGATCCTCCTCGACGGGGTCGTCGTGGGCGGGTTCAACGTCATCGACCTCGCCGCCCTCTCCCGGCGGCTAAAACGGCCTCTGGTCGCGGTCACGCGCCGACGCCCGGATCTCCCGGCGATCCGGGCCGCGCTGCGGAAATACTTCCCCCGCGACGCGG
>JAKAOB010000133.1 GCA_021812305.1 Thermoplasmata archaeon
GGATCGCGTCCGACGATCCCGGGGTCCTCGCCAACGTGGACACCCCCGAGGCCTTCGAGCGCGCGCGGGCCGAGCGGGCCGCCCGCGGGGGGCGCTGATGGACCGTCGGATCGCGGCCGAGACCCTTCGCCTCCTCGACGCCCATCGGCCGTTCGTCCGTGCGACGGTCGTGCGCGCCGTCGGCTCGGTCCCGGGGAAGATCGGGGCGTCGATGATCGTCCGAGAGGACGGCACGACCGTCGGGACGGTCGGGGGCGCGGCGCTCGAAGAAAACGTTAAGGAGCTCGCGCGGAAGACGCTCGAAGCGCGGCGGGGCGACCTCGTCCACTTCGACCTGCAGAAGTGGAAGGCGGGCGGACTGCCGAGCCTCTGCGGGGGGTCGGTCGACATCGCACTCGAGTACGTCGGCGCGCGTCCGAACCTGCTGCTCTGGGGCGGGGGGCACGTGGCCGAGGCGATCGCCCGGCTGCTGCCCGCGCTCGAGGTCGAGTTCAGCGTGGCCGACGACCGCCCGGATTGGGTCGGTCGCGACCGGTTCCCCTCCGCGGCCCGGACCGAGGTCGTCGAGCCGGGGCGGCTATGGGAGGTTTTTGACCCGGCATCGTTCACGCACCTCTACTTGCTCGGATACGATGCGATGAAGGACGGCGAGGTCCTCCGCCGGTCGCTCGAGGCGTTCCCGAACTACATCGGGCTCATCTCGAGCGTCTCGAAGCGCGAGCATCTGTTCGCGCAGATGCGGCGGCAGGGGGCGACGGAGGAGCGCCTCGCTCGGGTCCACGCCCCGATCGGACTGCCGATCGGAGCGGAGACCCCGGCGGAGATCGCGATCAGCGTGGTCGCCGAGATCGTCGCCTCGCTCCACCCGCCCGCCTCCCGGGAGGCCCGGGCGGCGGCCCGGTCCGCCCAGAGCGGGGGTGAGCGGCTTGCGCGCTCCGGTTAGGCTCACGCTCAACGGCCACCCGGTCGAGGCGACCTGCCCGGACGAGCGGGTCCTGCTCGACCTGCTGCGAGAGGAGCTCAACCTCACGGGGACGAAGCGCGGCTGCGACCTCGGCACCTGCGGCTGCTGCACGGTGCTTCTGGACGGCCGTCCGGTCCTCTCCTGCTTGACCTTGGCCCGCCTGGCCGACGGCCGCTCCGTGACGACGATCGAGGGGATCAGCCCCCCCAGCGGGCTTTCGCCCCTGCAGCGCTCCTTCGTCGAGCACGGGGCGACCCAGTGCGGCTTCTGCACCCCGGGGTTCATCGTCGCCGCCACGGCGCTGCTCCGGGAGCACCCCCATCCCTCGCGCGACGAGGTCGTCCGCGGCCTCTCGGGCAACCTGTGCCGTTGCACGGGCTACGCGAAGATCATCGAGGCCGTGCTCGCCGCCGCGGAGGGACGGTAGCGTTGGACGCGTCGGCCCGGCCCGACCCGCTGCGGCTGCTCGGGGGGCGCATCCCGTACGTCGAAGGGCCCCTCAAGGTCACCGGGCGCGCCGAGTACACGGACGACCTCAAGCGTCCCGGGATGCTCGTCGGGCGGCTCCTGCGCAGCCCGTGGGCCCACGCGCGGATCCGTTCGATCGACCCGAGCGCCGCCCGCGCCCTTCCCGGGGTTTACGCCGTCCTGACCGGCGAGCGCTATCCGACGGCCTTCGGCGTCCTCCCGATCACCCATGACGAGACAGCGATCGCCGTCGGCAAGGTCCGCTACATCGGCGACATTCTTGCGGCCGTCGCGGCCCAGGACGAAGCGACCGCGGAGCGGGCGCTCGCCGCGATCCGCGTCGACGTCGAGCCGCTCGCCGAGCACACCGACCCGAAGGTCGGGATCGCCCCGGTGACCGACCCGATCCACGCGCGGGGCCTCCACGGCTCGAACGTCCAGAAGGAGGTCGCGCAGCACTTCGGCGACGTCGATGCGGCGTTCGCCCGGGCCGCCCACACGGTCCGCGTCCGCGGCAGCTTCGCGGGGGTCACCCACGCCTTCACCGAGCCGATGGCGACGATCGCCGAGGCGACGCCGGACGGCCGGCTCACGGTCTGGTCCGCGACGCAGGTCCCCCACTACCTGCACCGTGCCCTGAGCGAGGTCCTGGGCCTGCCGATGCACCGGATCCGGGTCATCAAGCCGGAGGTGGGTGGGGGGTTCGGCGGAAAGTCGGACCCCCTGCCGCACGAGATCGCGTGCGCCGCCCTCGCCCTCGAGACCGGCCGCCCCGTCAAGATCCTCTTCGATCGGGAGGACGTCTTCCTCACCAACCACGGACGCCATCCCACCCAGAACGATCTGCGGGTCGCCGCCGACGCGGAAGGCCACCTGCTCGCCTACGACCTCACCGCCGCCATCGACGGGGGCGCCTGGAGCTCGTTCGGCACCGTGACGACGTACTACAACGGGGTCCTCGCGATGGGCCCGTACCGCGTCCCGAACTTCCGCTACCACGGCCGGCGCGTCTACACGAACCGCCCGCCGAGCGGGGCGATGCGGGCCCACGGCGGGACGAACGTCCGGTACACGATCGAGGTGGCGCTCGACGAGCTCGCCGAGAAGATCGGGGTCGACCCGTTCGAGCTGCGGCGCCGCAACGCGCTCGCGCCGCACTCCACGACCGTCAACCAGTTCCGCATCACGTCGACGTCGTTCCTCGCGTGCCTAAACGCCGTCCGCGCGGCGAGCGCCTGGGAGTCCTCGTTCCGCCGCCTCCCCTTCGGGGAGGGGATCGGCCTCGGCTGCGGGTTCTACATCTCCGGCTCGAACAGCCCGATCCACTTCACCCCGAAGATGCCCCAGTCGACGGTCCACCTCAAGGTCGACATGGACGGCGGCATCGCCGTGCACTCGATGCAGGCCGACATCGGGCAGGGCTCGAACACGCTCCTCGCCGCGATCGTCGCCGAGGTCGTGGGCGTCGATCTGGAGCGGGTGCATGTCGTCCGCGTGGATTCCGACGTGAGCCCCATCGACCTCGGCAGCTACTCCAGTCGCGTCACGTTCATGATGGGCAACGCCGCCCGACGGGCCGCGGAGGAGCTCAAAGGGCGCCTCGTGCACGGCGCGAGCGAGCTCCTCGGCTATCCGCCCGAGCAGATCCGGGTCGGCCCCGAGCGCTTCGAGGTCGCGCACCGGCCGGACCTGGCGGTCACCTACCTCGAGGCGCTCCACCGCGCGATGGAACGAACCGGCGCCCTCACCGCGTCGGGCGCGTACTCCTCCCCCCCGATGGGGGGAAGCTTCAAGGGCGCGCGCGCGGGGACCGCCCCCGCCTACTCCTTCGCCGCGTACGTAGCCCGCGTCGCGGTCGACGCGGAGACCGGCGACTACCGGGTCGGCAAGGTCTGGGCCGCGTTCGATTGCGGCCGCCCGCTCAACCGCCTCGCCGTCGAAGGACAGATCGAGGGGTCGATCCACATGGGGCTCGGACAGCTCATGGGCGAGTCGCTCAACTACCGCGGGGCGCGGCTGATGAACCCGTCGCTCCTCGACTACAAGATCCCGATGCCGATGCAGATGCCCGAGGTCGAGTGCCTCCTGGTCGGCGCCGAGGACCCCGAGGGACCGTTCGGCGCGAAGGAGGCGGGCGAGGGGCCCCTGGTCGCGACGCTGCCGGCCGTCGCGAACGCGCTCTACGATGCCGTGGGCGTGCGCTTCACGGACCTTCCGATCACCCCGGACAAGGTGGTCAAGGGGATCGAGACCCGCCGGCGCGAAGGCCGCGCCTGGAAGGGGGACTAGCCGTGCACCTCGATCCGTTCGAGCTGCACCGTCCGTCGAGCGTCGACGAAGCGGTCCGGCTCGCGGCGGCCCATCCGGGCGCGTTCGACTTCCTCGCCGGCGGCACGGACCTGC
>JAKAOB010000039.1 GCA_021812305.1 Thermoplasmata archaeon
GGTCGGAGCGGTGCGGAAGTTGACCCGGGCGGATGGAACTCTGGCGCACCTCGTGCAGGTCTTCTCGCTCGCCGAAAAGGGTCAGTTCCCGGGCGTCGAAGGTGGCTTATAAAGTGCCAAACTCACGTCTAGGGTGCCCGGGCGGCAACCGTTTCCTTCCCCCGGACCTGACCGCACCGGGGCGAGCGAGCACGACGGGCGAGGCGACCGCGCTCATCGGCGGCCGCATCCGCTCCGGCCGGCGGGAGGCCGAGGCGCTCCTGATCGAGGACGGTCGGGTGAGCGTCGTCGGGTCCCGGGAGGAGGTGCTGCGGGCCCGCCCGACCGGCGCGGTCACCCGGGACCTCGTCGGGCGAACGGCGATCCCCGGCCTCATTGACCCGCATGTCCACGTCCTCGGCCTCGTGCTGGGTCGCGTCGGAGCGGACCTGTCGGGGGCGGCCACGCTCGCCGACCTCCTCGAGCGGCTGCGCCCGGGGCTGTCGACCCCGGGGGACGGACCGCTCCTCGGCCGGGGCTGGGACCAGGAGCGGTTCCCCGGGGGTCGCTACCCGACCGCTGCGGACCTCGACCCGCTCACGCGGGACCGTCCGGTCATCCTCTACCGGCACTGCCACCACGCGGCGGTCGTGAACTCGGCCGGCCTCACGGCCCTGGGGATCGACCGGCGGTCCCCCGACCCGCCGGGGGGGCGCATCGGTCGGACCGCGGACGGGACCCCGAACGGACTCCTGTTCGACAACGCGCTCGCCCCGCTGTGGGCGCTCGCCGTTCCCGCGGTCGCGCGGGAGGACGGAACGCTCGGGCGCATCCTCACCGAAGCCACGGGGCTGGGCCTGACGGCGATCGGAGCGATGAGCTGCGGGCCGGAGGACCTCGACGCCCTCGACCGCCAAGGGCGCTCGGGGACGACGATGCCGCGCGTTCGGGCCTACCTCCGTTGGGAACATCTTCCCCGGCTCGGCCAGTATCGGGGTTGGGGCGACGGGGACCGGCGCCGTCTGGCCGGTGTCAAGGTCGTGGCGGACGGCTCCTTCGGAGCCCGGACCGCGTGGCTGAGCGAGCCGTACGCGGACGCCCCCGGCGAGACCGGGCTCTCGCTCGCCGACGACGACGCGCTGGATGAGGTGCTCGAGACGACCCGACGGGCCGCGCTCACCCCGGCGGTCCACGCCATCGGGGACCGCGCGCTGACGTCGGTGCTTCGGGCCCTGGGCCGGGTCCCCCAGCCGCGTCGGCCGAGGGTCGAGCACGCCGCGCTCACCCCGCCGTCGCTCGTGGAGGAACTAAAGCGGATCGACCCGATCGTCGTCGTCCAGCCGAGGTTCGCCGAGAGCGACACGTGGCTGGCCGCGCGGCTCGGACCGGAACGGGCCCGCTGGACGTACGCCTTCCGGACCCTCCGGGACCGGGGGATCACCCTGGCCGGGTCGAGCGACGCCCCGATCGAGCCGCTGGACCCCTGGACGGGGATGCGGGCGGCGGTGGGCGCGCCCGTCCGCGAGGAACGGCTCGCGGAGGACGAGGCGATGGAGCTCTACACCGTGCCCGCGGCGGAGGCCCTCGGGCTCGACGGCGGGGGGGTTCTCCTCCCCGGAGCACCGGCGGATCTCGTGATCCTCTCCACCTCCGATGTCCCGGCGGCCATCCGCCTCGGCAGCGAGGCGGTCGACGAGACGTGGATCGGGGGCCGGCCGGTCTACGCGCGGCCCGCCGGTCCGTCCGCCCTAAGCCGCTAAGAGGCCATCCGCTTCCCGGGGCCGATGGCCGAGCCGCCCGCCGTTCCGCCGTTCCGCCAGTTCTCCTCCACGATGCGGGTCGATGCACTGGTCTCGGACTGGAAGGCCGGGTTCGACCCCGACGTCGGGAACGAGGAGCGCGAGCGCCGGATCTACGAGCAGGCCTGGCAGGAGTACCTCGAAGGGGACTTCGGATTCGGGCTGTGGTGCTGGCGGGAATGCGACCGCCTGACGAACGCCTTCTCCGGCCGGGTCCGCGAAGTGACCCGCGTCCTCGGCGCGGGCCGGTACTTCGGGTTCAGCCACCGCCGGGCGGTCGCCGAGAACGTCCCGATCGATCGGGTCTACCGCCCGCGCAAGGGCGACATGAGCACCCCGCGGACCGATGCGCTCGTCCTCGCGCCGTACCAGCTGCTCTGCGTCTACGCGGTGCGGGCCCAGGGGGGGGATCCGAAGGCGAAGGCCCAGCTCGAGATCGCGCTGGGGGAGTCCGAGGAGCGGCGTCGGGCCGACCCGTTCCTGCCCCATTTCGAGACGTTCCGGAAACTGCTCGAGCGGGCTTCGGCCCCCCCGGTGCCGCCGGCCGGCTCCCCGGCTCCCGCGGGTCCGCCGGCCGCAGAGGCGCCCCCCCCCGCTCCGCCCTCTCCGCCCGCCGCACCGCGGCGCCGCTCCAAGAGCTCATAGTCGTCCCTCCGCATCGGGGACCACGGCGCGCTGGCTCGTCCGGTTCGGCTACGACGGCACGGGATTCGCCGGGTGGGCCCGCCAGCCCGGACGGCGCACGGTCGAGGGCGAGATCCGCCGAGGGGTCGTCCGTACCGGTCTCGCCTCCGGGGCGGCCGAGGCGGGCATCGAAGTGGCGAGCCGGACCGATCGCGGGGTGAGCGCCCGCGGAAATGCCCTCACTCTGACCGCCTCCCTGGACGGCGGCCCCCTCCTGCGCGCGCTCAACGGCATCGCACCGGACCTCTTCTTCACCCACGCCCGCGAGGTTCCCCCCGGGTTCCGGCCTCGGCGGGCGCTCGGCCGATGGTATCGTTACTACGAACCGGCCGCCGATCGCGACCCCGCTCTCTGGCAGCGGGCCGCCCGCGAGCTGGTGGGACGCATCGATGTCCGCTCCTTCGGTCGTGGCCTCCCGAGCGAGGCCCCGACCTGGCGGGAGGTGCGCCGGATCGACGTCCGCCCGTCCGGCGGCTTTCTGGAGGTCGACATCGAGGCTCCATCGTTCGTCTGGGGGATGGTGCGCAAGATGGTCGCGGCCCTGCGCGCGGTGGACAACGGGACCGTTTCGGTCGAACGCCTGATCGCCGCGGCCCGTGGCGACTCCCGCCTCCCGCTTCCGCTCGCCGAGCCGGAAGGTCTGGTCCTGTGGGAAGTGAGCTACCCGGAACCGTGGGGGAGCGCTCGGTTCACCCTCACCCGCCATCAGCGGGCCGAACGCGAGCGGACGGTGCGGTACGCGCGAGTGCGCGAGCGGGTCCGGTCGGAGATCTGGGGAGAGATGTCCCCGGCCGATGTTCCCTGAGAGGCCATCGCACGGTTTTAAGCGGTGAAGGCCGCTTGCCCGACCGGGTCGGCACGGATGGCGCGGAAGAATCTAGCCTGGGGCGTGGTCGGACTTCTGGTGGTGCTCCCCTGGCTCCTCGCGGCGGGGGCAACGGCCTCGACGGCCGCCGGGACGGTGCCGTTCTTCCTGACGCACGGGGCCCGATCGGGCTCCGTGAGCTCGACGAACTGGGCGGGATACGCCGTCACCGGTGCGAAGGGCAGCGTGTCCAACGTGAACGGCTCGTGGGTGCAGCCGACGGCGACGTGCACCTCGGGAAAGAGCGGCTACGCCGCCTTCTGGGTCGGCATCGACGGGTACAGCTCCCGCACCGTGGAGCAGACGGGGACCGACTCCGACTGCAAGGGCTCGACCCCCTCGTACTACGCTTGGTACGAGTTCTATCCGAATCCCTCCCACACCATCTCCGGCCTGAAGATCTCGCCCGGGGACACGATCTCGGCCCAGGTGCACTTCCTCGGGGGCGCGAAGTTCAAGGTGACCCTCACCGACGTGACCACCGGCAAGTCCTCGTCGACCACCGCCTCGGTACGGAACGCCGCGAGGACCTCGGCCGAGTGGATCGCCGAGGCGCCTTCGTCGGTATCCGGGGTGCTCCCGCTCTCGGACTTCGGCACCGTCTCCTTCGGCTACGACTCGACCTCCGTGGCGGGGACGAACGCGGCCACGGTGGGAGGAACGACGGCCTACCTCGGCGGGTTCTCCACGGCCGTCGCGATCACCATGGTGAGCGTTTCGAGCGCGACGACGGTCAAGGCCCTGCCGTCCGCGATCTCGTCGGACCAGACGAGCTTCTCCGTGACCTGGAAGAGCGCGGGTCCGTAGGGTTTCGCTCGGCCGCCGCCGGGGGCTCCGCCGGGGCCCCCCCTGTGCCGCTCGGCCCGCCGAAACGGGCCGGCCGATACGGCGCGATGGGGGTGCTCCCGGCGGGATTTGAACCCACGTTGGAGGGTGTCCTCGGCGCCCGTGGGCGCCTCGAAGGCCCTCTATCCTTGACCGGACTAGACTACGGGAGCGTTGCCGCGGGCCCCTAGCCTACCGGGGGTTTCAAGTGTTCCTCCCCCCGGAACGCGATCGCGAGGTCACTTCCCCGAACGGGTCTCCAAGGCGTAGGGCCGGTACGGATGGCGCGGGAGGTACTCGGCCCGTCGTTGGCCGGTCACCGCATAGATGGTGCGCTCGCCGATCTTGCAGGCGTTGTCCGCGATCCGTTCGAGATGGCGGGCCACGAGCAGCGTGCCGGAAAGCCGCGGGGCCAGGAGCGGGTCGTGCACGAGCTCGCGTACGATGAGCCGCGTCGCCTGCCGGTGCTTCCAGTCGACCTCGTCGTCCCGGGGGAAGAGCGCCCGGGCGAGCTCCGCATCGGCCCGCTCCATCGCCTGAAACGACTGCTGGGCCATCGACTCCACGGTCTGGTCCATCGCGTCGAGCAGGGTCAGGATGTCCTCGGGGATGTCGGGGCCCTGGGTGGGGGTGGCGATGCGGGCCATGTCGAAGCCGAGGCGACCGATCCGATCGAGGTGGGTCGTGCTCTTGAGGAGCGCCGCGGCGGCCCGCAGGTCCCCCGCGGCGGGTTGCTTGGTCACGAGGAAGCCGATGACCTCGTGCTCGACGTCCTGGTCGAACCGGTCCAGCTCCGTGTCCCGGTCGAGGACGCTCTGGGCGAGGGCGAGGTCCCCCGAGCGGAACGCCGTCCACCCGTCGTGCACCATGGAGAGCGCCAGGGTGCCCATCTCCGTCGCCCGGTGGCGCAGGCGCTCGAGCTCCGTCTCCAGTCGGCGGTGGGTCTCCGTCTCCGCGGGCGGCTCCTCCGTCATCCGAATCTCCCGGTAATGTACTGCTGGGTCAAACTCTCCTTGGGCCGCTCGAAGAGCGCCTCGGTCGGGCCGGACTCGATCAGGCGGCCCTGGTAGAGGAAGGCGGTCCGGCTCGCGACGCGGGCCGCCTGCTGGAGATTGTGCGTGACGATGATCACCGCGTAGTCCTTCTTGAGCTCGCCGAAGAGCTCCTCGACCTTCTGCGCCGCGATCGGGTCGAGGCTCGACGTGGGCTCGTCGAACAGCAGCACCTTCGGCTCGATCGCGAGCGCCCGGGCGATGCACAGGCGCTGCTGCTGGCCGCCGGAGAGCTCGAGGGCCGGCTGGTCGAGGTTCGACCCGATCTCGTTCCACAGGCCCGCGCGGGTGAGGGAACGGCGGACGACGCTCTCCACCGTCTCCTCCTCCGTCCGGAGGAGGCGGAGCCCGAAGGCGACGTTCTCGTAGATCGACATCGGGAAGACCGTCGGACGCTGGAAGACCATGCCGATCCGCTGGCGGACGAGCACCGGGTTCACGCCCCGTCCGTAGATGTCCTGGCCGCGGTAGCGGACCGAGCCTTCGACCCGAAGCCCGGGGCTCGTATCGATCATGCGGTTGAGCGTGCGGATGAACGTCGTCTTTCCGCACCCCGAAGGGCCGATGATGCCCGTCACTTCCTTGTCGGCGAACTCGAGCGACACGTCCGAGAGGATCGTGCGGGTCGGTGACCGGACCGTCAGGTGCTCGACCGTCAGGACGGGGGCCGCGCCCGGGTCGGACGCGCTCACTGGTACAGCCCCCGCAGGCGGCGACGATACCGGTCGGAGAGCAACTGGACCGCGACGTTGAGGACGAGGACGATGACGATCGACAGGAACGCCGCCTGGAACGCGAGGGCCAGGAAGGAGCCGTAGGTGGAGGGGAAGTCGTAGAACTGCCAGATCGCCACCGCGAGCGAGCCGGTGGGCGACATCAGGCTGGTGATGGGCGTCGAGCTGAACCCGGCGGTGTAGAGGATCGGCGCGGCCTCTCCGAGGCCGAGCGCCATCGCGAAGAAGATCCCGGTGAGGATGGTGGGGATCGCGATCGGGAAGGCGACCCGGACCAGGTACTGCCCCCGGCGGCTGCCCATCGCGAGGGCGGCCTCGCGCTGGGCCGGCGGAACGTTGGTCAACGCCACGTCGGTCGTGCGGTAGATGTAGGGCGTCATGAAGATCCCGAGCGTGATGCCGCCGGCGAGCGCGGTGAACCCCCAGCCGGTATAGATCACGAGCAAGAAATAGCCGAAGTAGCCGAGGACGATCGCGGGCACTCCGGCGAGCAGGTTGCCGGCGATGCGCGCGACCCGGGCCACGGGGGCGGGGGCGTACTCGCTCGTGTAGAAGCCCGCGACCACTCCGATGGCCGTGGAGATCGCCGTCGCGATCCCGATGAGGACGAACGTCCCCACGATCATCGGATACAGGCCGCCTCCCGTGCCCACCTGGTTCTGCGTCAGGGTGCCCCACGTGAGCGTCGGCAGAGCCTTCGCGGAGACCCAGTAGAGCATGTCGAAGAGCGGGAAGAGGACGACCAGGAACGCGGCGAGCAGGGCCCAGCCGATGACCCGGTCGAAGACGAGCCGCCGCCGAAGGCGCCCCGTGCTGGTCAGGAGGTCGGCGCCGTTCGCCGGCCCCGCCACGCCCGAAGCGAGCGCCATGAACGCTACGGCCCCCCGGCGCCGCCCACGGTGGTGGCGGTGGCGATCTCCGTGCGGGTCAGCCGCTGCGCGGCCAGGTTCACGATCAGCGCGATCGCGAGGAGGACGAGCGCGATCTCGACCAGGAAGCGGAGCAGGAACGGGTAGAAGAACGCGCTGTCGAGCTGGTAGAAGATGAACGAGGCCTGGCTGGTCGAGGCGGAGTAGAGGCTGAGCGGAAGCCGCGGAACGGCCCCGATCACCATCGCCACGGCCACGCTTTCCCCGACCGCACGGCCGAACCCAAGGAGGATGGCGCTCCCGATCCCGAGGCGGGCGGTCCGCATGCGTACCCGTCGGGCGACCTCCCAGCGGGTCGCGCCCAAGGCGAGGCCGGCGTCGATGAGGTCGTGCGGTACGCTGCGCAGGGCGTCCCGCATCAGCGCGGTCGTGAGGGGGATGATCATGATCGTGAGGATGAACACGGCCAGGAGGATGCCGTACGGGCCGATCTCCGAGGCCGGTCCGCCGAAGCCGGGGAGCCACCCCAGTACGTCCCGCAGCCCCGGCTCGAGCGTGAACCCGAAATAGGGCGCGAGGACCACGAACCCCCAGATCCCGTAGACGACGCTCGGGATCCCGGCCAGGAGGTTCGTCAGGATCGTCAGCACCCGGCTCGGCAGGCTGGGCAGGTAGACGACGATCGAGATCGACAGGGCGAGGCTGAGCGCGGTCGCGAGCACGAGGGCGAGGCCGGCCGTGATCGCCGTTCCCGCCACGAAGGCCCCGATCCCCCAGCTCGATCCGGCCGGGTCCCCGGGCAGGAAGTTGTACCGGGTGCTCCAGAAGGAGCCGCCGAAGTTGTGCAGTCCGCTCGCCACGAGCAGGACGATCGCGACCGTGGCGACCAGGAGGAGCGGAAGGAGCGCGAGCGGGCTGCCGACCCAGGCCCATCGGTCCGTGCGCGCGCGGGCGACCGGGGGGGACGCGGCAGGTGCCGCGGGCGCTTCGCCCGCGGGCACCGGAACGGGTTGGTCACCGGGGTCTGCCACAGACGTCCCTTACCGATCTAGGCGCTCACCGGCACGGCGTTGAGCGCCAACATGTCGTACCCGATCACCTCGGCGGTCAGCGGCAGGAAGTTCGCCTTCGCGGCGTACGTCCCCCCGTACGTGAGCGCCCACTCGAGGAAGTTCACGACCCACTTCTGGTGGGCGGTGCTCTTCGGCTCAAGGGAGATCAGCGTGTACTCCAGGTTCGTGTCCGGATAGGGGGTGGTGTAGGTCGCGGTCGAGTTCGTCCCGCCCTTGCCGAGCTGGAGGTTCGTCGCGCCCGGCACACCGCCCAGGATCAGGCTGATCGCCACGCTCGGCGGCTGGAGGTTCGCGAGCGCAAGGTTGGCGTCCTGGCTGATGTTCTGCGGCGTCGGCATGATGTAGTTCTGCTGACCCGCCCCGCCCGAGCTGACGGACCCGTTGTAGTTCGCGTTCTGGTCGCCCAGCGCGCCGTACTGGAGCCCTGCCGTCGACTTGATCTCGGAGAGGTAGCTGATCCCGATGTAGGCGATCCCGTACTGGGTGCTCGCGAGCGTCGTGACCATGCCGGCGTTCCCCGTCGCTCCCGGACCGACGGGCCAGGAGATGGTGGTCCCGTAGCCCTGCTTCCAGCCGGCCCAGGACATGTAGCACAGGGACGACCACATGAACGTGTCCCCGCTCCCGTCGGAACGGTGGATGGGCACGATGGTGTTCGAGGGGAGGCTCACGCCGGGGTTCGCGGCGACGATCAAGGGGTCGTTCCACTTCGTGATCGTCCCCTGGTAGATCATCGCGGCGATGGTCCCGTTGATGTTGAGATGCTGGCTGATCCCCGGGAGGTTGTAGACGACCAGCTGTGCCGAGATGGCGATCGGCACGTTGATCAGGTTGTACTGCGCCGCCGTCGAGGGGAGCAGGTAGGCGTCGGTGCCGCCGATGTCGACGACGCCGGACTCGGCCGAGCTGATCCCGGTCCCGCTGCCCGTGGACTGGGGGGACAGGCAGATCCCGGGGTTCTGGGCGGTGTAGTTCGGCGAGAGGATCTGGAGGTACGGGTAGATCAGGCTCGAGCCCGTCTCCGAGATCGTCGTGCTGCAGCTGCCCGAGGCCGCGGTGGTGGTGGAGTTGCCGTAGTACTTCCCCACCGCGAAGCCGGCGCCGACCCCGACGATCAGGAGAACGACCGCGAGCCCCACGGCCACTCCGGCCGAGAAGCTGCGGCGTCGGGATCCGCGGGGCGCCGTCCCCGTCAGGCTGTCGTTCATCGATGGCGGACTCGTCTGTGGGCTGCTCATGGTTCTGTTCTACCTCTCAGGTGGGGGGCTCGTTCGTCTTGCCCCGGGGCGCGGCGGACCCGCGGACGGACGACGGTCGACACCAGCCGAAGCACTGAGGCGGAGAATATATAGAAGATGCATTTAGAATATATATTTCTAAATATGACAATATTTGCGATAGGGTAGCACATATCCCGGACGGAGGTCGCTCCGGGTCCGACCGCTTCGACCGAGGGCCGCCCGGTCGAGCCGGAGGGGACGGGGACCCCGCCGATCACCGGCCCCGACGGGCAGAGCGCCCGGGCCGAAGCGCGGCCGGATCGATGCGTGCGGGCGGCGGGAGGTCCCGGGACGGGGGCTCAGCCGACCCGTTCCCAGCGCTCCAGCTTCTGGACGGCGCTCAGGGTCGAGCCGCGTCGGATCTCCTCGCGGACCCGGTTCTCGTGCTCGAGGACATCGAGGGCCCGGTTCGCGACCTCCTGGGCGCGCTCGCGGGGAACCACGACGAGCCCGCTCGCGTCGCCGACGATCCAGTCGCCGGGCCGCACGCGCTGGCCCCCGACCTCGACCTCGACACCGATCTCTCCGAGGCCCTTCGGCTCACCGGCGTTCGGCGAGACCGACCGGCTGAAGACGGGGAATCCGAGCTCGAGGATCGCGTCGATGTCGCGGGCCGCCCCGTCGATGACGACCGCGGCGACGCCGCGGCCGTGGGCGCTCCAGGACGCGAGCTCCCCCCAGACGGCGGTGTCGCCGCCGCCCGCGTCGATGACGAGGACGTCCCCGGGGTTGGCCCGGTCGATCGCTTCCACGGGCTTCGCCCAGTCCCCGTCCCGGGTCACGACCGTGACCGCAGGGCCGGCGAAGCGCACCGTCGCGTCCTTGAGCCGCGGGAGGAGCCCGTGGAGCGCGCCCCGCCGCTGGAGGGCGTCCGAGACGTTCGGGGTCGAGACCTTCGACAGCGCGGCGCGGATCTCGTCCGGTCCGTAGCGGCGGAACAGTTCCGTCGCGACCTCCGTCCGGGTGTCGATCGCGCGCCGGATCGCCTGCGTTGCGGCGCGGATGTCGGGGCTCTTCGTGATCGCCCCGCCGACGATGAGGATGCGGGCCCCGGCCCGGGTCGCCGCCGCAACGCTCTCGGAGTTGAGGCCTCCCGCGACGGCGACGGGGAGGGGCGATCCGCGGGCCAGCTCGCCCAGGACCTCGAACGGGGTCTTGCCGGCCATCTGCATGTCGATCCCGATGTGCCAGCAGACGGCCGCGGCGCCGAGCTCGGCGGAGCGCTTGGCCCGCGCGACGGGGTCGGGGACGTTGAGCAGGTCGACGACGACCTCCGCCCCGTAGAGCTCCCCGCCGCGGACCGCTTCGGCGATGGTGTCGTCATCGGCCGCGCCGAGGACCGTCACCAGGTCGGCCCCGGCCTTCGCGGCGATCTCCACCTCGAAGGCGCCGGTGTCCATCACCTTCATGTCCGCGACGATGCGGTGGCCGGGGAACGCCTTCTTGAGCTCGCGCACGGCATCGAGCCCCTCGCTCTTGAGCAGCGGGGTCCCGGCCTCGATCCACTCCCCGCCCCCCTCGACGGCCTCGCGCGCGGCGAGGAGCGCCCGGGACAGGTTCTCGAAGTCGAGGGCGACCTGGAGGACCGGGCGGTCGAGGCGCATCGCCTCCATCACCGGGGCGGGGGGTATTAACCCCGCCGGGCTCTCGGCGCCGGGCAGGGAGCGCTCCCCGCCGCGATGATACGGGTCTACGCGGGCGATGCCCGCCGCATGGCGCCGGTGGCCGACGCGTCGATCCACCTCGTCGTCACCTCGCCGCCGTATCCGATGATCCCGCAGTGGGACGAACTCTTCGCGCGGCTCGGGGCGACCACGTACGACGCGATGCACACGGTCCTCGAGGCGGTCTGGGCCGAGTGCGTCCGGGTCCTCGTTCCCGGGGGCCTGCTCGCCGTCAACATCGGCGACGCGCTCCGCAGCTCCGACGGCGCCTTCGCCCTCTGGCCGAACCATGCCGAGGTGCTCGTGCGCGGGCGCCGGCTCGGGCTGACCCCCCTCCCCTACCTCTTGTGGAAGAAACCGATGAACCGGCCGAACGCCTACCTGGGCTCCGGTTTCTTGCCTCCCAACGCCTACGTGACCCTCGACTGCGAGTACATCCTGCTCTTCCGCAAGGGCCGGATCCGCCGCCTCCCGCCGCACGACGCCGCCCGCGCCCGCAGCCGCTTCAGCCGGGCCGAGCGGGACCGGTGGTTCTCGCAGCTCTGGGGCGACGTCCGGGCCGAGCGCCAGGGACCCGAGGGCCGACGCACGGCGGCCTTCCCCGCCGAGATCCCTCGGCGCCTGATCCGGATGTTCTCCGTCGAAGGGGAGACCGTCCTCGACCCGTTCGCGGGCACCGGCACCACGCTCTGGGCGGCGGCGGCGCTCGGCCGCGATGCGGTCGGCTTCGAGATCGACCCCGTCAGGGCGGCCGAGCTGCGTCAGCGGGCATCGGCGCCGTAGCCACGGTCGGGACCGTTCCGGGACCGTCCCGGTGATCGATCTCCTCCCGGACGGCCTGGGCGAGGTAGCGGAGCGCGCTGTCGCTCAACCGGTCGAGGTGGAGGAGGAGGTAGTGCAGGTAGATGCGCTCGGGGCGTCGGGACGGGCCGGGAGGGTGGGGTCGGATCCCCGGGGCGATCGGCTCCCGCTCGGTGTCGAGGGCGCCCAAGGTCTCGGGGTGGTGTTCGTGCTGCGGCCCATGCAGGCGACGCCCCGTCGCCCCGGTGAGGGGGGGGTGGATGCGATCGACCGGGTCGAGCGCGTCGGGCTCGGGCCCGGCGCCGGCGATCGGGGCGGTGCGACCCGCGGTCGGCGCGTCGCTCCCCATCTTCACCCGCAGGTACGGATGCAGCGGCTGCTCGGGGTCGACGAGGTCGCCGATCGGCCGCCCGGCGGCCTCCTCGACGAGCGTCTTCAGGCTCCAGCTCTCGCGCCGGCGCGGGGGACCCTCGGCCGAGGCCGCCTCCGGCTGCGACACGGGAAGCCCTCGCCCGGGAAGAGGCATAAACCTGCCCCTCGAAGCGCAGGGTCGTCATGCCTCCTCGGGTGCGCGGGCCCCCGAGAGCGCCCGGGAAAGGAACTCGTACTCGGGCGTCGACGCGATCAGGGCGAGCGGCAGGTGCGACGGGCCGGAGCGCAAGAGCCCCTCGGAGTAGCCGGCCTCCCGCGGGAGGCGGGCCCGGGGCAACCAATCGGCCTCGGCGGGCGTGAGCGCGAAGAAGCGGCCGGCCGCGGCCGAGACCTCGGGCAGCCGCAGCAGGAGCGTGGCACGCAGGTTCCGCAGGAGCGAGCGACCGGTCTCCGTCCCGAGGAAGTCGTCGGGGTTCTGGCTGAGGAGCACGACGCCCGCGTCGAAGTGGCGCACGTGGCGGACGAGCCGGTCGAGGAAGGAGGCCGTCACGGGGTCCCGCGCGAGGAGGTGGGATTCGTCCACGACGAGCAGCTTCGGGCCCGGGGTCGAGGCGATCCGCCCGTACACGGCGTCGAGGGTGTAGGCGAGGTGGAAGGGAAGGTGGGCGTCGGGCACGCCGGTGAGCGTCACGACGGTCGGGGACGCTCCCCAGTCGACGGACGTCGGCCCGTTGAGGTGGCGGAGCGAGCCGGAGCCGAACACCTCGAGGAGGGAGCGAAGGCGCCCGGTGGGCCCCGGAGCGGACTCCACGGCGGCGAGCAGGTCGCCGAGGACCGGAACATCGGGTCCGCGCGTATAGAGGCGCTCGAGGGCCGCGTCGAGGACCGCCGACTCCTCATCGCGCAGGCTCGGGAAGAGCGCCTTCATGGTGGCGGCGACGCGTCCGGCCTTTTCGGCACGGTCGCCGTTCGCCGAGGCCGGGTCGAGCGGGTTGAGCCGGCCGCCGGCGCTGTCGCCGAGCGATAGGACCGAGCCGCCGAGGGCCCGGGCGAACCCCGGGAACTCGCCGAGCGGGTCGACAAGGAACACTGTCAGGCCGGGCCGCTGCCAGAGCGAGCGGAGGACCGTGAGCGCCGTGAAGAAGGTCTTGCCCGAGCCGGTCGCCCCGAAGACCCCCCAGGAGTGGCTCGCCTGGGACCACCGATCGAGGAAGACGGGGCTCGCGTCGTCGAGCAGGAGACCGACGAGCACCCCGCCGGATTCCAGGACCGTCTCGTCGACGAACGGGAAGAACGCCGCGATCCCGTCCGTGTGCAGCGTGTGCCAGTAGCCGGCCGGCCGCCGCTCGGTCCCGGCAAGGTCCGGCGCGTCCGCGGCCCAGGCGGACTCGAACTCGGGGGCCCGGGGACGGAAGCCGAGGGCCCGGAACCGGCGGGCGATCTCGGCCCGTCGCCGCCGGGCGACCGACGGGGTCGGGGCGACGGCGTGCACGCTCACGCCGACGCGCCAGAGCTCCTGCTCCCGGGCCGCCACGCGCCGGGAGAGCGCATGGGCACCCTCGGCCTCGAGCTCCAGCTGGGAGCGGCGCGCGCCCTCGCGGTCGTCGCCCGTGGAGAGCTCCGCCTCGGCGACGGCCTCGGCGCTCGAGAGGAGCGCGAGGGCGCGTCCGACCGGGATGCGGTGCAGCTGCAGGCGCAGGTCCGCGGGCTCGGAGGTGGGCAGGACGCGGCCGATGAACCCGAACGGCACCTCCCCGGGAAGATGCGGGAGGAGGAGCGGCGCGTCGACTCGGCGGCCGCGGACGACGTGGTCGGGGCCTTCCCGGTCCGCGGGGCCCCCGGCCGTCCCCGTCCGCATGCTATCCGCCCCCGAACCGGACGGAAGTGCGTCGGGTCCACCACAGACCGAGCCCCGCGGCGCCGAGCGCCAATCCCCGGAGGGGAGCGAGGAACGGCGGGGGGTCCAGGAACAGTCCCCAGGCGGCGAGGCCGGCCGCAAAGGCGAATGCCGCCGGTCGCCGCTGCGCGCCGGAGCCCCACGGGCCGGCCGCGCCGCCCCGGAGGAGCCAGGTGCCCAGGGTGAGGCCGCCGAGGGCCGCGGCGAGCCCGTTGAAGTACGGCGCCGCCACCGCGAGCGCCCCGGTGACGGCCCCGAGCCCCGCGGCCGCGGAGAGCGCGTCGAACCGGAAGGAGGGGGGGCGCGGCGGGGGGGATCTCACGGTCGGCCCCCGTCCCAGCCGATCTCCCGGAGCGCCCGCTGGAGCGGGCGGTCCCGGAGACGCTCGGCGGGAACTCCGAGCCGCGCCAGCTCCTCGATGGCCGTGGCGGCCCGGGCCTCGAGGCGACCGGCAACGGTCGCGGCGGTCCCGCGTTCGAAGACCACGAGAAGGACGCGTCGCCGGTAACGTCGGCGGCAGAGCAGGGTGACCATTTCGCGGTAGCCGTCGCGGGCGGCGGCCTCCGGCACGCCGGGGAGGCCGGGGGCGGGCCGGAACGGTCCGGGCTCGATCGCCTCGACGCCGACGAAGAGGTACAACCCGTCGCCGAGGCGGGCCAGGAGCTCACGGAAGCCGTCGAAGAGCCGGCGGGCCTCGAGCGGCGGCAGGAACGCGACGGGGATCCCGCCCGCCCGGATCACCGCCACCAGGGCGTCCGCGCCGACGCGGGCCACGGCGCCGACGTGGGGGGGCACCGCGGCGCCGTGGCCCCGGGGGCGGCCGACGATCGCCCGCAGGTGGAACGAGCATCGGTCGGTGATCGCCTCGTCCAGGCTCTTTCCGTCGTGCCGGTAGACCGCGATCAGGAACCCGCCGCCGAGGAACGGGAGCCAGTAGACGGCCCCGGCGAACGCGGCGACGAGCGCACCGACCGCCGCCCACGTCGCGAACTTGAGGGCGTCATGGGCCGACGGGAAGGGGCCGAGACGCAGGCGTCGGTCGAGCGACTCGGGGAGGCCGACCGTCGGCGGTCCGGCCGTTTCGGGCGCGTCGTCGGTGATCATCCGCGCGCCTTCCGGACCGACGGGAAGCGGTCCCGCGGAGCCCGGGGGCCGGGGCCCTTTCCCGGACGGCGTTGCTGGAGGTGTCGGACGAGGTGCGACGCCCCGCGGCCCAGGAACTCACCGGCCATCACCGGGACGGCCGCGGGCAGGGCCGCCCGGCCGAACGTGGACCCTGCGCCGGCCACGGCCCGGGTCACCCCGGCCGTGGGGGACGGTGGCACCTTCCCCCGGCCCACCGCGGCCCCGCCGCGCGCGAACGGGCGGAAGTAGCCCTGGACGGCCTGGGAGCTCGTCGCGAGGCCCCGCTGGAGACCTCCGGCGAGCGCGGACCCGCCCGAGGGGAATCCTCCGCCGGTGAGCTGGGCGCCGGCGAGCGAGATGAGCGACGGGGCGGACAGGGCGACGGTGAGGTAGCCGAGGAGCAACAGGACGCTGGGCGAACCGACGGCGAGCTCGAGGGGAATGACGAGGACGCAGGGGAGGAACGCCAGCTCGCCGAACATCTTCCACGCCCGCTTCGCGAGCGGGGCCAGCGACGGGATCGGCCAGAGGAGGGTCACCACCGGTAGAAGGACGAGGAGGACTCCCAGCAGCGCGTCCCGCACCGCGACCGCGGCCGACAGCAGGAGGACGAGGGAGAACAGGCCGAAGGTGACGACGAAGGCGAGGACCCCGTTGTCCCAGGAGAAGGAGACCTCCCCGTAACCGGCGAGGTTCACCCAGTGCTGCCATGCTCCGTGGTCGAACCCGGCGACCGTCGGGTACGTCGCTCCGGCGAGCCCGAGCAGGGCTCCGGCGATCGGGAGGGAGAAGTTCGACAGGACGACGGCGAAGACGAGGCGCGGGAGGAGGTGCTCCAGCCGCGTCGCCCAACGTCCGAGGACCGCCCGCGCGAGATAGAGACCGCCGACGGCCAGCCCGACGAGGGCGATCGCCGGGTCGACCAGCGTCGTGAGCAGGAAGCCGGAGAACGAGGCGGCGGTCGCGAGGAACGACCCACCGCTCCCGCCCCCCGGGCCGAGAACGGGGTAGAGCGCGGAGGACTGGAGCTCGGGGACGAGGACGTTGTCGTACGTCGGCCCGAGGACCGCGGCGAGGACCCCGGTCAGGGCCGCGAACATCGCGAAGAGGATCGCCTGGATGGCCGCCGACGTCCAATTCATGGCCGCTCCGTCAGGTGCCGGTCACGACCCAGTGGGCGAGACCCCAGAGGAGCCCCGAGATGGCCGCGACGAACAGCAGCGACCCGACCACGGCGTCCCGGGCGCGATCCTTCGCCTGCACCTTCTTCGATACGTCGTTCGAGAACCAGCTGAGCGCGACCCTCGCCCAGGCCAGGGCAAGGATCCCCCCGCCCGCGACCCCCAGGAGGGTGACCATGCGATTGACCGCGGCGGAGAAGTTGCCGACGGCGGAGGAGGTCCCCGTGACGGGTCGGGGGAACTCGGGCGCCGAAAGCGGCCCCGGGGCGACCGCCGGGACCAGCAGGAGGAGCGCCGCGAGCCACGGGAGCGTCGGGGGCGCAAGGGAGGTCCGGCCGGTCACGGCGCCCCTCCCTCCGGCGGTCGCGCGGGCGCAGCGGCCCGTTCGACCCAGGTCAGGAGTTCCGCCCCCTCGTCGCTGGGGTCGACGCGGACGCGCCCGGCGCGCTCCCAGCTCTCGACGGCCGCGCGGGTCCGGTCGGGGGGCGATCCCTCCTCCTCGGCGAGGTAGACCAGCGTCTCCCGATCGAGCGGGGTTCCGTCCTCGAGGAGCTTCCGCACGACCCCGAGCGAGTTGGGGGCCGGGGCAGGGGAACGGCGCCGTCGCAGGCGCGGCCAGAGGAGGATCGCCGCCGCTCCCCCGATCGTGAGCAGGGCGACCGGCCACGCGACCCAGGACGGCGCGGCCGCGGGCGGGGTGGCGGTCGTGGCGTTGCCCGCGGCGGCCGCGCTCACCAGGATCGTCGAGCGCGCGATCGCCACGACGCCGAGGGCGTCGCGCACCGAGACGCTCACGATGGCGAACCCTGCCGTGCCCGTCGAAAGGGTGGCGACGGCCGGGCCGGCGGCGGAGAGGTTCCCCGACGTGGCGCCGCCCCCCGTCACCGCGAAGGTGACGGTGTACGGAGCCAGCCCCCCGCTCACCTCGGCCGAGGCGGGGATCGGGTTCGCGGGGGCGACGGACGCGGCCCCGAGGGCGAGGCCGACCGTCAGGGCCGGGTAGACCTCGAGCGAGAGGGTCCGCAGGATCGTGACCCCGTCCGCGTCGGTCGCCTCCACGACGACCGTCGCGTTGCCGGCGGCCGCGAACGTCCCCGACCAGGCCAGCGGCCCCGGGGCCCCGAGCGTGCCCACGGGCGCCGAGCCGTCGACGACGGGAAGGGACGCGGCGACCGTCCAGACGACGGGTTCGACGCCCCCGCTCCACAGTCCCGAGACCGTCACCCCCCGGCCGGCCTCCGCCGCACCGGCCGAGCCGGTCAGGATCAGCGAGGGGGCCGGGGCGATGTCGGTGACCCGTGCGGTCGTCGTGCCGACCTCGCCGTCCGCGTCGGTCACGGTGACCGTGGCCCACGCCGCGCCCGGCGCGTCGGCCGTCACCGAGGTCGTGAACTCCGACGCCGTCTCGACCGTTTCCGAGCCGCTCGAGCCGTTGGGGGTCACCGACCAGGCGACCGAGTACGGCGGCACCCCGCCGGCGAGCCGCACGACGAGCGGGAACGGCACTCCCGGATCTCCG
>JAKAOB010000134.1 GCA_021812305.1 Thermoplasmata archaeon
TCCATCGTCGCGTTCGCGTAGGCGCTCATGCACATGTTCGCGCTGCCGTAGCTGATCGCGTCGTTCTGGGTCCAGTCGTCCGGCGAGATGTAGTCGGACGTGTAGAACTCCTGACCGATCGGGAACGGTCCGCCGTTCACCGCCTCCTGCGCGGTGCACACGCCGGTCGTGGGGTCGATCGTCTGCTCGCTGTAGAGCTGCTCGAGCGGCATCCCCACGGGATTGAGCGTGATGCCGATCTGGGCCAGGTCGGCCTTGAGCAGGGTCGCCGTCGCGGCCCAATCCTCGCTCGGGGTGATGTAGAGGTAGTTGAGCGGCGTGGGGTAGCCGTTCGGCCACGGCGACTGCGCCATCTCCTGCTTGGCCAGGTTGAGGTTGTACTGGTACGGGCTCAGGTTCGCCGGGTTGTAGTACGGGTAGGCCGGGGGCACCGGTCCGACCCACTGGCTCCCGTAGCCGCCGAACGCGTCCTGGATGATCTGCGTGTAGTTGATCGCGTGGACGACGGCCTCGCGGACGTAGATGTTGTTGAACGGCGCGGTGTTCTGGTTCATGTAGATCCACCACGAGCCGCCGGTCGATCCGTAGACCGTCGGGAGCGCCTGGACCGTGACGCAGCGGCTGGACTGCAGCTGCGAGATCGTGCTCGGGCCGAGGTAGGCGAACGAGGCGCCGACGGCCGCCCCGTCCTTGAGGTCCTGGACGGTGATCGCGGTGTTCGACTGGAAGTTGATCTGGATCGCCGCCTTCGCCGGCTGGAGGTAGACGTTCCACGGCTCGGCGGACGCGTAGGCGGCCCCCCAGTAGCTCGGGTTGACGGTCAGCGAGTACCCCGTGCCCGAGGGCGAGTACGAGCCGGGGGCCAGGAGGTACGGGCCGGTCCCGACCATGTTGGTCGCGAGCCAGGTGTTCGTCGTGCCCTCTTGGATGCCGCCGTGCGCATCGACCACCACCGGGTCGACGGCGTAGGAGTTCGGGGCCGAGAGCGTCGCGTTGAGGTAGGTGTAGTCGCTCGCGAGGTAGCCGTAGCCCAGGTTCATCTGGATCGTGAGGTTGTTGAGGACCTGGAACGACTGGTTCGGCTGGGTCATGTTCGCGAGCTCGGCGCTCGTGGGGGTGTCGAAGTTCGCGGTGTTGAGGAAGTTGACCAGGGTCGTGTTCGCCGCCTGGGCGTAGGTGAGGTTCGAGTAGTAGTTGAGCGGGCTCGACGGCGTGAAGTTCGTCGAGTAGAAGTTCTGCTCGAGGATGAACTGCGGTCCCTGCTCGAGGAGGAGGCTCCGGTAGAGGCTGTACCACTGGACGTAGGCGTTGTAGGGGTCGCCGTTCGAGAAGTGGACGCCGGGGCGGAGGTGGAAGACGTAGCTGGTGAACCCGGTGCTCGGGTTCGCGAACGAGGAGACGCTCTGGGCGAGCACCCCCGAGAACTCCGTGGAGCTCGATCCGTTGTAGTTCACGAGCCCCTGGTAGACCTGCTGCACGGCGGCCCAGCCGGGGGTGGAGAACGTGACGTCCGGATCGAGGCTATCGGGGGTCTCGGCCTGGTCGTAGACGAGGGGGTTCTTCGATTGCACGGTGCAGTTCTGGGGACGCGTGAGGACGTAGTACGCGCCCACCCCGGAAATGACGACCACCACTACCACGACGATCGCGATGACTCGCACCCACTTCGGATCCAACGCTAACCCCTCCCGGCGCAGGGCGAGGCGCCACCGGACTCATCCTTGATAAACCCTATCTAGGGGACCTGCCCGTACCGGTTCGGGCTCCGCCGGACCCCCCCGCGTCGAGGTACGTCGTCAGTCTCTTGAGCGCCCTCCGCCTCGGGGGCGCGGGGAAGGGGAGATGGCGGCGCGTCTGCTCATCGGGGGCGAGTGGGTCGAGGGGGAGGGCGGGGCGACGTTCCCCGTCGTCAGCCCGTTCGATGGGCGGGAGATCGCCGCCGTCGCCAAGGGTTCGCGGGAGGACGCCCGTCGGGCCGTCGATGCGGCCCGCGAGGCGTTCGACCGGGGACCGTGGCCGCGGCTGTCGCCGAAGTCGCGGTCCGAGGTCCTCCTGAAGGCCGCCCGGCTCCTCCAGGAGCGGTCGGCCGAGATCGCCGAGCTCGAGAGCCGCAACCAGGGCAAGACGATCAAGCAGGCCGCCGACGCGGACCTCCCGTTCTGCATCGACAACCTCGCGTTCTACGCCGGGGCGGCCCGCACGCTGGACGCCCGGAGCCCCGGGGAGTTCACGGGGGAGGGTACGACGTTCTTCCGGCGCGAGCCGGTGGGGGTCGTCGCGACGATCACTCCCTGGAACTATCCGATCATGATGGCGATCTGGAAGGTCGCCCCGGCCCTCGCGGTCGGCAACACCGTGATCCTGAAGCCCGCGAGCTGGACCCCCCTCACCTCGCTCGAGCTCGGCCGGCTCTTCCTCGACGCGGGCCTCCCCCCCGGCGCCTTCAACGTCGTGACCGGGCCGGGGGACGTGGTCGGCGACGAGCTGACGCGCCACCCGAAGGTGGACATGGTCGCGCTGACAGGGGACACCGCGACCGGCCGGACCATCATGGCCGCGGCGAGCGCGACGGTCAAGCGCGTCCAGCTCGAGCTCGGGGGGAAGGCTCCCTTCGTCGTCTTCGAGGACGCGGACGTGGCGGCCGCCGTCGAAGGCGCGATGGTCGGCGGGTTCGTCAACGGCGGGCAGGACTGCACCGCCGCGACGCGGCTGTTGCTGCACACCAGCGTCCGGGACCGCTTCCTGAAGCACCTGCTCGAGCGGGTCCGCACGATCCGGATGGGGGACCCGCTCTCGCGGTCGACCGACCTCGGGCCGCTCGTCCACCGCTCGCACCAGAAGAAGGTCATCGACTGGGTCGAGCGCGGGGTGAAGGACGGGGCGAAGCTCGAGACCGGGGGCGGCGCCGGGACGGGCCCGCTCGCGGCCGGCGCCTTCGTCGCCCCCACCGTCCTCTCGTCCGTCGCACCGGACATGGCGATCGCCCAGAAGGAGGTCTTCGGCCCGGTCCTCGACGTCCTGACCTTCACGACGTTCGACGAGGCCATCGACATCGCGAACGGGGTCGAGTACGGGCTCGCGGCGAGCGTCTGGACGCGGGACGTCCGCACGGCGCTCCGTGCGGCCCATGCCCTGCGCTTCGGGGACGTGTGGGTCAACGACCACCTCCCGCTCGGCTCGGAGACGCCGCACGGCGGGATGAAGCAGTCCGGGTTCGGCAAGGACCTCGGCACCGATTCCCTGGCCGATTACACGGTCCTGAAGAACATCTACGTCGATCTCACCGGCCAGGCGCGCAAGGGCTGGCACTACACGGTCTACGGGGATCCCGCCTAGGAGCGGCCACGATCGAGGGGATCCCCCGGGACGGGCGGGCGCGGCTGTTCGTCGCGGGGGCCGAGGCGGAGCCGAGCGGCGGAGAGTACCGGCCGATCACGGACCCCTCGACCGGGGAGCCGCTCGGGCTCGTCGCGGTCGGGACCGTCGAGGACGCGGTCCGGGCGGTCGACGCCGCCGCGGCCACCGCGGACGCCTGGGGCGCCACCCCCGGTCACGAGCGCGCCGGCCGGCTGCGGGCGATCGCCGAGCGCCTGCGGGCCGACCGGGAGACGATGGCCCGCCTGATCGCCTCGGAGGTGGGCAAGCCGATCGTCGACGCCCGGGTCGAGGTCGACCGGGCGAGCCAGGTCTTCGACTTCGCCGCGGAGGAGATCCGCCACCTCACCGGGGAGAGCTTCCC
>JAKAOB010000040.1 GCA_021812305.1 Thermoplasmata archaeon
GCCTTGACCCCGCGGCGCTCGCGTTCTCCGAGTCGACCCGGGAGGACACGGTCCTCCTCGAGGCCGACCTGTGGGGCTCGCTCGCGCACGCCGAGATGCTCGGCGCGACGGGGATCCTCCCCCGCCGTTCGGCCGCGCGGATCCGCTCCGGGCTGACCGCGATCGCCCGCGACGCCGCGCGCGGCCGCTTCGTCCTCGCGCCCGAGCTCGAGGACGTCCACCTGAACGTCGAGAGCGATCTGCGCCGGCGCATCGGCCCCGACGCCGACCGCCTCCACACGGGGCGCAGCCGCAACGACCAGGTGGCGACGGACCTCGCGGTCTACCTGCGCGACGCCCTGGTGGACGTCGAGCTCGCGGTCGTGGCCCTCGGCCGGACGCTGATCGCGAAGGCCCGCGGCCCCGAGGGCCGGGGCGTCGTCGAGGGGTGGACGCATCTCCAGCCGGCGCAGCGGCTGAGCTGGGGGCAGTGGCTCGCGAGCCATGCGCTCGCCTTCGCGCGCGACGCGGAGCGCCTGGCGGCGATCCGCGCGACGATCTCCGACTGTCCGCTCGGGAGCGGCGCGATCGCGGGCAGCTCGCTCCCGCTGGACCGCTGGCGGACGGCCCGGGCCCTCGGCTTCGCGCGGCCGAGCCTCTCCTCGCTCGACTCCGTCTCGGACCGGGACGCGCCCCTCGCGACCCTGGGCGCCCTCGCCCTGCTCGCCGTCCACATCAGCCGGCTCGCCGAGGAGCTCGTCCTCGGCTCGATGCCCGAGGTCGGCCGGGTGCGCCTTCCGGATGCGTTCGTCACGACGAGCTCGCTCATGCCCCACAAGCGCAACCCCGACCTCGCCGAGCTGCTCCGCGCCGAATCGGCGGGGGCCGTCGGCCGCCTCACGACGCACCTGACGCTCGCGCGCGCGCTGCCCCTCGGCTACCAGCGCGACCTCCAGGCGGGCAAACCGGTGCTGTTCGCGGGGGTCGACCGGGCGCTGGCGAGCCTCGCGGTCCTCGCGCCGATGCTGGCCGGCACGCGGTTCCTCGAACCGGCGGTGTCGCCCCGGGCCTCGACCGCGAGCGTGGAGCTCGCCGATGCCCTCGTGCGGGCCGGCGTGCCGTTCCGTCGCGCCCACGGGCGCGTCGCCCGGTGGCTCTCGGGTCGGGAGGCCCTCGGCCACGGCCTTTCCGATGCCTCGGCGGCCGAGCTCGCCCGGGCCTTTCCGGAGCTTCCCCCGGGCTACGTCCCGGTCGGCCCGACGGAGGAGCCGGAGCTTCGGCGGACCTTCGGAGGCAGCGCCTCCGGGGAGGTCGAGCGACTCGTACGTGAGGTCGACCGTCGCTTCGCGGCCGTTGCGCGGGCGGCCGAGACCGAGCGACGCCGGCTCGATCGGCTGCGCGCGCGGTGCGGGCTGCCCCGGTCCGACCGCTTCGGGGCCCGGGGGGGCCTCAGGCCGTCGCGGGCGTCCCGCCGACGGCGCGCCCCGTCGGCCGGGCCGGGGGCACGGGTCCTCCCTCGGTCCCGTTGAGCGCCCCTTGGAGAAGGACGGACCGTTCCCGGGCCGAAAGGCCGGGGTGCTGGCCGTAGAGATGGATCTCGAGGCTCGCCCGGGTCGCGTACTCCCGCGAGCAGACGGGGCAGAGGAAGACCTGGGAGTCGCCGATGAACCGGGCGCATTCGCAGCTCAGGACGTGGCACGGCATCGGGGTCGACCGGTCGCGCGGCCGGCTGAAGTGCCGGCGGAGCCGGCCGTCCTGGGGGGCGAGCAGGTAGTGGCTCGCGCGCAGGTGGGCGCAGGATCGGCAGGGGAGGAGCCTGAGATGCCGGCGCTGGGTCACCAAGGGTACGTGTGCCTCCGGTCGGCGTCCGGTCTCCCTGGGGGGGGCCGGCGGATCGCCGTCTCCCGTCCAGCGGGGCCCGGACCCGCTTCGTTCCCGACTTTCTTCGGGGCGATATAGCCTCGGTGTCTCACGGGCGACATGTCGTCTCACGGCGCATGCCGTGTCGCGCCGCGGGAGCGGGCCTCCGGGGAGGCCCGGAGGGGGACCCGGCGAAACGTTGAAGGGCGGGCCCCCCGTGCCGCCCCCGCCGGGGGAACGCGATGGGCCAGGAACGCGGCGGGGCACCGACAGCCGCCGAGGCGACCCGCCGCTACATCGACGACCACCCGGCGATCCGCGACTGCCTCGGCTACAACATCGTCAATTTCACCTCGCTCGCGCGGAAGATCCGCAGCGAGACCGGCCTCGCGAACCAGGAAGCCGTCGAGGTCGCGTGCCGGCGCTACCAGCGCCAGATGCGGGCCGGCCGACCGCTCGAGGAACGGGTGCTCGAGGTCGTGCGAGCGAGCCGGCTCGAGGTCCGGACCCGCGTCGCGATCATCACGGCCCGCAACGACTGGGACATGCTGGGCCACGTGCTCGAGACCGGCCGGACGCTCCTGGCCGACCGGCGCCACCTGCTGCAGCTGCTGCAGGGCCCCGGGGCGCTCACGATCCTGTGCGAGGAGGACCTCCTCGACCCGATCCTCGGCGCGATCGGCAAGAAGGCGGCGCTCGGGGTCCACTCGCACCTGTCCGCGCTGACCGTCCGCAGCCCCGACGTGATCGTCGAGACCCCGGGCGTCCTTGCGTTCCTCTCCGGAGCGCTGTTCCGCGCGGGGATCAACAGCCTCGAGCTGATGAGCGTCTACACCGACTCGACGTTCGTCGTCCGGGAGGACGACGTCCTGCACGCCTTCCGGGTCCTGTCCGGCCTCGTGCACCCGCCGACGCCGACGGTCGAGACGACGGGCTAGCGCACCCCGTCACCTTCTCCTCCGCGGAAACCGGGTGGGAGGTATATATGGGTCCACGGATAGGACTCGCCGGAGCCGAGCCAGGTCGGGCCCGGCCCATGGTGAAATCGATGGCGACGCTGGGCACCCCGGGATCGGTCCGACGCATGGGCCGACGGGGGCTTTCGATGGTGACGAGCGCGGTCGTGATCGTGGTCGTGCTGGCCCTCCTGGGCGTCGGCACCTACGCCGTGATGGGCGGCTTCTCGGCCCCGGGGAACCCCAAGACGTGCGCGCCGGCGAACTCGCCGATCTGCGGCAGCTTCGTCAACCTCCACGATGTCACGCTCCTCTTGCCGTTCAAGTCCGTCCAGCAGGGGACCAGCGTTCCGTTCACGATCAGCCTCCCCGCGGGGGAGTCCGCGACCTCCTACTCGATCAACTTCGGCGACGGCCAGCCGGCGACCAAGTCGCCCAACGCGACGATCGCCCACACCTTCACGACCCCCGGGACGTTCCTCGTCACGGCCGACGCGACCGTCGCGGGCCAGACCCACGACAACCTGGGCGGGCTCGTCCAGGTCCAGGTGACCCCCTCCTTCTCCAGCGTCAATGGCGCCAGCGTTCCCGGCGTCGCCGGCCAGATCCTCGCGAACTCGACCGAGCCGACCGGCGGGCGCGGCGTCTCCGCGGTGCTGCAGGCCGGCCAGTACGCGACCTTCTCGGGCAGCTACACGAGCGCGCCGACGAACCCGGCGTTCCTCACCGCCCCGCCCACGTTCGCGGTCTCGGGCGGCGTCACGCCCGTGACGACCCTCGGCAACAGCTCCGGCACGGCGAAGGTGACGTTCGCGACCGCGGGGACCTACACCGTGACGTTCGTCGGGTCGGCGGTCTCCGGCAATCAGACCGTCTTCCAGAACTTCACGTGGACCGCGATCGTGACGGCGGCCGGCGTCCACGCCGGGATCGCCGGCGGCCTCACCAAGCCCTCGCCCCACCCCGGCGAGATCATCAACTACGAGCTCGTCCCCGGCGGTGGGCTGAGCGAGGACCCCGCGATCGACTACGAGACGGCCGGCGCCGAGCCGATCATGAACGTCTACCAGACGCTGATCACCTACAACGGCAGCCTCACCGGCCCGACCGCGAACAACTTCGTCCCGGTGCTCGCGACGTGCGTGCCGGGTAGCCCGCAGTGCGTCCAGCTCTACGGCGACTCGCTGGCGGACGGGTGGAACTACACCTTCGTCATCCAGCCGAACGCGAGCTTCTACGACCCCGCGACCCAGACCTCCTGGGGCGTCTGGCCGTCGGACGTCCTGTTCTCGATGGCCCGGACGATGGGCTTTTCCACCCTTCCGTGCACGGAGTGCAACAACGGCTGGATCATCACCCAGGCGCTCCTCA
Source organism: Thermoplasmata archaeon (assembly GCA_021812305.1). Classification (GTDB taxonomy): domain Archaea; phylum Thermoplasmatota; class Thermoplasmata; order Lutacidiplasmatales; family UBA184; genus Lutacidiplasma. The sequence goes on from JAKAOB010000040.1 coordinate 4,167, forward strand.
ACCCGGGCAACGTGACGTGGGACTCGATCCACGGCTCGTTCAACAACACCCCGCAGAACATCTTGGGCTCGATCTCCCTGAACAACACCACGTACTGCCCGCAGGCCGCCCTCACGCAGGCCCACGGCTGCGTCACGTTCCGCGCCTACGGCCATGACCGCATCTGGCCGTACTTCCTCGAGCTCGTCGCCGACCCGCTCGGCGGCTCGATCGTTCCCTGCGGCTGGTTCAGCGCGTCGGCCCAGGGCGCCGGGATCCCGTACTGGACCCAGGGCAACTCGAGCGGGTCGGGCGACCACCCCTGCGGCGCCCCCGGCAGTCCCGGATGGGGCGTCGCCCCGAGCCAGATGCCCTACACCGGCTGGGACGAATGGGAGCAGCTCGGCTCGGGTGCGTTCGGCACCTACGCCGGGCACGTCCAGTACGCGATGCTCGGGAGCGGCCCGTACTACATGCAGCAGTACTCGGTCGGCATCTCCTACACCCTCCAGGCGAACCCGGCCTACCGGCCGAACCCGTACTGCACCTGGACGGGCTGCCAGCCGGCGTCGAACAACTACGCGCGGACGGTCTCGGTGACGTGGGAGACGCAGGCGACCCCCGGGGAGCAGGCGTACGCCGCCGGCATCGCCGACCAGGCGACGATCCCCACGACCGATATCGCGCTGCTGATCCAGCTGATCAACGCCGGCAAGGTCACGGCGATCAGCGCGCCGACGCTCACGATCGGCTTCGAACCGTTCAACATGAACTTCAACATCGGGGGGGCGCAGAAGTACACCTCCCTGCCGATCACCGTGAAGAGCGACTGGTTCAGCTACGTCGGGATGCGGGAGTTCTTCTCCCGCGCCTATCCGTACCAGACGGTCGAGCAGACGATCAGCACGCGCGACGGCATCCAGTTCGGGTTCGACTACGGCGGCGCGATCCCGCAGTTCATGGCCAACTACTACCCGCGCGACATCCCCTGGCCCTCCACGGACCCGTGCAACGACCCGACGAACGTCTCCTGCCCCACCTACTGGTGGGCGCAGATGCTCAACCCGTCGAGCCCGTACTATGATCCCGAGGCGGCGCAGTGCACCGCGTCGAACCCCTGCCAAATACCGATGTTCGGCCAGACCGGGAACGCCGCGGGCGACCAGGTCATGGCCCTCTGGGCGAGCGAGATCTCGACCCTGAGCGGGGGCGCGATCAAGGTCGGACCGCTGGACATCAACTTCGTCGACATCGTCGTGAGCTCGGAGTTCTCCGGCCCCGGGCAGAATCCGCTGCCGATCTACACGCTCGGCTGGGCTCCGGACTACCCGGACCCGACGGACTACGTCGCGCCGCTGTACTCGGCGAACTCGACCTACACCTACGGCGACGCGGTGATGCAGCAGCTGATCCAGCCGCAGTTCACCCAGGGCTGCCCGGCGAACGCCACCGACTACAACTACTTCGCCAACACCACGTTCGGTAACGACTGCCAGGGCGAGGCGTACAAGGCGATGCTCCACGCGCTCGACCTCGCGGCCGTCGCCCCGCCGGGAGCCTACCGCGTCATGCTCTACGATCTGGCCGAGAAGATCGCCTACCAGCTGACCCTCTATGTCTACACGGGCCAGGCCAACCTGGTCGCGAGCGTCGCGTCGTGGATCGACCCGTCCTCGATCAACACGAACGTGACGATCGGCGGCGGCGGGGACGCCCTGTACTACGAGCTCACTGGACTCGGTGTCCAGTATGCCGGTTCCACTTAGGGCCATGCTCTCCCCGAGGCCGAAGGCTCCTCCTGCGGGCGGCACCGGGCCCGGCCCCGCCCGACAGTCCTCGGCGCGGCCCAGCGGGCCGGCCGTGGCCGACCTTCGACCGAGCGCGCCCTCCGGGGCGGTGCGATCGCCCGCGGCCCAGCACGGAGCGACGGACCGGCCACCGTTCCGAGGCGGTTTCCGGGCGGGGCCCGGCCGCTCGGGGGGCACCGGATGGGGGATCCGTCCGGCGGCGAGGTTCCTTTCCCTCGCCGCGGTCCTCTCCCTGACGATGCTCCTCGTCCTGCCCGGGTCGTCGACCCTGACCCCCGGGTACCTCGGGAGCCCTTCGCGGGCGGGACCGGTGCAGGATGCCGTCACCGCAGGGGCGCCGGGAGGGCTGGCGTCCTGCAGGAGCAGCTCTGTTTCGGCCTGCCGACCTACGGTGGGGGCCGTCCGGCCGTTGGTCGCGTCCGCGGGATGGCACGAACTCTTCCCTTCCCCCGCCCCCTCCTGCCGAAGTAGCTTCGGCCAGTCGGAGTACCCACCGGGCAACGAAACGGTCGTCTTCGGGGGTCTGGGCGACTGCAGCGGTTTCACCTCGCCCACGCTCAACGACACGTGGGCGTACCACGGGGGTACCTGGTCGAACCTCACCTCCCAGCTCGCCCGGGCCCCCTCGCCGCGCTTCTCCCCGGACCTCGCCTACGACCCCCCGGCCGACGAGATCGTGCTCTTCGGGGGGACGACCTCCACCGGGGCGGCGCTCAACGACACGTGGGCGTTCTCCTCCGGCGGCTGGACCACGGTGAGCACCCTCTCCGCACCGGAGGCCCGGGTGCAGGGCAGCATGGCCTACGATTCGTCCAGCGGCCAGCTGATCGTGTTCGGGGGGAGCTCGGTCCAGGGGGCCGGGACGTACTACGCGGACACCTGGGCCTTCTCTTCCGGACAGTGGAGCGAAGTGGTCGCGTCGGGCGGGCCGGCGCCGCGGCGGAGCGCCTCGCTGGTCGACGACCCCGCCCTGGGCGGGGTGATTCTGTTCGGCGGCGTGGCGGCGAACTTTACCGCCCTCGATGACACTTGGCTGTTCCACGCCGGGGCCTGGAGCCAGATCCCGACGTCCGTTCACCCGACCGCCCGGTGGGAGGCCGTCACGGCCTACGACCCGACCCTAGCCGCCCCGGTTCTGTTCGGGGGTTGCACGAGCCTCGGTTGCGTCACCTCGGGGTCGGACACCTGGGCACTGCTCGACCGGACCTGGGTCAACCTCACCGCGCAGGTGGGCGCCGCCCCGGTCGGGCGCGGTTCCGCCGGGTTTTCCCTCGACACGGGCGGGTCGGGGCTGCTCCTGTTCGGCGGGGCGGCCGGCGGGGCCCGCCGGAACGACACGTGGCGGCTGGTGTCCCCGCTCATCGTCTCCGGCACGATGCGCACCCCCGCGGTCGATGTCGGGCAGGGCGTGGCCGGGAATATCAGTGCGGCCGGTGGCGTCCCTCCCTACACGGTGGATCTCGGGGGCCTTCCCGGTTGCGGGGTGGTCGCGGCGGGCAACTTCACGTGCGTGCCGTCCGCCGCCGGTACGTTCTCGGTGACCGCGGTGGTCTCGGACTCCGGTGGCGACTCCGCCACCGCAGCCCTCGGGTCCGTGACGGTGAACCCGCGGTTGGTGGCCCACGCGAACGTGACCCCCTCCTCGGGGCCCCCCGGAACCACGGTGGATTTCGCCGGAGCGTACACCGGCGGGACGTACCCCTACTCCTTCTCATGGACCTTCGGCGTCACGGGGGCGTCGTCGTCGCTCGCGAACCCCACGTACTCCTATTCGCTCGTCGGGAACTACCTCGTGAGGCTCACGGTCGTGGACGGGACCGGGGCGTCCGCGGTCAGCAACGTCTCCGTCGACATCTACCCCGCGCTCAGCGCGTCGATCCAGAGCGCGGTCTACGCGGACTCGTGCACGGGAACGGTCCGCATCTACACCTACCTGTTGGATGCGAACGTGACGGGCGGCGTCGCCCCTTACATCGACTCGTGGTCGGACGGGGGAACGCGCACGGTCTCGTTCTGGAACCTGTCGGCCGGGGCCTCGACGATCGTGAGCCTTCGGGTCGACGACTCGCGCGGAGCGTCCACGACCGTGACGACCACCCTGGCCGCTCCGACGACGAACCCCTGCACCTCTTCCAGCCCCTCGAACAACTCGACCCGGGTCGGGTCGCCCGGACCGTCCTCTACGCTCGGATCGGGGTCCTGGATCATTTACGGGCTCATCGCCGTGGCCGCCGTCGTGGCCGCCATCGCGGCCGTGGTCGTCCTGCGACGTCGGGGAGGGGCCAACGGCCCCGGCGATCCGCCGTCGTCGGGAGCCGAGCTCCACGGAGGGGTGACCCCTCCCTCCCCTCCGACGGGTCCCGAGGAGGCCCTGAGCGAGGGGCCGGACCCGACGGGCGGGCCGGTGCCCGTCTCGGGTCCGCCCCCTCCGGGCGCCGCTGCGCTTTCGGAGCAGATCCTGGTCCACCTCTTCCATCAGGGCCGCATCAGCCGGGGAGACGTCGCGACGGTCGACTTCACCCAGGAAGGGATCGCCACGGCGCTGGCCCGGCCCCAGAACGTCTTTGCGAAGGTCCTGCTGCGTCTCGAGGCCTCCGGACTGCTGGAGAGCTACGTCGGTCACGTACGCGGCGTGGACCGCCGCCGCAAGATCTACCGCTTGACCCCGGCCGGAGAAGAGAGGGCACGGTCGGCTTCGGTCCTGGTTCGTGGGCGTTCCGACGCGCGCGTCGCACGGGGGCTTCTTCCCCCGGTTGCACCACCGTACGGGGCCGTACGGCGTCCGTAGCGCCGTAATTCCGCCGGCATCTTATAAGGACGCACGCGTCAACGATGCGTAATGCAGGCTGAGCGGCGGACCGCAGCCGAATACGGCGACTTGAGCGTTACATCCTCCCCGTTCCGAGCCGGAGGTTCGACGGCATTCCGCCGCCCCCGCGATCGGACGGTTCCGGCCACCTTCGCCTTGGCGGTCCTGCTGGCGATCCCCGTTCTGACCGGCGGGTTCGCATCGGGGGCCCTCCCTACGGTCCCGGGTGAGCCGGGGGGACCGGGGTCCGGCGCGTCCGCCGCGTTGGCCGCGGCCGTGCACTCGCTCGAGGCCGGCGCCGGGCCGGGGGCCGGCCGCGCGGTCACCTGCTCGCTCGAGTTCGGCCAGGCGGATTGTGGCTCGGCGCTCGTGTCGGGGGTCCCGCGTTCCCTCATCGGGCCGCCTTCGAGCGCGAACGGATCGGGATGGACGAACCTCACCTCGACCTTGAACGTCTCTCCCCCCTGCCGCAGCAGCATGGGCCTCGCCTACGACGCCCAGAGCGGGGCGGTCGTCCTGTTCGATGGCCTCGCCGGGTGCGCGCCGAACCTTCCCACCGCCGCGCAGACGGACACCTGGACGTTCCTGAACGGAACCTGGACGAACAGGACCGCCAACCTCACGGTCACCCCCAGTCCGCGGTTCATGGTGGCGATGGCGTTCGACGTCTCCGACGGATACCTGGTGCTCTTCGGAGGCCTCTCGGCCAGCGGCATTTCCCTCAACGACACGTGGATCTGGTCGAATCTATCCTGGACACATGTGAAGACCACCGTGGCGCCGTCCCAGCGGTTCCAGGCGCGCATGGTCTACGACGCGGCGGACGGCTACCTGGTCCTGTTCGGCGGCTCCCCGACCGAGGGAGCGGCGAGCTATCTCAACGACACCTGGTCGTACCACGCCGGGTCGTGGACCCAGATCGCGGTCAGGAACGGGGTCGCGCCGTCACCGCGCCGGGCGGCCGGCATCGCCTACGACCCGCAGATGAACGCGGTCGTCCTCTTCGGAGGGGTCGACCCGAACGCGAACGCGTTGGGGGACACCTGGACGTACCACAACGGGACCTGGACCAACCTCACGTCGACCCTGTTGGCCGCCCCGTCCCCCCGCTGGGACTTCGGGATGACCTACGACGCGGGGGTCAACGCGATCCTGCTCTTCGGCGGGTGCACCTCCCTCGGCTGCTACTCGATGGACGGGGACACCTGGGCGTTCGCCAACGGGACGTGGACGAACCTCACGGCCTACCTGGGTACCTCTCCCTCCCCTCGCGGGGCGATCAGCCTCGCGTACAGCTCCGAATCGAACCTCACCGTCTTCTTCGGGGGCGCGGCGTACAACGGACGGCTCGCCGACACCTGGATCTACGCGGCGACCAATCTCTCCGGCAACGGCACGGGGAACGGTTCGGGGAACGGCTCGGGCGGGGGAAGCGGTCTTCCGCCGCCGACCGTAGGGGGGCTCCTTGCGAACGCCACCGGGTGGGTGAACCTGACGCCGGCGCTCGCGCCGGCCCCCACCTGCCGGAGCAGCATGGGGATGACGTACGATGTGGCCGACAGCGAGGTCCTGCTGGTCGATGGTATCGCGGGGTGCTCTCCGTGGGTCTCCTCCACCCACAGTGACACGTGGACGTACGCGAACGGCTCGTGGACGAACATCACCGCGGGCCTGGCGGTCACCCCCTCGCCCCGCAGCCAGTTCGGTCTGAGCTACGACGCGAACGACCGCACCGTGGTCCTGTTCGGCGGCGAAGCGCCCAACGGCACCGCGCTGGGCGACACGTGGCAGTTCTCCGGCGGCGCCTGGGCCGAGGTCAACACCTCCGTCGCCCCTTCGGCGCGCTTCCAGTACAGCATGACCTACGATGCCGCCGACGGGTACGTCCTGCTGTTCGGGGGCGTTTCGGCCCCCGGGGCGTCCACCTACCTCAACGACACCTGGGCGTTTGCCGGCGGCAACTGGACCTCGGTGAACGTCACCCATGGGGTGGCGCCGTCGGCCCGTCGCGCTGCGGGGATCGAATACGACCCGGCCCAAGGCTACGTCCTGCTGTTCGGGGGAGTCACCCCCACCGCCGTAGCCTTGAACGACACTTGGAGCTATCTCAACGGCTCCTGGACGAACCTGTCCCGGCCCACCCTCGCCGCCCCCTCGGCGCGCTGGGACCTAAGGATGGTCTACGATCCCGCGCAGGGCGGCGTGCTTCTCTTCGGAGGCTGCACTTCTCTCGGGTGCTTCAGCGGGGACGGGGATACGTGGTTCTTCGTCAACGGCACGTGGATCAACGGGACCAACGCGAGCGCACCGGCGCCGTCTCCGCGCGGCGCGATGGGATTGGCCTACGATGCCCGGGATGGATACGCCCTCCTGTTCGCCGGCGCGGCCTACGGCGGTCGCCTGTCGGACACCTGGGCGTACCTCGCCGTTCCACTCGGTCCCGGTACGTCCGGTTCGGGGAACGGCTCAGGGAGCGGCTCTTCCGGCAACGGCACAGGCAACTCCTCCGGCAACGGCACAGGCAACTCCTCCGGCAACGGCACGGGAAACGGCTCCGGTAGCCCGCTCTCGCCCTCCCCACCCTCGCCGGGTTCGGGGACCGGTTCGCCGGGTGCGGGCACCGGGGGACTCTCGCCGGCGAAGAGCGCAGGCCCTACGGTGAGCCCGGCCCTCGCCTGGATGCCGAACTACTGGTGGATGGGCGGACGGATCGGCTTCGTCCTCGGACTGGTGGTCGGTGCCGCCGTGGCCATCGCGGCGGCCCGCGCCCGTTGGGGGCCGCGTCGAGGGGCGAAACGCGAGACCGCCTGAGGGCGATGACGCCCTCTCCGGGGCCGCTCACGGCGACCCTTATCTGCCCGACCGGCTAGCCCAGTCCGCGGGGTCGGCGGCGGGCGCCGGGCCGGCGGACGACGCATGATCGGTCTCGGGATCGCACGCCGGGCGGCTCCGGACCCTCTCTACCAGCTGACCCATCGCCCGGCGAGCTACCTTCGGGAGCTTTGGGGGGCGAACCGTTCGGTGGGGAGCCTGGCCCGGCTCCTCGGGCGGCCGAGGTCCGAGATCGCGGGGTACTTCCGGACCCTGCTGACGACCGACGCGTTCTACTCGCGCATCGCCGAGTCGGAGGCGCGCTTGCGGGCGACGGGCGGGGGCGGAACGAGCCCCGGGGGCCGCGCCGACTCCTCGAGCGAGATCCTCTACATCCTCGTCCGGGTGCAGCGGCCGGAGACGGTGGTCGAAACCGGGGTGGCGCTGGGCTACTCCAGCGCCTACATCCTCCAGGCCCTCCACGACAACGGCACGGGCACCCTCTACTCGATCGATCTTCCAACGACCGATCCGGAAGGTCGGGTGAACGCCGACGGCGTGCGCGATCGGGTCCACGTACGCTCGGCATCGGAAACGGGGGCCGTGATCCCGGAGGACCTGCGCGGCCGCTGGCGCCTGACCCTCGGGCCGTCCAATCCGTTGCTCGCCCAGCTGTTCGAGTCGCTCGGGCCGATCGATGTCTTCTTCCACGACTCCGAGCACTCGTACGAGAACATGTTGTGGGAGTACCGGCAGGCGTGGCCGCGGCTGCGACCCGGCGGCCTGTTGCTCTCGGACGACGTCCAGTGGAACCGTTCCTTCCCCGAGTTCTCCGCCTCCGTCGGCGCCCCGGCGTTCCGCTGGTTCGGGGCCCAGGGCCATCGCGGGGCGATACGCAAACCCGTCGGCCCCGCCTGAGGTGCCGCCGGGACCCGGGGTCGCTTCTTTCGGCGGCGGGCACGGCCGCGCCAAAGTCTCTTAACGGGGCCTCCCCTCGGTGCATCGTGGACGCGGAGCCGGGGGCGGAGGACGGCGCGACGCCGGTGACGCTCAGCCCATCGGAAGCGCTCCTCCTCGACCTGCTCAGCGCCGCTCCTCCCGGGACGCTGATCGCGGAGGAGGAGGTCGCGTCCCGTTCGGGGCTCTCGCCGGAGGCCGTGCGGGGCAGCCTCCAACGGCTTCGCTCCAAGCACCTCGCGGTGGCCGAGGAAACGTCCACCTCGACCCCGACCCTCACCGCTCGGGGGCGGGCGGCACGGAGCGCCGGTCTTCCCGAGCGGCGCCTCTGGCGCTGGCTTCGGGAACGGGTCGACGGGGTCCCTGCCGAGAACCTCGGCGCTGCCGGCCTCGACTCGGAGGAGCGCTCCGCGGCCATCGGCATCCTCCGGCGTCGCGGCTGGCTCGCTCCGGGAGTTCCGCTGCGACTGGTGCCCGGAGTCGGCGACTCGCCCGCGCCGCTCGAAGAGGAGCGCGTGATGGAGTCCATCGCGTCGGGCCGCGACGACATCGACCCGAAGGTCTTTCGGGCCCTCCAACGACGGGGACTCGCCCAGGTCGAACGGACGACGACGCGGCGATGGCGCGCGTCGGACGAGGGACGGAGGCTCCCGCCGGCCGCGTCCGCGCCGACGCTCCTCGGGGCCGTATCCTCCGCTGTTCTCTCGTCCGGCGCGTGGCGCGATCGTTCGTTCCGGCCCTACGACGTCCGGGCCCGGGTCCCCTTCCTGACCGGCGCGCGCCCGCATCCCTACGCGGCGTGGCTCGAAGAGTTCGAGGAGATCCTGATCGGCCTCGGTTTCGAGCAGGCCGAGGGCCCACTTCTCGAGACGGAGTTCTGGAACTCGGACGTCCTGTTCATGCCGCAGGAGCACCCGGCGCGCTCGATCCACGACGCCCTGACCGTCCGCGGGGTCGAGGGCCGTCCGCCGCCCTCCGAGCTGCTCGAGCGGGTCGTCGCGGCCCACGAGGGCCGCCCTATCCCCGGGACGGCGGTGCCGATCTCTCCCGGCTGGCGCTACCCGTACGATCGGGCGGTGGCCCGGCGACCGATCCTCCGGTCCCAGACGACGGCCGTTTCCGCCCGCTTCCTCGCGGCCCGCCCCGCCCCGCCGTTCCGGATGTTCTCGATCGACCGGAACTTCCGGCACGAGGCACTGGACGCGTCGCACCACCTCGAGTTCGCACAATGCGAAGGGATCCTCGGCGAGGAGGGGATCACCCTGCGCCACCTGGTCGGCGTCTTCCGGGCCCTCGCCGAGGCGATCGGGATCCGGGAGCTCAAGATCCGTCCGAGCTACTTTCCGTTCACCGAACCGTCGATCGAGGGATACGTGCGCCACCCCCGCCTCGGCTGGATCGAGGTGTTCCCGGGCGGATTGTTCCGTCCCGAGGTCCTCGTCCCGCTGGGGGTCGGGGTGCCGGTGGCGGCATGGGGGATCGGCATCGCGCGGCTCGCGATGGTCGCCCTCGGGATCTCCGACATCCGCGACCTCTACCAGGACGACCTGGCCCGGCTCACCGGGCGGGAGGGCTGATTGCCCCAGGCGACCCTCTCGGCCGCCCGCGTCGAGGGACTGCTGGCCCGTTCGCTCCCTTCGGAGGAGCTCGAGCGGATTCTGTTCGACTCGAAGGCGGAGCTGCGCTCCCGCGTCGCGGACGAGCTGCGGATCGAGGCGACCCCCGACCGCCTCGACCTCCTCACCGAGGCCGGTCTCGCCGCCCACCTTGCCGGGGCGCTGGGGCTCGCCCAGGGGTCGCTGCCGATCGTTGCGTCCAAGGGGGAGGGCGCCGCGCCGTCGATCGACGCGACCCCGGCCGTCGACCCGATCCGGCCGGTGATCGCTGCGGCCCTGATCGAGGCCCCCGACGACGCCCCGCTCGACGCGGGTCTTCTCGACGAGGCCGTACGTTTCCAGGAGCTCCTCCACGCCACGATCGGGCGCGACCGAAGGGCCGCGAGCCTCGGCATCTATCCTGCCGATCGCCTCGCCTTCCCGCTCCGCTACGACCTCGAGCCTTTGGCGGGCGTCCGATTCGTCCCCTTGGACGCGCGTGCGGAGGTCCGTGCCCCGGCATTCTTCGCGGAACACCCCATGGGCGTGCGCTTCGGCCCCCTCGGGACCGACGGCACCCGCTGCCTGACGCTGCGGGACGCGACGGGGGGGGTGCTCAGCTTGCCGCCGGTGCTCAACGCCCGCCCGCTGGGCGAGGCGGCCGCCGGTGATCGTCGCCTTCTCCTGGAGGCGACGGGGACCCGCGCCGGCCGTGTCGCGGACGCCCTCGGACTGCTGGCGCTCGTCTTCCTCGCCCGCGGTTGGTCGGTGCGACCGGTCACTGTCCACGCCCCGGGGCGGACCGATGACGGACGGGCCCTCCTCGCGCCCCGGCACATCGATCTCCCCTCGGACCTCCTCCGCACGGTGGCGGGACGTGCCTACCCCGCGAGCGAGGTCGAGCATCTCCTTTCCCGGGTCCGACTGGCGGCCCGTCCGTCCCCGCACGGCTGGCAGGTCGAGGTCCCACCGTGGCGACCCGACCTCCTTTCCTCCCGGGACCTCGTCGAGGAGGTCGTACTGGCCCGAGGGGTCCGCAGCGAGGACGGTCTTCTCCCCCCGAGCCCGACCCGCGGCCGCCGTCTGAGGGAGGTCCGCTTTCGCCGCGCGTTCGCCGCCCGGCTGCTGGGCCTCGGGTTCGTTCCGCTCCTGCGCCCGGTCCTCTCGCCCGACGCTGTCGTGCGGATCCTCGGTCGGACGGCCGCGGTCGCGCTGGCGAACCCCGTCTCGGAGCAGTTCGCGGTGCTGAGGGACTCGCTCGAGGTGAGCCTCCTTGCGGCCCTCGAGCGCAACACCCGCCACGGCTACCCGCAGCGCGTGAGCGAGGTCGGGCCCGTCGTCGTGGCGGACACCTCGGCCGAGACCGGTGCCCGTACCCGGACCCACGCCGCCTTCGTCCTTGCGGGCGAGGGGATGGGCTTTGCCGAAGCCGCGGCGGTGGTCGACTACCTGTTGCGGTGCGAGGACCTTCGCGGGGTCCGCGAGCCCGCGGAGATCGCGGGGGCGATCCCCGGCCGTGCGGCGCGTCTGAGGCTGGTCGGTGAGACGGTCGCCGAGATCGCCGAGGTCCATCCCCGCGTCCTCTCCGAGCTCAAGGTGCCGGTGCCGGTCGCCTGGGGCGAGGTCGACCTGAGCGCCCTCTGGCCGCTCGTGGGGCGGCCGACCGGGGCGCCAACGATTAACCCCGAAGGTCCGTCGGCGGAGCGCGGATGAGCGGCCGGGGGCGTCGGGACGACGGGGCGCGCGAGCGCTGGGCCGCCGCGGCCCGCGCCGCGCTCGGCGACCGGGTCTCGGGCGGCGCCGTGCCCCTGCTCGTCGGCCCGCCGGACGACCCCGACGGCGCCTACCTCGAGCGCATCGGGTTTCCAGGCGACTACCCGTACACCCGGGGACCCCAGCCGACGATGTACCGGGGCCGGCTCTGGACGTTCCGGCAGTACTCCGGGTTCGGGAGCGCCCGCGCGACGAACCGTCGCTTCCACTACCTGCTCCACGGCGGCCAGACCGGCCTCTCCGTCGCCTTCGACCTGCCGACCCAGGTCGGCTACGACGCGGACCACCCGCGGGCCGACGGGGAGGTGGGACGGTGCGGCGTCCCGATCTCGAGCCTCGAGGACATGCGCACCCTATTTCACGGCCTCCCGCTCGACCGGGCGACCGTCTCGATGACGATCAACGCCACGGCGCCGATCCTGACGTCGCTGCTCGTCGCGGTGGCCGAGGAGGCCGGCGTACCGCGCGCCCGGCTCGGGGGCACGGTCCAGAACGATATCCTGAAGGAGTACATCGCGCGGGGGACGTACATCTACCCGCCCGAGGCGTCGATGCGTCTCGCCGCGGACCTCATCGAGTTCGCGACCCGGGAGATGCCGCAGTGGAACTACCTGAGCGTCTCGGGCTACCACATGCGCGAGGCCGGAGCGACGGCCGCCCAGGAGGTCGCCTTCACCATCGCCAACGCGATCGCCTACGTGCGCGCGGCCGAGGCGCGGGGCCTGGCGAAGGACGACTTCCTCCCGCGGCTGTCGTTCTTCTTCTCCGCCGACCGCAACTTCCTCGAGGAGG
>JAKAOB010000135.1 GCA_021812305.1 Thermoplasmata archaeon
CGCGGGCCTGGCTCGCGGGGTGCCCTTCCGCGACGTACTGCAGGATCTCGGACTGCCCGACGAACCCGACCGGGGCGTTGTTCCGCAGTACGAAGGCCGTCGAGACCCGTTCGCGCACGAGCAGGTCGACGACCGACGCGACCGACGTCCCCTGCGGGACCGCGATCGCGGGCGTGCGCATGATCGAGCGGGCTTCGACCTCCGTGACCGTGCCCCGGTCCGCCCGCTCCCGAGGGAGGTCGCCCTTCCCCTCGACCTTCGGGCGCCAGAACGCCCGGTTCAGGTCTCGGATCCCGATCGATCCGACGAGACGGCCCCGATGATCGAGGACCGCGACCGGCGGCTCGTCGCGGACGTCCGCGATGAGAGCGCCGACTCCCTCCCTCTCGCCGATCGTGCGCGCGATCGGGCTCATGATGTCCTCCGCCAGGACATCGTCCAGGTGGGTCACCCGCGGGAGAAGGGAGATCAGATCGCTGCGGGAAACGATCCCGACGACCCGGCTCTCGGAATCGAGGACCGGGGCGGCTCGCAGGCCCGCGAGCAGAAGCTGAGCGTTCACCTCTTCCCAGGGGGTCGAAGGGGACAGGAGCGGCGGAACGACCAGCAGGTTCCCGACCTTGGTCGTGAGGGGGAGGTTGGTCCGGTGCGCGATCTCGTCGAGGCTCACGAGTCCCCGGAAGCGCTTCCCCGAAACGACCGGGACCTCATGGATGCCTTTCTCCCGCATCAGGGCCAGCGCCCGGGCCACCGGTACATCGGGCGTCAGCGTCACCGGGTTCGGTGCCATAATGTCGGCCGCGGTCGCAGGACGAGCGAGCATCATGGGAACGTCCGGGCGGGCCCCCATCAAGTTCGCGTCAAGCGGCCTTGAGCCGGGCTCGCCGAACCGCGAAGCCGGTGCGGTCGAGCGCCGCGAACGGAAGGGTCATCCGCCACTCCGGGGCCGGACGAACCCCCGCTGGAGGAGATGCTCGACGATCCGGCGGGTCTCTCCCTCGATGGTACCGCTCGCGGTGTCGACCGTGAGGTCCGGGTTCAGCGGCTCCTCGAACGGGTCGTCCACTCCCGTCAGCTTCGTCCCGCGCACGAGGGGAGAGCCGCGGTAGAGACCTTTCGGGTCGCGTTGGCGACAGACCTCCACTGGACATCGAAGCCAGATCTCCGTGAACCGCTCGCCGACGGTGGCGCGCGCGGCCTGCCGGGAGGTTTCGTACGGGGTGATCATCGCGACCATGACCGCGACGTCGTTCCGAGCGAGCATGCGGGCGACGTAGCTCACGCGCCGGGCATGGAACTCCCGGTCCTTGCGGGAAAAGCCGAGCTCGGGGGAGAACATCTGACGGACCTCGTCCCCGTCGAGGATCTCCACCTTGTGACCTGCGTCCCGGAGCTGCTCGCCCACCGCCCGCGAGAGGGTCGTCTTACCGGAGCACGGCAGTCCTTCGATCCACGCGACGAACCCCGTGGACGGCCGGGATGCAGGGCCGGACATCCCTCCGGCGACCGACGAGCCGGGTATTAACCCATTAGTGAAGCCGCCTCGAGATAGCGAGGTTCGCACGCCGCCGTTCGGGAGGAGGAATCCTTCTCGGGGCCGGCGCGGATGAACTGCGCTCGACCCTCGATTTATATTCGCCGTCCTCGTCCAACGGTCCCGGGGGTGGCCAATGGGCGAACCCGGGCCGGCGGCCCGATCTCGCGGCCCCAGGGCGCACGGCGTGGGACGGGGTTTCGGACCCCGCGACGGACGAGCCGACCCCGTCGCGGAGCGGCGAGGGCCATGAGCGCGCCCAACGGTCGTCCCTCGGCCGCCGATCGCCCGGCGTCGGTCTCTTTACGGCCGCCCGTGCGCCGTCGTCGGGACCGCTCTCGCTGGTATGCCACCGGCGCGCTGGTGGCGGCGGCGATCCTCCTCCCCACCGGTCTCTTCACCGACTGGTTCGGTCTCGAGACGTCGAAGCCGTCGGGCAGCGCGTGCTCGACCGGGGTCCTCCTCCAGGGGGACGGAGCTCAGATCGCGGTGCCACTGATGGGGGTCTGGACGGCCGCATTCGCGGCGTCCACCGGGGACCTCGTGAACTACCCCGGTAGCGGATCCGGCACCGGATTGAATCACTTCACGACGAAGAGCGTCGACTTTGCCGTCACTGACGATCCCCTCGCCCCTTCGGAGCGCGCGGCGCTCGCGACGCCCGCGTTGACGTTCCCCTTCGTGGGCGGGGCGCTGACGATCATCTACAACCTCCCCGGCGTCCCGGGGCAGCTTCAGTTGAGCGGGCCCGCGCTCGTCGGCATCTACAACGGAAGTATCTCGAGATGGGACGACCCGACGCTCGTGGCGCTGAACCCGGGCCTCTCCCTGCCGACCGACACGATCGTCCCGGTCCTACGGTCGGATTCCGCGGGGACGACGTACGTCCTCAGCGATTTCCTGACGCAGAGCGAGTCCTGGTGGGCGACGAACGTCGGCAAAGGCATCTCGATCGCGTTCCCGCCGGTGCCCGGCGAGCTCGGGGAGCACGGCAATTCCCTCGTGATCAGCACGGTCGTCACGACCCGGTACTCGATCGGGTACTCGGACCTCACGGACGTGCTCACGGGTACCTCCCCGCCGCAGTACGCGGCGATCCAGAACCCCTCGGGCCACTTCGTCGCCCCCTCGATCGCGACCACCGAGTCCGCACTGCTCGACAAGGTGGCGACGCTCGGGGGGATCCCGAACTCGGCGGCCGACTGGTACAACGTGAGCATGGTGAACGCGAACGGCCCGGACGACTACCCGATCGCCACGTTCCTCTACATGTTCGTCTACCAGGCGACCGATCAGGGGCTCAGCCCGTCGCTCGCGAAGGCCCAGGTGCTGGTCGAGTGGCTCCACTGGATCTTCACCTCGGGACAACCGTACGCGAACGCGACCACGCCGAGCGCCCTCTACTACGCGCCCTTGCCCCCGCCGATCGTGACCGTGGATGAGGCCGGCCTTCCGACGATGACGTACAATGGCGCCCCCATCCCCTCCTGCCGGTAGGGGGTGGTCGCCATCTCCGCCGCGCCGCCGCGGCTCGGTCCCGCCCGCCCGCAGCTCGTCGCACGCCGGGTGCGGCGGCTCCGTGTGCTGGGCACGGGCTTCCGGGCCGGGATCACGCTCGTGGCGGCGGGCGTCCTGTCGGTCATCGCGCTCCTCGTCCTGGTCCTGACCGAAGGCGCGTGGCTCTCGCTCGACCGATTCGGCCCGGAGTTCCTCCTCCGCACGTCCTGGGATGCGGTCCACAGCGTGTACGGCGCCGCCCCGGCCATCGCGGGGACCCTCCTGACCAGTGCCCTCGCGCTGCTCCTCGCCGTTCCGATCTCCCTCGGGGTGGCCATCTTCCTCACCGACGTGGCCCCGCGCTGGGTCCGGCGGCCGTTGACCTATGTCGTCGACCTCGGGGCGGCGATCCCCTCGGTCGTGTACGGGTTCTGGGCGTTCATCGTCCTCGTCCCCCTGATGCGATCGACGATCGAGCCGGGGCTCCGCTCGCTCTCGGGGGGCGGGTTCCCTTTCGAGTCCGCGG
>JAKAOB010000041.1 GCA_021812305.1 Thermoplasmata archaeon
GAGAGAAAGACGGCGCAGCAAGCTCTCCAATCACGACGGAGGCGCGGCGGGCGGGGCGCAGTTCGGCGACGGCGTGGACTCCGGCGTCGAGCACGATCCCGGCGCCGACGGAGCCGCGGCCGCGCGGGTCCCGGCCCGAGGACGCGGGGACGAAGAGACCGGTCACGTGCGCCGGCGCGAACGCGTGCGCGACGGCGCGCGCGGGGGGCTCTGCCGCCGGCATCAGGCCGGCCGAACCGCGACTTCTTATAAGGTGGGGCGCCTTACAACGCCGTGGACTCGCCCGGTTCACTGCCGAGGGGGACCCTGTTCTCATGAGCGAACCGGAAGCGCCACCGGCCGGCCGCGACGCCTTCGAACGCGTCAACTTCCTCGAGCTGAGGAACAACCAGCTCGCGGAGGCGATCAAGCGCGTCGAGAGCGAACGCCACTACATGGAGGCCGAGATCCTCCGCCTGCAGCGGGAGGTCAAGCGGCTCAAGACCGAGCTCGACCGCCTGCGCTATCCGCCGCTCATCGTCGGCAGCGTCCGTGACGTGCTCACCGACGGCCGGGTCGTCGTGAAGTCCTCGACGGGGCCGGACTTCGTCGTGAACGCCGCCGAGACCGTCGAGCACGACAAGATCACGGTCGGCTCGCGGGTCGCCCTCAACAAGCAGACCCTGGCCGTGATGGGGGTGCTCCCCGCGTCGCTCGACCCGCTCGTCGCGGCGAGCGAGATCGTCGACAAGCCCAACGTCTCCTACCAGGAGATCGGCGGCCTGACCGAGCAGATCCGCGAGATCCGGGAGGCGGTCGAGTACCCGCTCCTGCGCTCCGAGCTCTACCGTAAGGTCGGGGTCGAGCCGCCGAAGGGGGTCCTGCTCATCGGTTCCCCCGGCACGGGAAAGACGATGGTGGCCAAGGCCGTGGCGCACCACACGCACGCCACCTTCGTGCGCCTGGTCGGCAGCGAGCTCGTCCAGAAGTACATCGGCGAGGGCGCGCGGCTCGTCCGCGAGCTGTTCCAGCTCGCCCGGGAGAAGGCCCCGACGATCATCTTCATCGACGAGGTCGACTCGATCGGGGCGAAGCGCCTCGAGGTGGCGACCAGCGGCGACCGCGAGGTCCAGCGGACGCTGATGCAGCTGCTCGCCGAGATGGACGGGTTCGAGCCGCTCTCGAACGTCAAGATCATCGCCGCGACCAACCGGCCGGACATCTTGGACGACGCGCTGCTGCGCCCGGGGCGGTTCGACCGCATCATCGAGGTGCCGGTCCCGACGTTCACGGGCCGGGTCGAGATCTTCAAGATCCACTCGAAGGGGATGGCCCTGAAGGAGTCCATCGACTTCGAGACCCTCGCGGGCCGCTGCGAGGGCGCGACCGGCGCCGACATCAAGGCGATCTGCACCGAGGCCGGGATGTGGGCGATCCGCGAAGAGCGCGATCAGGTGACCAGCGCGGACTTCGACCGGGCGATCGACAAGGTCGTCGGGGAAGAGGAGCTGCGCAAGGAATCGGTCACGATGTTCGCCTAGGGGTCCCGGTCAGGGGCCTCCGGCCGAGAACATCTCGATCCGCCCGCACGCAGAGCACCAGGCCAGCTCGACAAGGAGGGCGCCGGACGGGGCCCCGTCCCCCCCGGACGTCGAAAGGCGCTGGCGGCCGAGCGAGGCGAGCGCCCCGCCGCAACCCGCGCAGCGGCGGCCGGCCCGACGGGCGGCGAGGTCGCCCGGCTCGGGCACCCGGGGGGCCGGCGGGAGCGGCACGGCCCGGGGACGGCGTCCGGCCTTGAATACTCAGGCGGTGGACGCGAGGGTCAGGCGCGCCGCGATGCGCGGGCCACCGGGCGGGGAGAGGTCCGCCACCAGGACGCGGTCGCCCGGCTCATAGACGACCGGCCGGTCCGCCTCGAGCTCGAAGCCGTCGGCGTCGAACCGGTGGATCTCGACCGGGACGAACTGCAGTCCGATCAGGGCGTGGAGGTGGGCGCCGGCGCGCAGCGCGCCGCGGAAGTAGCGGCAGAGCGCCCGCTCGCGTCCGATCAGCCGCTCGGAGACGGTGAGCGAGCCGGGGGGGGCGAGGACCTGGCCCCGGGAGATCTCGTCCGCGTCCGCCCCCTTGACCGCGACCCCGACGCGCGCGCCGGTGGGCGCCTCGCGCACGTCCACGTCGTGGACCTGGATCGAACGCGCCTCCACCTCCGTGTCGGTCGGGTAGAGCCGGAGCCGGTCGTGCGCCCGCAGGGTCCCCCGGCGCACGACCCCGAGGGCGACGGCCCCGACCCCCTTCACGGGAAAGGCATGGTCGATCGGCACGCGGACCGGCCCGTCCCGCGACGGGGCGGACCAGCCGTCGACCTCGGCGCGCAGCGCGAGCAGGTCGAGCGGCGCCATCGGCACGGTCTCGAGCCGGGTGCCCTTGAAGGCGCGGCGGACCTCCTCCTCCCCGACGCCCGGCCCGAGGCGGACGACGGTCGGGACCTCGGCGAGGTCGAGGACCGCGGCGGTCTCGGCGACCTCCCGGGTGAGGCCGGGGATGACGAGGACGGCCCGGTCGGCCATGCCGACCGCGTAGAGCAGCGGGGCGAGCTTCTCGGGGAACTGGGTCGGTTCGACGATCGTGAGGGCGTGATCGTCCCGGACGGCGTTGAACAGGGTGAGGTCGCTCGCGGTCCCCTTCTTCGCCAGCTCCTTCGCGATGTCCGCGGCCCCGAGGACCGCCACCGTTACCGCGGCGCCCATGCCCCCCTCACCGCGCCGATACCATCGGCGCTTCCGTCGAGACGGCGAGCTCGATGCGGCCGGCCGTGGCCTCGACCGTGACGGTCGCCCCGTCGCGCACTCCGCCGGCGAGGAGCCGGACCGTGAGCGGGTCGACGACGAGGCGCTGGACCGTCCGCTTGAGCGGGCGGGCGCCGAACTGCGGGTCGAACCCCTCCTCGGCGAGCAGCGCGCGCGCCTCCGGGGTGAGGGTGACCTGGATACGGCGGTCCTTGAGCCGCGCCTGGACCTGGCGGATCTGCAGGTCGACGATCTGCTCGATCTGGGCTTTTCCGAGGGCGTGGAAGACGACGATGTCGTCCAGGCGGTTGATGAACTCCGGGCGGAAGTACGAGCGGAGCGCGCCGTCGATCACCGAGCGCCGCTCCTCGTCGGTCGACGCCGAGGCGAGCAGGTCCGTCCCGAGGTTGCTCGTCATGATCACCAGCGAGTTTCGGAAGTCGACGGTCCGGCCCTGGCCGTCGGTCAGCCGTCCTTCGTCCAGCAACTGGAGGAGGACGTTGACGACGTCCGGGTGGGACTTTTCCACCTCGTCGAACAGGATGACCGTGTACGGGTGGGTGCGCACCGCCTCGGTGAGCTGGCCCCCCTCCTCGTACCCGACATAACCCGGCGGCGCCCCGATGAGGCGCGCGACGGTGTGCTTCTCCATGTACTCGCTCATGTCGAGCCGCACGAGCGCCTTCTCGCTGTGGAACAGGAAGCTCGCGAGCGCCTTCGCGAGCTCGGTCTTTCCGACGCCGGTCGGTCCGATGAAGAGGAAGGCCCCCATCGGGCGGTTCGGGTCGGCGAGCCCGCTGCGGGAGCGGCGGACGGCGCGCGCGACGGCCTCGACCGCCTCGTCCTGTCCGACGACCCGCTCCTTGAGCTCGTCCTCCATCCGCAGCAGGCGCTGGGTCTCCCCCTCGAGCATGCGGCTGACGGGGACCCCGCTCCACTTCGCGATCACATCGGCGATGTCGTCCTCGCCGACCTCCTCCCGGAGCAGCGTTCCCCCGGGACTCTCGGCGGCGAGCGCCGCGGTCTTCTCGGCGATCTGCTTCTGGAGCTCGGGGATCGCCCCGTAGCGCAGACGGGCCGCCCCCTCGAGGTCGCCGGAGCGCTCCGACTCCTCCTCCTGCCCCTTCGTCTGCTCGAGGCGCTTGCGGAGCTCGCGGACCTCCTCGATGCGGTCCTTCTCCCGCTTCCAGCGCCCGGCGAGCGCCCCCTCCCGCTCCTTGAGGTTCGCCACGTCCTTCTCGAGCTTGCGCAGACGGTCGGCCGACGCGGGGTCGGTCTCGCGCTTGAGCGCGGCCCGCTCGATCTCGAGCTGGCGGAGCCGCCGGGAGAGCTGGTCGAGCTCGGGCGGGCGGGAGTCGAGGGCCAGGCGGACCATCGACGCCGCTTCGTCGACGGCATCGATGGCCTTGTCCGGCAGGTGCCGGTCGGTGATGTAGCGGGCGGAGAGGGTCGCGGCGGCGACGAGCGCGGCATCATGGATGCGGACGCCGTGGTGGACCTCGTAGCGCTCGCGGAGCCCGCGGAGGATCGAGATCGTATCTTCCACGGTCGGCTCGGTCACGTAGACCGGCTGGAACCGCCGCTCGAGCGCGGCGTCCTTCTCGATGTACTTGCGGTACTCCTGGATCGTCGTCGCGCCGATCGCGTGGAGGCTCCCCCGCGCGAGCGCCGGCTTGAGCAGGTTCGAGGCGTCCATCGCCCCCCCCTCGGTCGACCCGGCGTGGACGAGCGTGTGGAGCTCGTCGATGAACAGCACGATCCCCCCCTCGGACCGCTCGATCTCCTTGAGGACGGACTTGATCCGCTCCTCGAACTCCCCGCGGAACTTCGCACCGGCGAGCAGCGCCCCCAGGTCGAGGGCGAAGACCTTGCGGTTCCGCAGCGAGTCCGGCACGTCCCCGGCCGCGATCCGCAGGGCGAGCCCTTCGACGATCGCGGTCTTTCCGACGCCCGGATCGCCGACCAGGACCGGGTTGTTCTTGGTCCGCCGCGACAGGATCTGGAGCAGGCGACGGATCTCGTCGTCCCGTCCGATCACCGGGTCGAGCTTGCGTTCCCGGGCCAGCGAGGTGAGGTCCCGGGCGTACCGCTCGAGGGCGCGGTACTCCTGTTCCTCCTGCCGGCTCTCGACGCGCCGGCCCGCGCCGCGCACGGCCTCGAGGGCGGCCTCGACCGCGGCCCGTCGCACGTCGACCTCCCCGAGGAGCTCTTTCGCCGTCGACTTCGCGCTGAGCAGCCCCAGGAAGAGCTGCTCGACGCTCGTGTAGCGGTCCTTGCGCTTCTGCGCCTCGGCCTCGGCCGCCTCGATCACCGCCGAGAGGGGACGGGACACGTACTGGTCGGTCGGCGCGACATGGTCGGCCGTGGGGAGCGACGCGAGGTGCTCCTCGAGAGAGCCCTCGAGCTTCGGGAGGGGAACGTTCAGGGTCTTCAGGACCTGGACCGTCGGCCCGTCGGGGTCGGAGAGGAGCGCCGCGAGCAGGTGCTCCGGCTCGACGGAGGCGTGGCGGAGCTCGGCCGCCCGGGAGAACGCCTTCTCGAGGGCCGTGCGCGCGGCGTCGGTCAGTCGGTCGAGGCGCATCGGGAGATTTCATCGTCTATACCGATATAAGCGGATGCCCCGTGCACGGGCCGGTGGCGGACCTCTCGACGCGCGTGGCAGGGCTTGAGCTGCGCAACCCGTTCCTCCTGGCCTCGGGGATCTGGGGGGAGACCGGCGAGTCGCTGCGCGGCGCCTACGAGGCGGGGGCCGGTGGCGTCATCACGAAGTCGATCGGACGGGAGCCCCGGACCGGCTACCCGAACCCGACCGTCGAGATGTACGACCGGTGGGGATTCCTCAACGCCATGGGACTGCCGAACCCGGGCATCGCGGAGTACCCGCGCGAGATCGCCATCGCGCGCGGCGGGGGAGCGCTGGTCATCGGCTCGGTCTTCGGCCACGACGCCGAGGAGTTCGCCGAGCTGGGCGCCGCGCTAACGGAGACCGGGGTCGCCGCCCTCGAGCTCAACCTGAGCTGTCCCCACGCCGAGGGCCTGGGCTCGGAGGTCGGGTCGGACCCGTCGGCGGTGGAAGACATCACGCGGGCGGTGGTGCGGCGGACGAAGCTGCCGGTCATCGCCAAGCTCACGCCGAACACCCACGACATCGTCGCGTTGGCGCAGGCCGCCGAGCGCGGGGGCGCGAGCGCGATCAGCGCGATCAACACGCTGCGGGGCCTCGCGATCGACGTGCGCCTACAGCGCCCGACGCTCTCGCACGGTCTGGGCGGGCTCAGCGGACCGGCGATCAAGCCGGTCGGCCTGGCCTGCGTGTACCAGGTCTTCCGCGGCGTGCGCATCCCGGTCATCGGGGTCGGGGGGATCCTCACCGCGGACGACGCCCTCGAGTACCTCCTGGCGGGGGCCCGGGCCGTCGAGGTCGGGACCGCGGTGGCCCTGGACGGCATCCGGGTCTTCGGCACGCTCGTCCGGGAGCTCGGGCGTCGCATGGACGAGCTCGGGGTCCGCCGGGTCGAGGACCTGATCGGAGCGGCCCACCGGTCGGACCCGCCCCCCGGCGCGCCCCGCGACCCGTTATAGGCGACCGGGCTACCCCCGGTCGTGCGCCGCATCGTCCCGGTGTCCGGCCGGACCGTGGAGACGCCGACCACGGTGACGCTGCGCTTCGAGGACGCTCGACCCGCCGCACCGGGCCAGTTCGTGATGCTCTGGATCCCCGGGGACGATGAGATCCCGATGTCGCTCTCGTACGTCGGGAGCTCGAAAGGCGTGACGGTCAAGGTGATGGGTCCGACCAGCCGCCACATCCAGGAGATCGCTCCCGGCACGCTCCTCGGCGTCCGCGGACCCTACGGGAACGCCTTCGAGCTCACCCCGCACCGCGTCCTCGTCGTCGCCGGGGGCTCCGGGGCCGCGGTCCTCGCCCCCGCCGCCGAGGCGCTCCGTGCCCGGGGGGGCGAGGTCGAGGTCGCTCTCGGGGCCACCCGGGCCTCCGAGCTGCTCTTCGAGGGCCGGTTCGCCGCGATGGGGGCGACGGTCCATCCCGCGACCGATGACGGCTCCCGCGGGGCCCGGGGGTTCGTCACCGAGCTCGTGGGCCCGCTGCTCGCGCGGGGCCGGTTCGACGCGATCTGGACCTGCGGTCCCGAGGTGATGATGCAGAAGGTCATCGCGGCCGCCCAAGGGACCGGGGTCCCCGTGGTCTGCTCCGTCGAGCGCTGGATGAAGTGCGGACTGGGGCTGTGCGACGCCTGCGCGCTCGGCCCGTACCACGTCTGCGTGGACGGCCCGGTCTTTCCCGCCGAGCGACTGGGGGCGGTCCCCGAGTTCGGCCGCACGAAGCACGACGCCGCGGGCCGGCGGGTCCCGGGGTAGCGGGATCTCCGGGGCAAGGGCTTTTGTCCGCATCCGGTTAGGGGAACCGATGCGCCGGGGCCGCTTTGTCGTCGGGCTCGTCCTCCTGCTGATCGGTCTCGTGCTCATCGTGCTGCCGCTGGTCGCGACGACGTCGGAGTCGGTCGCGCCGTCCCAGGTGCTCACGCTGACGCCGTCGTTCATCGGCTCGGGCACGGTGACCGTCAGCTGGTCCGGAGCGCCGTCGGCGACCAGCGTTCAGCTCTACTCGTGCTCGACCTCGACCTGCGACACCGGTCCCTCCCTCGCGAGCGGGCAGGGGAGCTCGGGGTCGTTCTCGGCCACGCTCTCCTCGGGCCAGACCTACGGGATCCAGGTCAGTGGCACGGGGAGCAGCGCCGTGACGCTCACCCTGAAGACGCTGGGCCTGACTCTCCCGATGCTCGCCGGGATCGTGCTGCTCGTCGTCGGGATCATCGTCGTGCTCCTGAGCTTCCGCCGCCGCGACGAGGCCGCCCCCGCGCCCTCGGTCGCGCCGGTGCCCGAGGCCCCCGTGGAGGAGACGCCCGCCCCCGAACCGGAGGAGCCGGCCGCGCCGGCGGCTCCGGCGGCGGCCCCCCCGTCGGGCCCCCGGCCTCCCCTCACCTGCTCGTACTGCGGCACCGTCAACGAGGTCTGGCTGACGAACTGCCGCAGCTGCAAGCGACCGCTCAAGACGACGGGTTAGCGGGCCGTCGGCCGGGGCGAGACCCCCCGTTTCATCGGCCGCGGGCGCTGACTTTATGCTCGGACCCCGCTACCAGCGCGGGGGGAGCGTTGTGAAGGTCATCGTGGTGAGCGGGGGCGTGATTTCGGGCCTCGGCAAGGGGATCACGACCTCGTCCCTCGGGCGGCTGCTCAAAGCTCGGGGCATCCCCGTCACGATCCTCAAGATCGACCCCTACCTCAACGTCGACGCGGGCACGATGAACCCGTACCAGCACGGGGAGGTCTTCGTGCTGGACGACGGGACCGAGGCCGACCTCGATCTCGGCAACTACGAGCGCTTCCTCGGCCAGAGCCTGGTCGGGACGCACAACCTGACCACGGGGAAGATCTACCGCGCCGTCATCGAGAAGGAGCGGCGGGGCGACTACCTCGGCAACACCGTCCAGATCATCCCCCACGTCACGGGAGAGATCAAGCGGACCATCCGCGAGGTCGCCCAGGCCTCCGGGGCGGAGGTCGTCCTGGTCGAGGTGGGGGGGACGGTCGGCGACATCGAGTCGATGCCGTTCCTCGAGGCCCTGCGCGAGCTCTCCTACGAGCTCGGCGAAGGGCACGTCGCGTTCGTCCATACGACCCTCGTCCCGGTCGTCGGTCCCGTCGGCGAAGCGAAGACGAAACCGACGCAGCACTCGGTCCGCGAGCTCCGGGCGATCGGCATCCGCCCGACGATGATCATCGCCCGCGGACCGGCGCCGCTCTCCCCGGACATCAAGGCGAAGATCTCCCTCTTCTGCGACGTCGCCCCCGAGGCCGTGATCTCGGTGCCGGACCAGTCGATCATCTACGAAGTGCCCCTCGTGCTCGAGGCCCAGGGCGTCGGCACCCACCTGACCCGGCTCCTCGGCCTTCCGGACCGGGAACCGGACTACGACGCGTGGAAGGAGTTCCTGGCCACCTACCGGCGGGAGGACGGCTCCGTGGAGGTCGCGGTCGTCGGGAAGTACACGGACCTGCGCGACGCCTACCTCTCCCACATCGAGGCGTTCCACCACGTGCAGGGCCGCCTCGGCTGCGCCATCCGACTTCAGTGGTACGACGCGGAGGACCTCCCGCGCAATCCCGGTGCCGTCGCCCGTCTGCAGCGGTCGGACGCGATCCTGGTCCCCGGAGGGTTCGGGACCCGCGGCGTGGAGGGCAAGGCGCTCGCGATCGAGACCGCCCGCGCGGACGGGATCCCCTTCCTCGGCATCTGCTACGGCTTCCAGATGGCGGCCGTCGAGTTCGCACGGCACGCCCTCAATCTCCCCGCCGCCAACACCACCGAGGTCGACCCCCATACTCCCGACCCGGTCGTCTGCCTTCTCGAGGAGCAGAAATCGCTCACCGGGCTCGGGGGCACGATGCGGCTCGGCGCCCAGCGGGTCGTCCTGGCCGAGGGCTCCCGCGTCGCCCAGGTCTACGGCCGGACCGAGATCTGGGAACGGCACCGCCACCGCTACGAGATCAACCCGGGCTACCTCGAGCGGTTCCGGGAGCACGGCCTCGCGGCCACCGGTCGGTCCGTCGACGGACGCGTCGAGGTCCTGGAGCTCGAGAACCATCCGTACTTCCTCGGGGTGCAGTTCCACCCCGAGTTCCTCTCCCGACCCGAGGCCCCCCACCCGCTCTTCCTCGAGCTCGTCCGGGCGGCGCTCGCGCGCAAGGGGGTGCCCGCTCCTGTCGTTGCCCCGCCGGCTGGCGCGTGAGCTCGGCGCGCTCGACGGGCAGACCGTCCGGATCGGCGGCCACCTCGAGGACTACCGCGCCCTCGGGGGCGTGGCGTTCGCCGTCGTCCGCGACGGCACGGGCGCGGTCCAGGTCACGCTGAAGAAGGGGGCGACCGACCCCGCCCTGTTCGCCCTGCTCGAAGGGCTCCCCCGGGAGTCCGTGGTCCGGGTGGACGGCACGGTCCGACGCTCCGAGAAGGCCCGTCGGGGGGTCGAGCTGGTCCCGACCGCCATCGAGCTGCTGAGCCGGTCGGAGGTACCGCTCCCCCTCGGCGTCGTCGATAAGGTCGGCGCCGAGCTGGATACCCGCCTCAATCACCGGGTGCTCGACCTGCGCAAGCCCGCCGTCCGCCAGGTCTTCGAGCTGCGCGGAGCGCTGCTGTCGGGCCTGCGGCACGCCTTCGTCGCCCGCGGGTTCCTCGAGGTCGAGACCCCGAAGCTCCTGCGCCAGGGGGCCGAGGGCGGGTCGACCTTGTTCCCCGTCGAGTACTTCGAGGAGCGCGCCTACCTCGCCCAGAGCCCGCAGCTCTACAAGCAGATGCTGATGAGCGCGGGGTTCGAACGGGTCTTCGAGATCGCCCCGGCGTTCCGCGCGGAGCCGTCCGACACGGTCCGGCACATCACGGAGTTCACCAGCCTCGACGGCGAGATGGCGTACATCGACTCCGCCGAGGAGCTGCGGACGACGCTCGAGGAGATCGTCCGGGACGCGGTCCACGAGGCCCGGGCCGGCCTCGCCGCCGCGGGCTCCCCCCTCGCCGCCGGACTGCCCGAGGTCGCGACCCCGTTCCCGCGGTTTCCCTTCCGCGAGGTCGAGGGGTGGCTTGGCCGCGCCGGGGCCGACCGCGACCTGTCCACCGAGGACGAGAAGAAGGTCGGCGAGATCGCCGAGAAGGAGCACGGCGCCCCGTTCTACTTCCTGACGGACTTTCCGACGGCCGTCAAGATCTCGACGTTCTACGCCCGGCGCCAGGACGACCGCCCGGACCTGACCGGCTACTTCGACCTCGGCTACCGCGGCGTCGAGCTCGCGAGCGGTGGCCCGCGCGAGCACCGCCTCGACCGCCTTCTCGACAACTTCCGGGCGGCGGGCGTCGACCCGGCGGGGTTCCCGGGCTACCTTGAGGCGTTCCGCTACGGAATGCCCCCGCACGGCGGCTGGGGGTTCGGCCTCGACCGGCTCGTCTGGCTCCTCGCGGGGGTCGGCAACATCCGGGAGGCACGATTATTCCCCCGCGACCGTTACCGCCTGGAGCCGTAGGGGGTCGCTCGCATGGTCGCCGCCGGCCGCACCCTTCCCGCCGGCCCCGAGCTCGTGGGACGCTGGGTCCAGGTCCTCGAGGAGGAGGCGCTGCGCCCCCGCGTCCTCGAGATCGCCGACCGGTTTCCCGAGGAGCGGTCGCTCGAGGTCCCGTTCGGCCGGATCGAAGGCGTCGACACCGCGCTCGCCGACCTCCTCCTGGAGCGCCCCGAGGAGGTGGTGGGAGCCGGGGCCCGGGCGATGCGCGAGCTCGTCCCCGTCGCCGGGCCGGAGGCCGAGGGTCTCCGGATGCGCATCACCGGCCTTCCCCCCACGGCGCGGCGGCTGATCCGGTCGATCCGCGAGACGGATCTCAACCGCTTCCTCGCCGTCGACGGGATCGTGCGGAAGGCGACCGAGGTCCGGCCCCAGATCCGGGACGCGGTCTTCAACTGCCTGGCCTGCCGCCAGGACATCCACGAGATCCAGGACGACGGGGCGATGGTCCTGCGGGAGCCGAACGAGTGCCCCCACTGCGGCAAGCCCGTCGGCCGGACCCGCTTTCGCCTGCTGCCGGAGAAGTCGACCTACATCGACTCCCAGCGGATCGAGGTCCAGGAGAACCCGGAGAACCTCAAGGGCGGGGCCCATCCCCAGGGGCTCACGGTCCTGCTCACCGAGGACCTGACCGGACGCGTGATCCCGGGGAACCGCGTCGTGGTCAACGGGGTCCTGAAGAGCCAGCAGCGGGCGTCGGCGTCGCGGACCGGGCTGCTCCGCTCGACGACGTTCGACCTCATGATCCTCGGCAACTCCCTCGAGTACAAGCAGCAGGAGTACGAGGAGATCGAGATCTCCGAGGAGGAGGAACAGCTGATCCTGCGCTTCCGCGGCGACCCGACGGTCGTCGACACGATCGTCCTCTCGCTCGCCCCGACCATCAAGGGCATGGAGGACGAGAAGGAGGCGATCGCCCTCCAGCTGTTCGGCGGGGTGGAAAAGCGCCACCCCGACGGGGTCCGCATCCGCGGCGACATCCACATCCTCCTGGTCGGGGACCCGGGCACCGCGAAGAGCCAGCTCCTGCGCTACATCGCCGACGTCGCCCCGCGCGGCATCTACACGAGCGGCAAGGGGGCGACGGCCGCGGGCCTCACCGCCGCCGCGGTCAAGGACGACTTCGCCGGCGGCCGGTGGGTCCTCGAGGCCGGGATGCTGGTCCTCGCCGACGGGGGGATCGCCGTCGTCGACGAGCTGGACAAGATGACCCCCGAGGACCGCTCGGCGATGCACGAGGCGCTCGAGCAGCAGACGGTCTCGGTCGCCAAGGCCGGCATCACCGCCACCTTGAACGCGCGCTGTCCGGTCCTCGCCGCGGCGAACCCGAAGTGGGGACGGTTCAACACCGAGAAGTTCATCAGCGAGCAGATCGACCTCCCGCCGACCCTGCTGTCGCGGTTCGACGTGATCTTCTCGATCCAGGACCGGCCGGACCACGAGCGCGACCGCCTCCTGGCGAACCGCATCCTGCTCTCCCACCAGGAGGGCGAGCACCGCGAGGCGCTCCGCGGCGCCGGCGAGACCCCCGGCGCGGGGGAGGCGCCGTTCTCGCCGGAGTTCCTGCGCAAGTACATCGCCTACGCCCGGCGCACCGTCCGACCGGTGCTGTCGAACGAGGCGCTCCAGACGCTCGAGGACTTCTACGTCCGGGTCCGCGGCAAGGGCGAGGAGCCGAACTCCCCCGTTCCGATCACCGCCCGCCAGCTCGAGGCGCTCGTGCGCCTGAGCGAGGCCGCCGCGCGGGCCCGCCTCTCGCCCGTCGTGAGCCTCGCGGACGCCGAGCGGGCGACCGGGCTGTTCCAGAAGTTCCTGGACCGCATCACTCCCCCGAACGAGAAGCTCGACATCGACGTGGTGACGACCGGCGTCTCCCGCAGTCAGCGGGAGCGGATCGACATCGTGCAGTCGGTGATGCGCCGCCTCCAGGAGGAGGGCGGCGGCGCCTTCACCCTCGCCGAGGTCAAGGAGGCCGCCGAACGCGAGGGGGTCCCCGGCCACCGGACGGAGGCGCTCTTCCAGATGCTCCGCAACCAGGGCGAGCTCGTCGAGGTCCGCCCCGACCGCTGGCAGCTCGTCCGCTTCTGACGCCCCCGCCAAGCGTGATAACCCCCCACCCCTTCCTTCCGGCGGAGGCCGCGCCGGCGATGGAGGAGGGGATCGTCATGCGCATCCACCGGGTGCGCGCCGAGTTCGTCGTCGCGGCGTGCGACCGCGAGCTCCTCGGCCAGGACCTGCCCGTCGGCGCCGCCGGCCGCACGGTCCGCATCTCGGCCGACTTCTACGGCGAGCGCCTCGTTTCCCGCGAGGAGCTGCTCTGGGCGATGCGCCGCGCGACGGTCATGAACCTCCTGGGTCGCCGGGTCGTCGCCGTCGCGCAGCGCGAGGGGATCGTCGCCGAGGCCGGCCTCGGGACCCTCGGCGGGCACCCGCACGCCGAGGTCTTCGGGATGCCCGAGTGAGGGGCGGGGATGCCCGGGGAGTTCTGCGTCGTCTGCGGCCGGACGGACGTCCCGCTCGAGGAGGGGATCTGCCCCGCCTGCTTCGCCGCCCGCCACGTCCTCGTCGACGCCCCCGGCCGCCCGACGGTCGTGCTGTGCCCGACCTGCGGGGCCCGGAAGGTCGGGGAGCACTGGGAGCGCGCCGGGGCGAGCCCGACCCTCCTGACCGCCGAGGACCTGACCCCCCACCTCCGGGTCCTCCCCGACGTCGCAGTGCGCCGCGTGCGCTGGGAGGAGGTCAGCGACGACCCGATCCTCCGCGAATACCACGGCGAGGCCGACGTCCGCTTCCGCGGCACGGAGCGGACGGCGGGCTTCGTCCTTCGGCTCAAGGTCCAGCACCGGACCTGCCCGGAGTGCTCCCGGCGCTCGGGGCGGTTCTTCACCGCGATCCTCCAGCTGCGGGGACCGGAAGGCCGCCAGCGGCTGCGCGCCCCCGAGCTGCGGGCCGCGCTCGAGCGACCGTTCGACGCGATCGTGGCCGAGACCCCCAAGGCCTGGCGGCAGGCGCTCTCGTGGAAGGAGGCGCTCCCCGAGGGATGGGACTACTTCCTGACCGACACGACCCACGCCCGCGCCCTGGCCCGGCACCTCAAATCCCGCCTCGGCGCGACGCTGACCGAGTCGGCGACCCTCTGGGGGCGCAAGGACGGCCGGGACGTCTACCGGGTCACCTTCTGCCTGCGGCTGCCCGTGGCGACCCGTGCCCGGGCGGGATCGACCGGGGCGGCCGAGGGGACCTGACGGCCCCGCCCGGCGGCGAGTCGAACGGCATGCTTAAGAAGCGACCCCTCCTCCAAAGCCTCGAGCTCGGGGTGGCCCCACGATGCTGAGCAGAAAAGGGATCCTTCGACGACACCACGGCGCCGACACCCTCGAAGAGGGCACGTTCCTCGACCTCGGGACGATGCCGTTCGAGGACGAGGCCGCGGGCCTGGCCGGCGCGAAGAGCAACGTGCGGCTGGTCGAGATCCTCCGGTTCGAGGACCTCCACCACGCGACCAAGCTCGCCTACCAGGGCGACATCGTCGTCATCGACTACACCTCGATCGCGAACGACCAGGTCGCGGTGCGGCGGATGAGCCTCGATCTGAAGAACGTCGCGAAGGACACCGGCGGCGACGTCGCCGGGATCGCGAAGAACCTGCTCGCGCTCACCCCCGCGGGCATCCGGATCGACCGACAGAAGATCCGCCCGTCGTTCTAGTCGGCACGGGACGCGGGCCGTGAAACTGGGCCTGGACCGGCGCGAGGCCGGGGTCGTCAGCGTCGACGCGGTCGTCGCCGGCGTCTTCGAGCGCGGCGACAAGGACGACGCCCTTCCCCGGTCCCTCGCCAAGGATGCCGAGGTCGTACCGGGGCTCCTCGCCCCCGCCTGGGAGCGCCGGGAGGTCCGCGGCCGCCGCAAGGAGACGACGATCCTGCACCGTCCCGGGGGCAAGGGCCGCCTGGTCCTCCTCGGGCTCGGACCCCG
Organism: Thermoplasmata archaeon; assembly: GCA_021812305.1. Lineage (GTDB taxonomy): Archaea > Thermoplasmatota > Thermoplasmata > Lutacidiplasmatales > UBA184 > Lutacidiplasma. The sequence continues at coordinate 14,868 of JAKAOB010000041.1, forward strand.
GAGCGCCTACACCCCCGAGGTCGCCCGCCGCGCCGCCGCCGAGGCGGTCCGCGCCCTGAAGGGACGCGGCGCCCGCACGCTCGGCTTCCGGCTCGCCTCGTTCGTGACCGAGGACGCGCCCGCCGACGCGGTCGTCCGCGCGCTCGCCGACGGCGCGGTCCTCGGCGCCTACGAGTTCCTGCGCTACCGCTCGAGCCACGACGCGGGCGTCGAGGAGGCGACGGTCTTCCTCGGCGAGGAGCACGCCCGGGAGGAGGCGGCGTTGCGCCGCGCGCTCGACGAGGAGGACGTCCTCCTGGAGAGCGTCGTCCGCACCCGCGAGATCGTCAACACCCCGGCCGACACCGCGACCCCGGAATGGCTCGCGGAGGAGGCGCGCCGCATCGGCAAGGAGGTCGGGGTCAAGGTCACCGTCTACGACGAAAAGAAGCTCGCCGAGATGCACTGCGGCGGGATCCTGGCCGTCGGGGGCGGGAGCGTCCACCCCCCGCGCCTCGTCGTCCTCGAGTACGGCGGGGGGGCCCGCGGCGGCCGCACCGTCGCGGTCGTCGGAAAGGGGATCACGTTCGACTCGGGGGGCATCTCCCTCAAGCCGCCCGAGGCGATGGCCGACATGAAGTTCGACAAGGCCGGTGCCTGCGCGGTCCTGGGGATCGTCCGGGCCGCGGCGCTGCTCAAGGCCCCCCCGCGGGTCGTGGGGGTGCTGGCGTGCGCCGAGAACCTCCCGAGCGGCTCGTCGTACCGCCCCGGGGATCTCGTGCGGACCTACAACGGCCGCACGATCGAGGTCCTCAACACCGACGCCGAGGGGCGCGTGGTGCTCAGCGACGCCCTGGGCTTCGTGGTCGACAAGTTCCACCCGGACGAGGTCATCGATCTCGCGACGCTCACGGGCGCGTGCGTCATCGCGCTCGGGGACGACATGGGCGGGTTGATCGCGTCGGACGACCGCCTCGCGTCGGGGCTCCTCGCGGCCGCGGGGGCGACGGGTGAGCCGCTGTGGCGCCTGCCGCTCACCGACTACCACCGGGAGCTCGTGAAGAGCGACGTCGCCGACGTGCGCAACCACACCGAGATGAAGGTCGCCGGGGCGCTGACCGCGGGGGCGTTCCTCGAGACGTTCGTCGGCCGGGTGCCGTGGGCCCACCTCGACATCGCCGGGCCCTCCTTCACGTCCCCGTCGACCCGCAAGTGGCAGCCGGCGTACCAGAACATCGGCGCGACGGCCTTCGGCGTCCGGCTCGTCACCCGCTACCTGCTCGACAGCGGCAAGTAGCGCCCGGCTAGTTGTCGACGATCTTCACCGACTCGCCGCCGTGGCGGGTCGCGCGCGGCCGCACCTCGCAGAACAGCGGGGTGTGGTAGCCGCCCCCCGTGACCAGCGCGGTGCCGACGGGGAGCGACTGGATCATCTCCGTCATGCCGTCGGTCAGCCCCTCGATCGACTGGGCGATGGCCTTGAGGTCGAGCGGGTTCGTGACCTGGAGGATCCGACTTGTGCT
>JAKAOB010000042.1 GCA_021812305.1 Thermoplasmata archaeon
CCAGCACTTCGGGGCCGGGGCGTTCGCGGTGACGATCATCATCGCGGCGAGCGCGATGAGCCAGGTGCCGTTCACGATCCTCTGGGGGAACCTGTCGGACCGGATCGCCCACCGGAAGTACTTCCTGGTCGCGTCGTTCCTGGCCACGGGGGTCAGCCTCATCGCCATCGCGCTCGCGAACTCGCTGATCACCTACTTCTGGTGGAACGTGGTCGAGGGGCTCGCCATGGCGGCGAGCGCCCCCATCGGCACGATGCTCCTGCTGGAGACCCGGCACAAGCGCTGGTGGCCGCAGGACATCGGCTTCTTCGGGCTGATCTCCGGGCTCGGCACGACGGCCGGTCTCGGGCTCGGCTTCCTGTGGATGTTCGTCATCGGGTTCCGTTCCCCGGCCGTCGCGGTGATGACCGGACTGTTGATCCTGGCGGGCTTCCTCGCGCTCCTCTCGGCCGGCATCGCCTGGGCCTGGATCGAGGAGCCGGCGATCCGCCTCGACCGTCGGAACGTCGCCGACCTCGTCAATCTCCACCGCGGGGTCGTCGAGCGCCTGCGCCGGGTCCGCACCCGGGTCCTCAACATCATCGACCTGACGCGGGCCTCGGACGAGTCGCTTCCGCGTCGGGAGCTCCTCTTCCTCTCCGCCCTCGGGGTCATGACCGTCGGCTTCGAGATGTTCTACGGGCCGTTCCCGGTCTTCCTCTGGCAGGTCGCCGGGTTCAGCGACGCCTCCGTCTTCATCGTCTACCTGGGGGCGAGCGCGGCGTCGACCGCGCTCTTCTTCCATTCGGGAAAGGCCGTCGAGGTCCACTCGCCGAAGCTCGTCTTCCTCGAGTCGCTCGGCGGGCGGCTGCTGTTGATGCTCCTGTTCCTGTGGGGGCCGGCCTACATCCTCTTCGGGCTCGGCAGCCCCTCGCTCGTCGGCTGGGTGACGCTCCTCAACGCGCTCATGGGCGTCACCTGGGCCTTCATCAGCACGGCGAGCACCCTCTTCCTCGTCCGGCTCGTCGGTCGGTCGAACCGGGGCCGCGCGCTCGGCCTGTACAACGCGATCGCGGGGGCCGGGGGCCTGCTCGGGACGCTCCTCGGCGGCTGGCTCTACGCGACCGACGGGGTCCACTTCGCCTACACGCTGGCCGCCACGATCGTCGTAGTGGGCGCGGTGCTGCTGCTGCCCATCCCCTACCACATGTTCTCGCTCCCCCACAGCTCCCCGCACCGCCACCGCACGCTCCGCAGCGCCCGGGCGACGACGGCGCCCCGCCTTCCGGTGCGGACCGCCGAGCACGCGCCGAGCACCGGCGTGCTGATCCGCGGGCCCCGTTGACCCCCCGGGCCCCGACCCCGCGTGCGGCGGGCGGTGGAACCCGGCGCGCGACGACCGGGGTCCTCGGGCCTACGCGGCACCCTTAAGCCCGAGGCGAATCTCGCCCGCCGCCGGAGGGACGGGCATCGGCGAAACGGCGGGAGCGCGGTGGCGCCGGCGCTTCGTCCATCTCACCCGGCACCCGCTGCTCTGGGCGGGGTACGTCTGGCACCGGGAGCTGCGGCACCGGGAGGTCCGCTTCGATCAGAATCCCCGGTTCCGCGACTGGCGGCCGATGTACGACGTCGCGCGGCCGGCGCTCCGGCGCCTGACCGGAGCCGATGCGTCGACCCTCGACGCGCTCTACGCCGAGCTCGCGACCGTTCACGAGCAGCTGCGGGCGGAGGCCGGGGATCGTCCGAGCGCCGGGGCGCTCGTCCAGGCACCCCTGATCTACCTTTTGGTCCGCGCGCTCCGCCCCCGCGGGGTCATCGAGACCGGGATCTCGAGCGGCTACAGCGCGCGCCTCATCCTCGAGGCGCTCGCCCGCAACGGATCGGGCCATCTCGACTCGATCGGGATCGACGTCTTCGGGATGACCCAGAACCGGGGGGCGAAGGACCTTCGGGAGGCGGGTCTGCACGTCGGCTGGCTCGTGCCCGATCGCCTCGCCCCCTGGTGGACCCTCCACCTCGGGACGAGCCAGGAGCGGCTTCCCCCGCTGCTCGCGCAGCGCTCGGCGCCGCTCGACCTGTTCCTCCACGACAGCCTCCACCAGTATCCGACGATGAGCTGGGAGTACTCGACGGCCCTTCCCGCGCTCGCGAAGGGCGGCCTCTTGGCGTCGCACGACGTGCACGCCAACGCCGCGTGGACCGACTTCCTCCGCGACCACGGGCTCCTCCACGACGAGGAGCTCGACCACGACCTCGGGGTCGTCCGTCTCCCATGATCGAGCGGCCGACAAGGGCGCGAGAAACCCCCGCCGGTCTCGGTGGACCTACCGAACTCTCCCGAATTCTCAACATTCCGACGGCAAGTCATACCAAGGATGTAGGGTAGTCGGCGAGCCACGCGCCGTAGGCCCGCCCGGACTCGCGCCGCGCGTTCTCTCCGCGCCGGAGTGACCTTGCTGATCCTATTGCTGCTCGTGCCGGTCACCACGTTCGCGTACCGGGCGGGGGCGGACGCCCCGGTCGCCCGGGTCCCGGGCGGGACGGTCACGGTCTCCCTGGCCGGCCACCGCCGAGACGCTCAACGTCCGCGCCCGGGCCGTCCACGCGGCCGGGGGCACGATCGTCGCGTGGTCCGGGCCGATCGACGTCGCCGCCCGGGTGTCGGCGGGCCTGCAGGCGGCGTCCCCGACCGGTGTCGCCCCGTTCTCCGAAGCGTTCACCGCGTCGGTCGCGGGAGGGATCGCCCCGTTCGAGATGACCTGGCACTTCGGCGACGGCGCGGTGCTGATCGCGGCGGCCAACGTGACCCACACCTACCTCGCTCCGGGGACGTACACGGCCACCGTCCAGGTCAACGATTCGCTGGGGTACAGCGCCACCGCCTCGGTGGTCGTCGACGTCGTTCCCGCCCCCTCGGTCGCGCTCTCCTCGAGCCTGGCGCGCATGGACGTGGGGCAGAACACGACCCTCACGGCGGCCCCCTCGGGACTGACGCCGCCGATCACCTTCGTCTGGTCCGGACTTCCCCCGAGATGCCTCCCGGCGAACGACTCCGTCCTCGTGTGCGGGCCGCAGGTCGCCGGCAACTACTCGATCCGGGTGCAGGCGATCATGACCGCGGGCGTCCGTGCGGACGCCGTCGGCTCTATCCTGGTGCTCCCGCGCGTCACCGCCTCGGTCTCGGCCCCCGCCGCCTCCTGCACCTGCGCCTGCACCGCGGGCGTCAGCGAGACCCTGAGCGCGAGCGTCACCGGCGGCGAGGCGCCGTACAGCTACGCATGGTCCCTGGGGGACGGCGCGACGTCGGCCGCCGCGTCCCCGGTGCACGCCTACGTCGCCGGGCCGGCGGCGATCGTCCGAAACATCACCCTCACCGTGACCGATTCCCTGGGAGAGTCGGCCGTGGGCCGTGCGACGTTCGTGGTGCCCCCCACCACCTGTTCCGGACCCCCGGGCGGGAGCAGCGTGAGCACGCTGTTCGTGGCGTTGTTCGTGGCGATCGGCGTGCTGGCCATCGCCGTCCTCGTCCTCTTCGTCCGCGGCCGGCCCCCGCGGGGAGAGCCCCCCTCGGTCGACGACCCCCCCGCCGCCGATCCGGCCGATCCGGCCGAACCGGAGGACGCGCCGTTCGAGTCCCTGGCGCACTTCGGGGCCGGATCCGTGACGGGCGAGGGACGCGCGTAGGGCCGCCGGCCATCCGCGCGGCGCGACGTCGACGCGGGCCGGTTCCCCGGCGCGCGGGAACCGGCGGCCGGCCCTTGGACCGGGGCCCTAGCGGAACATCTCCCAGAACAGGTTGCGGATGAGGTAACCGAGGGCCAGATTGGCGAGGAGCCCCTCGAGCTCGGCCGGCGCATCCTTGACCGTACAGGTTCGGAACCCGAGCTCGCCGGTCGCGAGGACCTTGTCCTCGCGCAGGATCGTGAACCGCCCGGTGAGCTTCTCGTGGACGGCGTAGTTCAGGCCCCCGTACTCGAACGTCATCGGGCCGAACGAGCTCGAATGGGTCCGCCACTTCTGCTCGCCGATCTGGATGATGATCTCGTCCCGCTTGGGGTGGTAGCTCACCGTCGAATGGACCTCGTCTGGGGCCGTCGAGCGGTACGTCACGTAGACGGTCGAGAACAGCTCGGCGATGCGGCGGACGATCGCGCTCTGGGCGTTCGCGACCGGCCGGCACAGCCAGGTCTCCTGGCTGAGCTTGATCTCGACGACGTTCTGGAGCACCCGGGCCGTCGCCTGGATCATCCGGACCGAGGGAGGAGAGGTCGGCTCATAGTCGTTGTGCGCGGTCGGAAGGAGGCAGGAAAAGCGGATGAGGCACCGCCGATGACCGTCGCCGTGGAGCGACCCCGCCCCGTCCCGTCCGCCCGGGAACGGGCCCTGGGGCTCGAGTTCTACGTGACGGAGGGGCCCGGGATCGACGGCATCCTCAAGGAGCGCCCGGACGACTTCCGTGTGAACGAGATCTCCGCCTACCCGCGCCCGGACCCCGAGGGGGCGTTCACGGTCCTGCGCGTCGCGAGCCGGGACTGGGAGCAGCACGAACTGTCGCAGCGGCTCGCGGCCCGCCTCGGTCTGCGTCCGAACGCGCTGGCCTGGGCCGGCACCAAGGACCGGCGCGCCGTCGCCGAGCGGCTGGTCTCGTACCGGGGTCTTCCCCCGACCGGTCCCATCGATCTGCCCGGGGCGACGGTGCTCGAGCAGTACCGGGCCCGCACCGGCCTCGTCCTCGGCCACCACTACGGGAACGCCTTCTTCGTGCGCGTGCGGCTCGCCCCGGGCGTCGCGCCCGACGCGGCCGAGCGCGCCGGGGCCATCCACGATGAGCTGCGCCGGCTCGGCGGGTGCGCGAACCTGTTCGGGCCCCAACGGTTCGGCGAGGTCCGCCCGATCACCCACGAGGTCGGCCGGGCGCTCGTGCGCGGCGACCCCGGGCGGGCCGTCGACCTCTACCTGACCGAGATCCCGGACGGCCCGGCGGCGGTCGGAGATGCCGCACGGAGGACCTACGCCGAGACCCACGACGCCCTCCGCGCGCTGCGCGAGTTCCCCGCGCACTACCGGTTCGAGCGGCAGATGCTCGACCATCTCGCCCGGGGCCAGCCCCCCGAACGGGCCCTGCGGGCCCTGTCGCGCGAGCTGCGGATGCTGTTCGTCCATGCCTACCAGGCGCTCCTGTTCAATCGATGGGTGAGCCGACGCCACGCGCGCGGCCTGTCGCTCCTCGAGCCGGTCGAGGGCGACCACCTGCTGCGCGTCACCCGCGACGGGACCGTCCCCGGCGTCGATCCCATCCCCGTCTCGGCGGACAACCTGCCCGAGGCGAGCGACCTCGTCCGCCGGTCGCGGGCCCGGCTCGCCGGTCCGCTGGTCGGCCTCGAGACGCCCGCCCTTGCGGGCGAGCCCGGCGAGATCCTCGAGGGCCTTCTCGCCGAGGAAGCGGTCCGTCGCGCGGACTTCGGCCTCCCGCGGTTCCCCGAGATCGCGAGCCTCGGCTCGTGGCGGCCCGTCTGGCTGCCGCTGCCTCCGATCGCGGTGCGAACGGTGGCGCCGGGGGAGGGCACGCCGGACGGGGCGCTCGACCTCGTCTTCTCCCTCCCGAAAGGGGCCTACGCGACCGTCCTCCTGCGCGAGTTCCTCAAGACCGGCAGCCGACCCGGCGCGAGTCGAGGCCAGTTTTCTAATACGTGAGACTCGCCAGCGACCCCCGATACGGAGGCCATGGCCATCGACGCTCCTCGCCCCTGGACCGCGCCGATCGGGCACCCGTCATCGCCGTTCGCCGCGGGCCCCGGTATCGCCGGGCCCGAGCGGATCCCGACCGGGGTGCCGGATTTCGACCATCTGAGCGGCGGGCTCCCGGTCGGCTCCGTCGTGCTCCTCGCGGGGGAGGCCGGCGCCGGGCACCAGGAGTTCGCGCTGACGAGCGCCGCCCATCTCATGCTGCACTTCGATCAGCCCGAGCTCCACCAGTTCTACCTCGGCACGACGCGGGGCGCGTTCGTCTATCCGAAGGGAGTCGCCTACGTGAGCCTCACCCGGTCGAAGGCCCAGGTCCTCCGGGAGGTCGAAGGGGCGTTCGACCCGACCTACGGTGAGGTCCTCGCGCGGCACCTCACCTTCTACGACCTCTCACCGGCGTATTTCGCCGACTCGGTCGTGCCCCCGTCGTGGTCCGCCCTCGCGAGCCCGCTGCTCTCCGCGTCGACCCCGGCCGCGCGGCGGCCGTCCAGCGCCCTCGAGGCCCTGGCCGACGCGGTCGAGGCGAGCGGGCCGGACCAGGTCATCATCGTCGACTCGCTGACGGATCTGCTGGTCCGGCGTGGGGTCGAGCCGGAGGAGATGCTCACCCTCGTCAAGGGCCTCCGCCGCAAGGCGAAGAGCTGGGGCGGGCTCGTCTACCTCCTGCTCTCCCGGGGCGTCGCGCCGGCCGCGAGCGAGCAGGCGCTGTACGACTCGGTCGACGGGGTGCTGTCGTTCACCTGGACGACGAACCCGTTCCATTCGCACCGGCAGCGCTCGATGCTCATCGAGAAGTTCATGCCGGTCCTCTCCCGCGTCCCTCCCGAGCACCAGGGACGCTTCGTGATCCGCATCAGCAACGTGAACGGGTTGGTGACGACGCAGTATGAGCGAGTCTAGCGCGATCCCCTCCCGGGTCCCGACCGGCATCGCCGGCCTGGACGAGATGCTCGAAGGCGGCTTTCCCGCCGGCCACGTGGTCCTGGTCACCGGCCTTCCCGGTACGGGCAAGACGTGCTTCGGCCTGCAGTTCCTGGCGGCCGGGCTGGCCCGAGGCGAGGTCGGGGTCTACCTCTCCCTCGAGGAGGACGCCCCCGCGCTCCTCGCGAGCGCGCGCCAGTTCGGCTGGCCCGTCGACGCCGCCGCGACGGCCGGTCGGCTCCGGATCCTGCGGCTGGACCCGAAGGAGACCCACTCCAACCTGCACCGCATCCAGGGCGAGATCGGCAAGGAGCTCAAGGAGCTCGGGGCGCGCAGGATCGTCGTCGACTCGGTGTCGCTGCTCAACATGCTCAGCGACGACGAGCCGGCCCGGCGTGCGACGCTCTTCGCCCTCGCCGAGGCGTGCCGGGGGGCCGGGGCGACCACGGTCCTCACCGCCGAGGCGGACCCGCAGCACCCGGGGGTCTCGCGGGACGGGCTCTCCGAGTACGTGGCCGACGGGGTCATCCTCCTGGGGTACAGCACGGCGGCCGACGGCCGCCAGGTGGGGCTGTCGCTCCGCATCCTGAAGATGCGACGGACCCGCCACGCCCGCAGCGTCCAGCCCTACGGGATCGACGAGCACGGCATCGCGGTCGACGCGAAAGCGGTCGACTTCGGCCGATAGGCCGCCCCGCGCCCCCGAACCCCTAAGCGGGCCGGCGCCTCGCGAGGGCATGCCCGCCCTCCCGGCCCGACGGGTGCCGGAGCCCGACCGGTGGGTCGCCTACGTCGACATGGACGCCTTCTACGTCTCCTGCGAGCTCACCTCGCGCCCCGACCTCGCCGGACGTCCGGTGATCGTCGGGCCGGACCCGGCCCGCGGCCCGACCCGCGGGGTCGTCCTCTCCGCGTCGTACGAGGCCCGCGCCTTCGGGGTGCGCAGCGCGCAGCCGGCGGCCCTTGCCGCCCGCCTCTGCCCCGAGGCCGTATGGCTGCCCGCGGACTTTCCCCGGTACGAGGCGATGGCCGAGTCCGTCCGGGCCGGCCTGCGACGCCGGTCCCCGCGCGTCGTGGCGCTGAGCATCGACGAGGCGGCCGTCGACTGCCCTGCTTCGGACGCGGCGGGGGCCGAGCGCTTCGCCCGGGAGATCCAGGCCGCGCTGCGCGCGGAGCTCGGCCTCCCCTCCTCGATCGGGGTCGCGACCCACCGCACGGTGGCGAAGATCGCGAGCGACCGGGCCAAACCCGGCGGCGTGGTCGTCGTCCCCCCGGACGCGATCGCGGCGTTCCTCGCCCCGCTGCCCGTCGGGGCGATACCGGGCGTGGGGCCGAAGACCCGGGCGGTCCTCGAGTCGATCGGGGTCGCCACCGTCGGCGCCCTCGCGGAGGCCCCGACGTCGGCGCTCCGGGCGAGGCTCGGCGGGTTCGGGGAAGAGCTTCGGCGCCTGGCGCGCGGCCGGCCGGCTCCCGAGGTGGAGGTCGAGCACGGGCCGCGCTCACGCAGCGCGGCCCGCACGCTACCGGCCGACTCGGCGGACCGGTCCGAGCTCGACCGCGACGTGACGGAGCTCGCGGTCGGGCTGGCCGGCTCGCTCGCGCACGAGCATCTGCGCTACCAGACCGTGACGCTCGCGGTCCGCTGGACGGACTTCGAGCGGGTCCAGAAGAGCCGATCGCTTCCGGCCGCGCAGTCCGGGCCGCAGGCGCTGTCGACGACGGCCGCTCGCCTGCTGGACGAGCTCCTCGCGGCCGAGGCCGGCGGTCGGCGCCGCGCGGTCCGCGCCCTGTCGGTGGGGGCCGAGCGCCTCGTGAGGGAGGGGGCGCGCCAGCGCCGACTTGACGAGTTCGGCGCAGGGACGGCGCTTACCGTTAAGTAGCCACGTTCGGCTACGCGGCCGATTCGTTCATGCTCTCGTACTTCGATCTGGGGGGGACCGACATCCTCCTGGCGCTGGCGCTCCTCATCCTGGTCTCGTTCGCGGCCGGCGCCCTCGGCACCCTCCTCGGGCTCGGCGGGGGCCTGTTCATGGTCCCGGCCCTCGTGCTCCTGTTCGGGGTCGAGATCCACATCGCGATCGCCGCGAGCCTCGTCTCCGTGATCGCGACCTCGTGCGGGGCGGCGTCGACGTTCGTCGAAGAGGGGCTCACCAACCTTCGGATCGGCATGTTCCTGGAGATCGCGACCGCGGTGGGCGGCCTCGTGGGGGCCATCGTCTCGGTGACGATCCTCGCCGCCCACGGTGAGATCCTCATCCTGGCCTTCGTTCCCGTCGTGCTGCTCGCCGCGCTCGCGATGTACCTCACCCGGCGCACGGACACGCGGCCCGACCTCCCCCCCGACCGCCTGTCGGCCCGCTTCCGGCTCTCGGGCAGCTACTACGACGTCCGCACCCAGAAGGACGTCGACTACCACGTCACCCGCAGCGGCACCGGCCTCGCGCTCGCCGGGGTGTCGGGCGCCGCGTCCGGCCTGCTGGGCGTCGGCGGCGGGGTGTTCAACGTGCCGGCGATGAACGCCCTCATGAATCTCCCGATGCGCGCGGCGAGCGCGACGTCGACCTTCATGATCGGGGTCACGGCCTCGGCCGGCGCGCTCATCTACCTGTTCGCGGGCGACGTGTACCTCGGCATCGCGGCGCCGGTGAGCCTCGGGACCCTGGCCGGCAGCCTCCTCGCGAGCCGCCACCAGTTCAAGGCACCGGTGCACGGCCTGAAGGGCCTCTTCGTCGGGATCCTCGTTCTCGCCGCGCTCCTCATGCTCGCCCGCGGGGTGGGGTGGCTCGGATGAGCGGTGCGCCGGAGGACGGGGGATCGACCCCGACCCGGTCGCTTCGCCCGGAAGAGCGCGGGGTGCCCCGGGGCCTGCAGGGGCTCGTGAGCCGCGCCCTGCGCGGCGGCACGGTCCTGTCGGTGGTGCTCGTGCTCATCGGCATGATCCTGGTCGCGGTCCGGGACGGGCCGAGCCTGCTCACCCCGCCGAGCGCCTTCAGCTTCGGGGCGATGGCCTCCGGGATCGTCCACCTCGCCCCGTTCGGATTCCTCCTGCTCGGGCTCATCGTCCTGGTGCTGACCCCGGTCTCGCGCGTCGTGATCTCGGTCGCCCTGTTCTCGGCCTCGGGGGACCGCCAGTTCATGTGGCTGACGATCACCGTCCTCGCGGTGCTCATCCTGAGCGTGATCGTGGGGGTCATCGCGTGAGCTCCCGGGAGGCCGAGGCGGCCCGGCTGCTCGCGCCGGTCCGTGCGCTCGGCCTCCCGCGACCGGCCTACGACGGCCGCTCGTTGGTGAACGTCGCCGTCTCCGTCCATCTTGCGGCCGGGGGCGATCCGGGGGGCGATCCCCCGCTCGCCCCACCGCTCGCCCCCGGGCTCGACCCGTTCTCCGGGGGTCGGGCCGAGGGAACGGTCGTCGTGTTCCTCGTCGACGGGCTCGGGTGGTCGACGCTCGCCGGCTGGGCGAGGACCGGTTCCCCCGAGGCACGACGGTGGGAGGACCACGCCCGGCCGATCACGACGGTCTTCCCGACCACGACGACCGCGGCCCTCGCCTCGCTATCGACCGGAGTGCCCCCGGCGCGGCACGGCGTCGTGGGATATCGACAGTACCTGCCGCGCTTCGGGGTCGTGGCGGACCTGCTGCGGATGCAACCCACCGGCCTTACCGGGGCGGAGCTGCTCGTCGGGCCGAACTGGGCGCCCTCCGACGTCTCCGGGGCGCCCACCCTCTTCCGCCGGGGGCTCTCGGCGACGGCGGTGTCGCGCGACCGGTTCCACGGCTCGGGGTTCACCCGCGTTCTGTACGACGGGGCCGAGTACGTCGGCTACGCCACCGCCACGGACCTCGCGGCGGAGCTCCTGGGTGTGCTCGACCGACCGACCCCGCCGCCGGCGGTCTTCCTCTACTGGGACGGTCTCGACACGATCCAGCACCTCAAGGGGCCCGACCCGAGCCTGGCCGCCCTCGAGCTCGAGCAGATCGCCCTCCTCCTGAACCATGTCGCCGGTCGGCTGCCGCCGCCGGCCCGGAAGCGAACGACCTTCCTGGTCACCGGCGACCACGGCCAGGTGCCGAGCGCCCTTTCCTCCCGGCTGGCGCTCGACGAGCATCCGGAGGTCGTCGCGGAGATGGCCCGGCCGCTCGCGGGGGATCGTCGGGCCGGGTTCCTGGCCGCGCGGCCGGGACGCGCCGGGGCGCTGGCCGATGCCCTCGTCCCGCACCTTCCCCAGGGCGCGCAGGTCCTGTCGATGGAACGGGCCCTTAACGAGGGGCTGTTCGGGCCCCCGCCCTTCCACCCGGAGATCCCGGAGCGGCTCGGCGATCTCCTGGCCCTCGTCCCGAGCCCGGCCGGCCTCACCTACCGGCTCCCCGGTGGCCCGCTCCCCACCCGTCACCTGCTCGGGTCCCACGGCGGGCTCGAGCCGGACGAGATGATCGTGCCCCTCGTCCGCCTTCCGGTCGCGGAGCTCGCCCGGGACGGTGCGGCGGGGAAACCGTAAAGGGACGGTCGAGGTCGCGACGGCCGTGCCCGAGCTGCGGCAGCCGATCCTCTCGCTCCTCGGCCACGTCGACCACGGGAAGACGACCCTCCTCGATCGCATCGCGGGCTCGGGCCGCGCCGAGCGGGAGGCGGGCGGCATCACCCAGCACATCGGCGCGATCGAGGTGTCGCGGGCCGCGATCCTCCGGCTCTGCGAGGGGATCGTGCGGACCGAAGGGTTCAGCGTGCCCGGCCTGTTGTTCGTCGACACGCCGGGCCACCGGTCGTTCGAGACGCTCCGGCGGCGCGGCGGCGCGCTCGCGGACCTCGCCGTCCTCGTCATCGACGCGCGGGAGGGGGCGATGCCGCAGACCCGGGAGTCGATCCAGATCCTCCGCCACGAGAAGACCCCGTTCGCGGTCGCGCTGACCAAGATCGACCTCCTCTCGGGCTGGCGGCGGCCGACCGCCCCCATCGCCCTGGGCGAGCAGCTCCGCCGCTGCGGCGGCGATTTCACGAAGGCGCTGGACGAGCGGCTCTACGCCGTCGCCGAGGACCTGATCGCCGCCGGGTTCTCCGCGGACCGCTTCGACCGGGTGAGCGATTTCACCCACAACGTCGGGATCGTGCCGGTCTCGGCGAAGACCGGGGTCGGCGTCCCCGAGCTCCTCGCCCTGATGGTCGGACTGGGACAGCGCTTTCTGACCAGCGAGCTCGAGCTCGTCACCGAGGGGGGCGAGGCGACGATCCTCGAGCGGAGCGAGCAGCGGGGGATCGGACCGGTCACCTCGATCATCCTCTACCGCGGTCGCCTGCGGGTCGGCGACGAGCTGCTCGTCACCGGCCGGAACGAGCCGTTCAGCGCCCGGGTCCGCGGGCTGTATCGCCCGGAGCCGACGCGCGGACACGGGAGCCGTACCGTGCGCCTGGCCCCCGCGGACGAGGTGCGGGCGGCCGCCGGCGTCTACCTCGCGGCCCCGGGGATCGAGGCGGCGGTCCCGGGGGGTCTCCTCAAGGTCCTCGGGCCGGGCGATGACGCTTCCGCGGTCCGCGAGGCGCTCACGCGGGAGAGCCACCCGGTCGCCGAGCTCGCCGAGAGCGGGGTCGCACTGTGCGCCGACGCGCTCGGGGGGCTCGAGGCGCTCGCCTTCGAGTGCCGCCAGGCCGGGCTGGCGATCCACCAGGCGGAGGTCGGACCGGTCCACCGGGCGATGGTCCTGAAGATGGCCACGATGAAGGATCCGACCCACCGCGCGATCCTCGCCTTCAACGTCCCCGTGCTGCCGGACGCCCAGCCGGAGGCGAAGGCGATCGAGCCTCGCATCTTCCGCGGCGAGGTGATGTACCGCATCCTGGAGGAGTACACCACCTGGCGGACCCAGCGGCTCGCCGCGATCGGGGCCGAACGCCGCCTCGCGACGGCGCATCCGGCGAAGCTCGAGTTCCTCCCGGACTTCGTCTTCCGCAGCTCCAAGCCCGCGATCGTCGGCGTCAAGGTCCTCGGGGGGACCCTGCGGCCCGGGGTCCGCCTCATGCGCCGCGACGGCACCGAGGTGGGCCTCCTCAAGGCCCTCCAGCGCGAGGGCGACTCCGTCGACCACGCCGAAGCGGGGAGCGAGCTCGCGGCGTCGATCGACGGGGCGGTCGTCGGCCGGACGCTGCATCCGGGCGACGTCCTCTACGTCGCCCTCTCCGAATCCGCCGCCCGGGTCCTCCAGGCCTCCGAGCTCACCGACGAGGAGCGGGCGATCTTGGAAGAGGTCCTGCGCATCCGACGCGCCACTGTCGGGCCGCTCTGGGGCCGGTAGCGCCCCGTCAGGGGGGCGGGGGACCGCGCGCGATCTCGGCCGCGTCCTCGGCCGAGCGCGAGACGAGCGGGCGGGGCCCCCCGTACACGTCCCCCCGCAGGAACAGTCCGAGGAAGATCGCGACCCCTCCGATGACGGCGAGGGTGACCGCCCCGCCGTCGATGACGAGACTCCCGACGCTCAGGTAGCCGGTCGCGCCGGGCGAGGATTCGAGACCGTTCGCCGAAAAGGTCCCGGACGCCGCACTGGCCGCGCCGGACCAGACGAGAAGGTACGGGAAGCGAAGGTCGCCCGCGGTCGACCAGTTGCCGTACCGGGCGCCGGCCCACTGGACGAGCGGCGTGCCGCTCGCGCACGAGGGAGCGGCGACCGGGCAGCCGGCGGCGGCGAACAGCGCGACTCGCGCGGACGCGGTGGCGCTCCAGTGGAGGGTGAGCGTCCCGGCGGTCGTGTCGGTACCCTGGAGGAGGGCGTAGCTGGCCGAGGCGTTGCTCGCCAGGGGCTGGGGCGGGAGCGTGAACCAGTCCCGGTTCTCCGACGTCGTGGGGGAGAGGTTGACCGCCAGCAGCATCCCCGCCGCGAGCACCGCGAAGAGGACCCCCACGGTCACGAGGCCGGGACGCACGCTCCTCCCACGGCGGCGAGGAGGAAATACACTTTGCCGCTGCGCCGACGGGGAAAGGGTCGCGGGGCGCCCCCGCGACCCGCTCGTTCCGCGCGCGCCGGCGGACCCGGCCGGCGATCGCGGTGGACGGCGGCGCCTGTCGTGCGACCCGTCCGGCGTCCGCCGTCCGGCCCACCCTGGACGGAACTCTAAATACCCCCGGGCCGTCCCACGCCACGCCGTGACAGGGCCCGGGACCCCGCCGGCAGGACCCTCCCCGGATCCGCCGGCCCAGCCACGCACGTGTCCGATGTGCGGGAGCCCGCACCGGATCGTGGACCCGTCCCGGCTCGAGGAGCACTGCGCCGACTGTGGCCTCGTCTTCGAGGGCCACGAGCTGGTCACCGCTCCCCCGCGCCTCCCCCCCGAGGAGGGCGGGGACGGGAGCGGGCGCGGGATCGGGCCGTTCGTGACCCCCGGTGGCTCGCGCCGCACGCTCGGTTCGACCTTGACGCTCGGCCGGGACGGGCAGGGCCGGCCCCTGGACTGGCACCGACGCTACGAGTACCAGCACCTCAAGCGGGTGATGCAGCGACAGACGGCCCGGGTCATCGACGGCCCGCTCGAGCGGTCCCAAGCCCGCGCGGAGATCGCCCACTGCGGCGAGCGCCTGGGCCTTCCCGCGGTCGTGCTCGGCGAGGCCGAGCGCATCTTCCGCGAGGCGAAGGCCCGCGGCATCTTCCGGGGGCGCAGCCTTCCGTCGAGCGTCGGCGCGGTCGTCTACGCGGCGTGCCGACGCTACGCGGTACCGCGGACGCTCGGCGAGGTCGCGAAGGCGCTCGGTGCCCGCCGCAGCGAGGTCGGCCGGGCGTTCAAGGTCGTCCAGCGCGGGGTCGACATCGCCATCCCGTCCGTCGGCACGCGCGCGTTCCTCTCCCGGTACGCCGACGAGCTCGCCCTCTCCTCCCACGTGCGCTCGCACGTCGAGGAGATGCTCGAGGAGGCCTACCGCGATCCGGAGCTCTCGGGGCTCTCCCCGCACGGGCTGGTCGCCGCGCTCATCTATCTGGCGGCCGAGCGCAACGGCGAGCACCGGTCGCGCGCGCAGGTCGCGCGGGTCAGCTCCGTGACCGAGGTGACGCTGCGCTCGACGAGCCGGCTCGCGGAGCGGATGCTCTCCCGCCTCGGCCGGGGGCGGGACCCGCCGTAGGCGACCTACTTGAGCAGGTAGTAGCCCGCGGCCTTCTCGCGGACCTTGCGGCGCGCGAACCCCTTGGTCTGGAGCTCCTGCAGGGCGTTCATGACCATCGTCTTCGGAAGCCGCGAGCTCTGCGTGATCCGCTCCGCGGTCCCCATCTTCTCCTCCGAGATGTGGCCCATCTCCTTCATCGCCTTGTAGACCTTGACCGCGTTCGGGGAGAGCTCGTCCTCGATCGCCATCCCGCCACCGCCGCGGGCCGATTGGGGCGGGGTATTAAAGACAGCTTCCGCGCCCGGTAGGGGAGCTCATAACCGGGGGGAGCGTGCGCACCGCGGGATGACCCCGTCCGCGCTCGCGCTCGTTTGGGACGATCGGCTGCGCGCCTACGACTTCGGCCCGGATCATCCGTTCTCGGAGACCAGCCGCGCGCTCGCGGTCCGCCTCCTCCTCGCCGCCGGCCTGCTCGGGCCCGCGGGGGCGGCCGCGACCTGGATCGATCGCGTGGAGCCGGCCGAAGACGCCGTCCTCGCCGGGTTCCACGGTGCCGGCTACCTCGAGCTGGTCCGGCGGCTGGACGAGCGCGGGCGTCGTGAGTACCTCGACCGCGGGGACACTCCGTCGTTCCCGGGCTGCTTTGAGGCGGCGGCTCGGGTCGTCGGCGCCACGCTGGCCGCGCTTCGGGCGGTCGAGGAGGGGCCGGCGCGCATCGCCTTCCAGCCCGGGGGCGGGCTGCACCACGCGCATCCGGACCGCGCGAGCGGCTTCTGTATCTTCAACGACGTCGCGGTGGCGATCCGCACCGCGCTCGCCCGACAGTACCGGCGCGTCGCGTACATCGACATCGACGTGCACCACGGCGGTGGGGTGATGTACGGGTTCTACTCCGACGGGCGCGTCCTGGACATCGATTTCCACCAGGACGGCCGCACGATCTTCCCCGGGACCGGCGACCCGAACGAGGTGGGACGGGGGGACGGGGCCGGCCTCAAGGTGAACGTTCCGCTCCCGCCGAGGGCCGGCGACGAGGCGTTCGTGCCGCTTTTCCGCCGGATCGTAGGGCCGCTCGTCCGCGAGTTCCGGCCCGAGCTCCTCGTCCTCCAGCACGGGGTGGACGGCCATGCGGGCGACCGCCTGGGCTCGCTCCAGCTCACCTACCGGTCCTTCGACACCGCGGTCGACACCGTCCGGGCGCTCGCCCAGGAGGTCGCGGGCGGACGGCTGATCGTGACCGGGGGCGGCGGCTACGCCCCCGGCCCGGTCGCCCTGACGCTCGCACGGACCGGGGCGCGGCTCGCCGGCGAGATTCCCACCGGGGCGGTCCCGGCGTCCTGGCGTCGGGAGTTCGAGGCCTCCGTCCACACCACGGCCCCGCGCCACTGGGTCGAGGAACCCACGCGGCCCCCCCTACCCGTGGCGCGCGTCGTCCGAGGACGCGCTCGTGCGGGAACTCGAGGAGAGCCTGGGCCGTCGCCTGCCCCGGGCCGACTAGAGCGTCTCCCCGAGCCCCTCGCGATCGAGGAGGTCGGCGTCCGTCGCGCGGATGCCCGCGAGGACCGTCTCCGGGGTGAGGGCGGGT
>JAKAOB010000136.1 GCA_021812305.1 Thermoplasmata archaeon
CGAACGACCTCGTGGGTCTCGCCGCGTTCTTCACGCGAGAGCTCACCGAGTCCCACGTGGCGGTCTTCTTCGTGGAAGGCATCGAGTACCTGGCCCGCATCCACGGCATCGACCCGGTCCTCGATCGGCTCCGCGAGTTCGACGACCTGGCTCGCTCGCACGAGGCCCGGGTATGGCTCCACGTGGACCCCGACCTGATGCGGCCGGCCGACCTCGCCCGGGTCCTGGCGGCGTTCGGGGGTCCCCGCCCCTCGGTCGCGGAGGACCCTCTCTCGCCCGGGAGTTCCGCCAGGGCTCCCCCCGGCGCCGCTTCGCGCTAGGCTGTCAGGGGTGGGCCGGAGGCCGCCGGCCTCGCGCGGTCCCGATCACGGCGACGGCGAGAACGAGGACCCCGAGTCCGAGCGCGGACCCGGCGATCCCGAGAGCGACCCCGTTCCCGATCGGCTGAGCAGAGGAGTTGCACCAGGGCTGACAGGAGAGGTTGTCGTAGCGCGGCGTGGTGAGGGCGATCACCGCGGAGGGCAGTCCGGGGCCCCACGCGCTCCAGGAATAGCCCTCGAAGCGGTACGTGGTCCGGAGCGCGAGATCGCTGAAGCGGAAGGTCACCTCCCCGCTGCCGACCGGGAGCCCGAGCGCCCGGGCGCTCAGCGGTACCTGCCAGGTTCCGTTCTCGATCCCCCAGAGCAGCGAGTCGTTCTCGATGGTCCCAGGGCTCGGTTCGGTCAGATTCACGGTGATGTTCACCGCGCCCGGGTAGGCCACCCCGATGTCGTACGCATACGTCGCCGTCACCGTCGGGGCGCCGGGCGGGGCCCCCGTGGCGAGAGTGACCTGGCCCGGGGTCACGGCCGGACCATGGAGGTTCCACGCGGTGAGCGTATAGGAAACGGTCTCCCCGAGGGTGAGGCCGCTGATCGAGTAGCTCGTCGCACTCCCGTCGAGCGCCACCGTTCCGCGAGCGCCCGAGGGCGCGACGGTCCACTGGATCGAGTAGTTGATCATCGGATCGGCCGGAGCCCCGCTCACCGGCCAGTACAGCGTGACCGTTCCCCCGGATTGGTAGACGCCGACCGATACCGGCGCCGGATCGTTCGGCTCGGCGAGCGGGGCGGTCGGCGAGTACGGGAACTCAGGAAGACCTAGCCGCCAGGTCCACCAGATCGTGCCGGGCACCGTCTGAGGTGCCGTTCCCAGAAGGGCACAACGGGTCCCCGTGCCCGTACGGAAGCACTGGTCCGACGTGGTCAGGATCCCGTAGCTCGTGTTGTACGAGAGACTACCATCCATGTTCCACGCCTCGAACGACTGCGTGACGTTCGTCGCCTGGTAGACCTTCGATCCGGGGTCCGCCAGCCATTCGGTCGGCGCACCGCTCGGTTGCCCCACGAACGCGGGTCCGACGGCGACCACGGACGAGCGATGCTCCCCGGCCAAGGGCGACGCGAAAGAGCCCCCCCGATACGGGCCCGCGACGACCGGGAACGAGGTGAGGATCCCTTGGGAATCGAGCTGGCCTATGATCGCCAACGCCTCTCCATGACCTTGCCAGTCCGCGGTGAACGCCACCTGCCGGGCGGTCACGTTGATCCACAACCCGTTCACTCCACCGATCCCGTAGATCGGGTTCGTGTACGCCCGCGCTGGCTCGACCGTGGCGATGGGGTGGCCGGACGGGCCCGCGACCAGCACCTGTACGAGCGAGTCGTTCGTCAGGCCATCGGCCGCGATGTCGAGGTAGGAACCGAACTCCGGGACCCAGTAGAGGTTGTTCGCTTCGAAGTACGGCAGGTCCGCGACCTTCCACTCGGCGCCGGTCCAGAGGTCATAGCCCAGGATCGTCCCGTTCGCATGGGGGACGCTGCCCCCGGACCAGCCCACGGTCAGGGTCAGGATCGAATCGTTCCCGTTCGCCCCCACCAGGTTCACTTGCGAGTTGAGGTACGAGGAGTACTCCGGGGCGATCTCGCTGGTCCGCACCGAGGTCCAGTTGTGCTCGAAGGTGCGGCCCGTCGTCACGTTCACGGCGTAGGTCGTGACGGGTACCCCGCTGCCTTGCAGGGCGTTCGGCGAGAGGGCTCCGAACTCGTAGATGTACGCGCCGTCCGTGGTGATGTACTCGGTGTTGGTCACCCCGGCGTACCACATCACATTGTCATACAGCGGGAGCCACGGGGCAATGGGGGTGACGGAGCGGTCAGCGAACGAGTAGAATACGAGCTCGAACGACGCGTTAACGTAGAACGCCCCGTCCGCCGTCCATGAGACCAGCGGGACCTGACATCCGCCGTACCCTAGGGTCAATTCCCC
Source organism: Thermoplasmata archaeon (assembly GCA_021812305.1). GTDB lineage: Archaea > Thermoplasmatota > Thermoplasmata > Lutacidiplasmatales > UBA184 > Lutacidiplasma. The sequence continues at coordinate 2,308 of JAKAOB010000136.1, forward strand.
CGGAGTGAAGCAGGAGCTCGTCCCGCCGGTTTCGTTGTAGTTGCAGCTCCAGGCATATTCCGCGAGCGAGTTCCAGTTCGGGAGGACGATCGTCGCGTTGCCATAGGCTACCGTTCCGTTGACGGTCGGTGTCGGTGGCCGGACCCCGCTCGAGGGTAGGGCGTGCGAGCTCGGAACCGACTCCGATCCAGGGACCGGCCCCGGCGACCTCGACTTGGCAGCGAGGGCGGCCCCGGGTCGCAAGGCACCGCCCCCCCCGACCGGCAGGCTGGCGAAACCGAGCAGGAGCACCAACCCGAGCACCAGCACCGAAATCGTCAGGGAGATCGGAGAGGAGCGGCGCCGTCGCATCCGGGGCTTCGGACGGGGCGGACGTACATAGTCCTGCGGGTCGCATCCGCACGGGGCTGCGATCCGGGCGAGAAGCCTATCGGAGAGGTAATGACCGCGGGGCGTTCGCAACCCCCGTGCCGCCCTCCGCTCGAGCTCGGTCGGCCTCGGTCCGGCGGAATCGTCGTATCTGGGACCGACAGAGCCGCGCCTACGACCGACGCCATGCCGCGGCTCTCGGCGGCCGGAACGCCCTCGCGTGGGGGCTGTTCCGGATACCGGAGTCGAGGGCCCAGCTTCTCGGGCCGGTCCAAGGGCAGCGGATCCTCGAGCTCGGCTGTGGCGCCGCGCGGTGGTCGATCGCCCTCTCCCGTCGCGGCGCTCGCGCGATCGGCCTCGACCTATCGATGGCGCAGCTCGCCCGGGCCCGGGAGCTGAGGCGCTCGGCCCGATCGTCCCTGCCGCTCGTCCGGGCGAGCGCGGAACAGCTGCCGTTCGCGGACGAGAGCTTCGACCTCGCGTTCTCCGACTGGGGCGCTTCGACGTTCGCCGACCCCCGGCACATGATCCCGGAGTGCGCCCGGGTACTGCGCACCGGGGGTCGCCTGGTCCTCGTCACGGGCAACCCCTGGAGCGCCGTGGTCCTCGACCCGCGCTCCGGTCGGTTCCGGCACCGGCTCCACCGTCCGTATTTCACGCTCCACCGTCTCGACGACTCGCCGAAGGAACCGGTCGAGTACCGTCTATCGTACGCGGACTGGTTCGCGCTGTTCCGCCGGAACGGCTTCGAAGTGGAGCGCCTCGAGGAGCCGCGGCC
>JAKAOB010000137.1 GCA_021812305.1 Thermoplasmata archaeon
GCGTCCCGTCAAGGTACGGTTCAAGCCCGGCCCGGAGACGGAACATCTCCGGGGTCCAGCGGCCGAACCGGACGGGCCGGGTCCAGCTGCGGTGGAACGCGGCATGGGGACTCTCGTCCGCCGGCGGTCGGGTCCAGAGGTAGCGGTAGGCCAGGTACTCGAGGTAGAGGGCGGCCGCGACGGCGAAGCCCATGCCCAGGAGGTCGGTGGGCTCGAGGAACAGGACGGCGATCCATGCGTCCAGGATGACGAAGCCGAGGGCGACCCACATCTTGAGGAACTCGAAGAAGAAGAACTCCCGCCACGTCGGCCCCGGGCGGGCGACCGCCTTCGACCGCTCCTCGGCGGTCGTTTCGGGAAGTCCGAAGGCGTCCCGGAGCCGCCCCATGGGGCCCTCTAGGCGCTCTCCGCGACGGCGGAGGCCCGGGCGGCCCCGACCGCTCCCGAAGCCCCGGACGTCTCCGGTGCGGGATAGAGGTGGCAGGCGACGAAGTGCTCCCCGCGGATGCGGATGAGGGGCGGCTCGACCTTCGAGCAGACCGGCATCACCGCCGGGCACCGGGTGTGGAAGCGGCAACCGGGGGGCGGGGCGGCCGGGCTCGGGACATCGCCCTTGAGCACAATCCGCTCGCGCTGCAGGGTCGGGTCGGGGATCGGGATGGCGGCCAGCAGCGCCTGGGTGTACGGGTGCATCGGGCGGGAGAACAGGTCCTCCGTCGGCGCCCGTTCGACGACCTTGCCGAGGTACATCACCACGACCCGGTGGCTCATCGCCCGGACCACGGACAGGTGGTGCGAGATGAACAGGTAGGCGAGGCTCTGCTCCGTCTGCAGCTTCTTCAGGATGTTGAGGATCTGGGCCTGGACCGAGACGTCGAGCGCGCTCGTGGGCTCGTCGAGGACGATGAAGTCGGGGCGCAGGGCCAGGGCCCGGGCGATGCCGATGCGCTGACGCTGTCCGCCGGAGAACTCGTGGGGGAACCGCCAGAGGTGCTCCGGGTTCAGGCCGACCGCCTGGAGGAGCTCGCCGACGCGCTCGTAGCGCTCCCGGCGGGTCCCCATCCGGTGGATCTCGAGCGGCTCGGCGACGATGTCCCGGACCAGCAGGCGCGGACTGAGCGAGCTGAAGGGGTCCTGGAAGACGATCTGCAGCTTTCCGCGCATCTCGTGGAGGCGCTTTCCGCGCATCCGGTACACGGAATACTGGCTCGCGATCTCGTCCAGCTCCCTCAGGAGCGCCTCGGAGCTCTCGGGCAGCGTCCCGTCGCTGTGGGCGTAGGCCGGGCCCAGGGTGTCGTAGATCGTCTCAAGCCGGGCGAGGACCTCGGGCGGCGGCCGGTAGAAGGTGTGGCCGCTCGTCGGCTCGATCAGGCGCAGCAGGAGGCGGCCGACGGTCGTCTTTCCGCAGCCGGACTCGCCCACGAGCCCCACCGTCTCGCCGTGGCGCACGTCGAAGCTCACGCCGTCGACGGCGCGGACGTCGCCGATGTGCGAGCTCAGCAGCCCGCCGCGGATCGGGAAGTACTTCCGCAGGTTGTGGACCGACAGCAGCGTCTCGGAGTGACCGTTGTCCATGAAGTTAGACCGCCCCCGGGGCTAGCCCTTGTACTCCGGCCCGTGATACAGCCAGCAGGCCACGGTGTGGCCCTCCGCCTCGACCGTGGTCGGCGGACGGGTCTCCTTGCAGATCGGCATGGCGTGGGGGCACCGTGGGTGGAACCGGCAGCCCGAGGGCGGATAAATCAGGTTGGGGACCGACCCCGGGATCGACTCGAGCTTCTTGTCGGGCTGATCCATCCTCGGGATCGAGTTGAGCAGGCCCTGGGAGTACGGATGCAGGGGGCGCTGGTACAGCTCCCGGACCGCCGCGACCTCGACGATATTGCCCGCGTACATGACGCAGACGCGGTCGGAGACCTCGGCGATGACACCGAGGTCATGGGTGATGAGGAGGATCGCGGTGCCGACCCGCGACTTGAGGTCGCGCATCAGTTCGAGGATCTGCGCCTGGATCGTCACGTCGAGCGCCGTCGTCGGCTCGTCGGCGATGAGGAGCTCGGGCTCGGCCGAGAGCGCCATGGCGATCATCACGCGCTGGAGCATCCCGCCGGAGAGCTCGTGCGGGTAGCCCCGGGCGACCTGGACGGGGTTCGCGATGCGGACCCCCTCGAGCAGCTCGACGGTCCGCCAGAAGGTCTCGTCCTTGAGCGGGCGCTTGACGAGGCCGCGGATCCCCCAGAGGGAGAAGTAGAGCGTGCGCAGCCGCAGCCCCGCGCGGACGCCGCCCAGCCGGCGGCGGGCGAGCGTCTCCGGCTGCCCGCGGGACATCTCCTGCATGTAGAGATGCTTGAGGCGTCCCTGGAGCTCGAGGAGCGCGCGTTCCCGGCGGAGGTAGCTGCGTTGCAGGCCCGAGATCTGAAGACGGTGCAGCGCCTTGCGCAGCACCGGCAGCTTCGACTCCGGGTCGGCCCAGGCCCCCCGGAACATGTAGTAGGCCTGCGTCGCGATCGAGGAGACCCGGGTGGCCTCGCCGAGCTGGCGGGACGCCTCCCGCAGCCGCTCGGCGTTGTTCTCCTTCGCGACCTTGACGAGGTTCTGGACGGCCGGCTCCACGGCCGGGGCGGTGGGGGTCGCGTTGAGCAGCTCGTCGATGATCGCCTCGCCGCGGTGGAGGAGGAGCGCCTCGGAGATCTGGTCCGAGATGGAGAAGATGGGGTTGAGCGCGCTCGTGGGCTCCTGGAAGATCATCGAGATCCCCGCCCCACGGACGGCGGTCATCCGGTCCTGGCCGGCCCGGATGCGGCGGTAGCGGCGGCCGACCTTGACCCGGTTCGTCTTTTTGACCGGCTTGAAGGTCGCCTCGCGCTCGAGCCCCCAGAGCAGGTTGGCGCCCTTGAACAGGATCGTCCCGTCCATGATGCGCCCCGGCGGGTCCGCGATGAGCTTCGTGATCGAGAAGGCGGTGACGCTCTTGCCGCAGCCGGTCTCTCCGACCAGGCCGACGGTCTCGCCCTTGCGGATCGCAAAGGAGACGCCGTCCAGGGCCTTGACGACCCCGTCGTAGGTGAAGAAGTAGGTCCGCAGGTTGCGGATGTCCAAGATCACGTCGCCGACCGGGCGCCCCTCCGTCCCCGCCGGGGCCTCGGCGTCGGGCGGCGCGGGGACGCCGGACGGCACCGCGGCGTCCGACGCGATCGGTCGGCTAGCGGCGGCCGTCGCCCCTCACCTCCGCAACCTCGGGTCCAGGGCGTCCCGCAGTCCGTCCGAGAGGAAGTTGACCGCGATCGCGAACGCGAAGATCGTGAGACCGGGGAAAAGGAGCTGCCACCACGGGAAGTTGCACGTCAGCCCTAGCGACTGCTCCGTAAAACACTTGGTGAGGAGGTCGGGGATCGGCTGGATGGAGATGGCGGAGAGGGAGCCCCACTCGGGGAAGTAGAGGCTGAGATCG
>JAKAOB010000138.1 GCA_021812305.1 Thermoplasmata archaeon
ATCTTTCGATCGAGGTGAGCAGGGTCGCGAAGTCCTCGACGGCGACATCGGACGCGGGGACGCGGTCGGCCCGGGGGGGCGCCGGCTCGGTCAGGATCTCTCGGGTGTCCCGGGAGATCGTCACGGCGAGGTTGATGGCCAGCCCCCGGGACGAGATACGGTAGGGGTGCAGGCGCACATCGTGCTCGCTCCCCCGGAACTTCTCGACGCCGATCGCTCGGACCGTCCGGCCCTCATGCTCCCAGCGGAAGAGGCGGATCTCCCCGCGCGCGAGGAGCCGCTCCGGACTGTCGACGTCCTCGAGCGGCGCCTCGACGGTGAGCAGGGTCGTCACCCTCAGGTCCGAGAGGAAGCGAAGGAACGTCTGCGCGCCGAGGGTCTCGTCGAACCCCTTCATGCAGAAGTACTCCAGGGCGGTGAGCGAGTCGATGACGACGCGGGTGTAGCCGCGCCGCGCGACCTCGGTCTTCAGCATCTGCTCCAGGGCGGTGAACGTCACCTCGACGCTCGCGAGCTCGGGGGTCTGCCGGATCTCGAACGGCACTTCCTTGAAGGGGACGGCCGCCCGTACCGCCGCGATGTCCTTGAACGGCGCCCGCTCGTAGCGCATGACGTCCGGGATCGCGTCGAAGACGTAGACCTGGTCGATCTCCGGCGCGAGGGCGCGGTGGTTCGCGCGCATCTCGTTGGGAGGCTCTTCGAGGGTGACGATGAGGCAACGCTCCCCGCGTCGCACCCCCTCGCAGAGGAACTGGAGGCCGAGCGAGGTCTTGCCGGTCCCGGACGGGCCGACGAGGAGGTACGGCCGGCGGCCGACGAGCCCGCCGCGGAGCATTTCGTCCAGCTCCGGACACCCGGTCGGCACGCGGGACTCCCCGCGAGGGACCGGCTCAACGACCGCGGGCTCGGGTACCATCGCTCCGCGCACCGGTCCTGAGGTTTCCGGTGCGCAGTTTACATTTCATGTGGCATCGCCCACTTATTCTTTCGGTGGCGTCGGACACGGCCCCGCGGCCCCCCCCTCAACCCAAAAATACCCCCCCGGCTCACTGGGGCGCATGGCTCGCACGGCTCCCAATGGGCTCGCGACGATGCGCGCGCTCGCCGTCGAGATGCCCGGCCACGTGCGGGTCGGATTCGCTTCGGCCCGGGAACTGGCCGCGGAGATCCCCCGGGCGACCCGGCGGGTGATCGTCGTCGGGATGGGCGGCTCGGCGATCGCCGCCGACCTCGTCCGCGGGGTGACCGATCCGGAGCTCGAGGTCGCCCTGGAGGTCGGGCGCGGGCCGTCGCTGCCGCGCGCGATCGACGCCGGCACCCTGACGATCTTCACGAGCTACTCGGGCGGCACCTGGGAGACGCTCGCGGCGTTCGACGAGGCCGGACGACGCGGCGCCGCGCGGGTGACCGTGAGCTCGGGAGGGGAGCTCGCCCGGCGCGCGGAACGCCAGCGGGTCCCGCACCTCCAGCTCCCCCAGGGCCTTCCTCCGCGGGCCGCGGTGGGCTACATGCTCGGCGGCCTCTTCGGCCTCCTGGACCCGTTCTTCCCCGAGTCGAACGATGCCCGGCTGGCCCGGGCCGCGGCGCACGTCGCCGACCTCCAGGCCGGCTTCTCCGGCCCGAAGGGGCTCCCCGCCCAGCTCGCGAAGCGCGTCGGAGCCCGGACCCCCGAGATCTACGCCGACGTCCCCCTCGCCTCCCTCGCCCGCCGCTGGACGACCCAGGTCGAGGAGAACGCCAAGCGGCTCGCGCACTTCGACCTGTTCCCCGAACTGTTCCACAACGCCATCGTGGGCTGGGACGCCGTCACGGCGAGCGGCGCCCGACGATGGGCGGTGGTCTTCCTCGAGTCCTCCGGCCAGAACCCCGCCCTGGCCCCCGGGGTCAACTATCTCGCGTCCCTCCTCCAGCGCCGCGGGGTCCCGGTCCTCCGCGTCCCGATCGAGGGCGAGGACCGCATCGAGACGCTCCTCACGGGGGTCTCCCTCGGAGATCACTTCAGCCTCGCTCTCGCCGAGGCCGCCGGGGTCGACCCGCTTCCCGTGGACGCCATCGGACGGCTCAAGTCGGCCGTGAGCCGCGCGTGAGCCACCGGTCCACCGGGGGCTGACCCCCGGCCCTTCCGGCCGGAGCCGGTGCGCACAAAACTCTGATATGGGGGGCCTCCTCAGCGTCCCCCGGGTGCTGAGGTAGCCTAGCTCGGCCAAGGCGCCAGATTCGAGATCTGGTGATGCGTATGCATCGCGGGAGTTCAAAGGGGGCGGCGGAGGACCCCGTCCCGGAGACTCTCCCCCTCAGCGCCTCCCCTTCCACGATCCGGGTGGAGCTCGTCGTCACCCGGGGGCGCTCCGTCGAGTCCCGGTGGGTCGAAGTGCCGGCCGACGCCACCGTGCGCGCCGCCCTTCGGGCCCTCGGGCGACCCGCGGAGGGGTGTGCGGTCCTGGACGGGGAGATCTCCGTCCCGCTCGACGCGCCGATCCCCGCCTCGCGGCGCTTGACGGTGGTCCCGACCTTCTCCGGCGGATAGCCGGAGGGTTAGACGTCAGCGTCGCCGGCGACAAAGCGTTAAACCGCTCGGGAGCGGTAGGAGGAACGCCGTCCTCCTCCGAAGGAGCCGTTCGTGCCGTCAGGCTGTCCTGTGTGTGAGCAGCAGATCGCGCCCTCCGCGACGCGGTGCGACGCCTGCGGCTACCCGACCGCGCTCGCCCTCGATGCGATGCGCGCCCTACGCGAGGAGCCCTCGCCGGCCGCCGCCCCCTCCGCCCCGCCCGAGCGGCCGACGCCGCACCGTCGGCCGCCCCGGGGCCGGGACCCGCAGGAGGAGCTCGTCGCGAAGCTGGCGCAGCAGATCGAGGCCGAGGTCGTGGTCCTCCAGTCGATGGGGGCCGAGCCGCGGGAAGCCCAGACCGATCTGCGCCAGGCCGCGCTGGCCGAGGCGGACGGCCGGATCCGGGAAGCGCTCGACATCCTGCGCCGTTCTCTGGAGGGGATCGGCGAGCGGGCCCGCGTCTTCTTCGAACGGCGGGTCGCGGAGCTCGAGGAGCGCGACGGCCGCCTGTCCAAGTCGGGAGTGCGCACGGGGATCGCCGCGGAGATCGAATCCGCCCGGCAGACCTTCCGCAGCGGCCAGCGCGAGGAGGCGATCGATCGCCTCCGCGAGGCCGGCACCGCGCTCTCGCGGATCGAAGGGGACTGGAAAGGGCTGCTCGACCTCCTCCAGCAGGTCGAGCCGCTGCGCGCGGCGGCCCGGGACGCGGGGGTCGACCTGACCCAGGTCGACGCCGACATCGCCGCGATCCGCGAGTCCCTCACCGGCAGCAGCCTCACGGTCGAGGCGCTCGACCGCGCGTCGCAGACCGCGACGCGGGCGATGACGACGCTGCGCGACCATCTGCCCGC
>JAKAOB010000043.1 GCA_021812305.1 Thermoplasmata archaeon
CACGTCGTGCCCGGCGGCCGACAGGCGCGCTCCGAGGAGCGAGCCGACGGCCCCGGCCCCGAAGACCACGATCCGCACGCGGGGCCCTCAGGAGAGCCGGCGGACGAGGTCGGCGAGTCCGCCGGGGCCCTTCCAGTCGCGCCGGAGCACCGCGAGCAGCCCCTCGTAGTAGTGGACCTGCTCGAGGGCGAGACGTACCTGCTGGGCGAGGTACTCCTCCTCGCGGGCGAGCCGCTGCATCTCCGCCTCCGCGTGGTCGCGGGCGGAGACGAGCGACTCCTGCCTATCGAGAAGGGACGCGGGGCTCGGTCGACGCATGGGGTTGGATGCCGGAAGGTCGGCGGCCCGTCGTGTCGAGGATCGCGTCGGAGTAGGCGGTGAGCCGGCTGAGCTCGGCCTTGATCCGGCGCAGCCGCTTCTGGAGGCGAGCGCGGTTGTCCCGGACCTCGCCGAGGGACTTCTCGAGCAGCGCCAGGCGCCGGCGCCACTTGTCCCGCTCCTGCACGCTCAGGAGGACCGCCTCGACGTCCATCGCGCGGAACCCGACCGGTGGACCGGGGAATGAAGGTTTCGACGCACCCGCGGAAGGGGCGCGGACGGCCCCGGCGGGACCGGGCCCCGTGCGGGCAGCGTTAAACGCCCGCTCGGTTCCCGCGCCGGACGAGGGGAACATCATGGCCGCGGTCGGAAGAATCGTCGTGCTCGGGGCCGGATTCGTCGGGGGAACGCTCGCCCAGCGTCTCGCGGAATCGGACCTCGCCGAAGAGGTCTGCCTGGTCGACATCGTCGACGGCCTCCCGCAGGGCAAGGCCCTCGACATCCAGGAATCCGCCCCCATCCTCGAGTTCTCCACCCGGGTCACCGGATCGACCTCGCTCGGCGCCCTCGCCGGGGCGGACATCGTGGTCGAAACGGCCGGGCTGGCCCGCAAGCCCGGCATGAGCCGGTCGGACCTGCTCGAGAAGAACGCCGGCATCCTGCGGACCCATGCCCTGGCGGTACGGGAGCACGCCCCGAAGTCGGTCGTCCTGGTCGTGACCAATCCGGTCGACGTGATGGCCCACTGGTTCCGCGAGGTGAGCGGGTTCCCCGCCGCCCGCGTCTTCGGCGAGTCCGGGACCCTCGACACCGCCCGGTTCCGCACGTTCGTCGCCGCCGAGCTGCACGTCGCCCCCCGGGACGTGACCGGCTTCGTGCTGGGGACGCACGGCGACACGATGGTGCCCCTCCTCTCCCTGACGAGCGTCGGGGGCGTCCCGCTCGCCCAGCTGATCTCCGCCGACCGGCTCCGGGCGATCGTCGACCGGACCCGCAAGGGCGGCGGGGAGATCGTGGAGCTGCTCAAGACCGGCAGCGCGTTCTACGCGCCGTCCGCCTCCCAGGCGGAGCTGGTCAAGTCCGTGGCGCTCAACGAGCATCGCCTGCTCCCGATCACCGCCCAGCCCTCGGGGGAGTACGGTCTCCGAGACCTCTACATCGGGGTGCCGGCGTTGATCGGGCGGTCCGGCGTCGAGCGGGTCGTGGAAGTGCCGGTGACGGCCGAGGAGCGCGCCGCGTTCGACGCGAGCGTCGCCGCGGTCCGCACCGATCTCGCGGTCCTATCGCGGCTGCCGCGGACCGGCTAGGGCCGCCGGCGACCGCCCGCGGCGGCCGGCACCTTCCGCTGGAGGGTCACCTTCATCCGCCGCAGCTCCGTGCTACCGCCGGAGAGAGCAGTACGCCGTCCGCCGGTGCGGTCCCGGGCACTCCCGCGCTGTTCCCCTACCGGGTCCGGCCGGGGCAGGAACCGATCCTTCGAGCGATCACGGACCTGACCGGGCGCGGGGGCGCTCTCCTCATCGACGCGGCGCCCGGGTCGGGGAAGACCGTCGCGGCCCTGGCCCCGCTGCTCGAGCATGCCGAGGCCGAGGACCACCGGGTCCTCTACCTCGTGCGGACCCACGCCCAGGAGGTCCAGGTCCTGAACGAGATCCGCGCGATCTCCCACCGTCTCGACCACCCGGTCCTGGCCCTGGGGCTCGAGGGACGCCAGCGCCGCTGCTTCCTCCTCGAGGGGATCGCCGAGATGAAGGGGGCGACGGCGGAGGAGCACGGCAAGCTGTGCGCCGACCGCAAGCGCGCCACCGAGCGCTCCTTCGAGGAGGGGGCCCGCCTCGACCCACCGGCGGAGCTCCCCGAGGAGCGGGCCGTCGACCTCACGGACCTCGACGGGTGCGCCTACTACGCCCGGGTCCACCAGGCCGACCTCGACGCGCTGACGGACCGGTTCGCGACCCGCCACCCGAGCCCGCGCGAGTTCGACGAGTTCTGCCGTTCCGAGAACCTCTGCGCCTACGAGCTGGCCAAGCGGCTCGTCCCGCGGGCCCGCGTGGTCACCGCCCCGTACGCCTTCTTCTTCCATCCCCACATCCGCGCCTCCCTCCTCCAGTGGATGGGCGTCACCCTCGACCGGGTCGACCTCGTCATCGACGAGGCGCACAACATCCCGGACCAGCTGCGGGAGCTCGCCACCGTCGCCCTGCCGCTCGAGTCGGTCCGCCGGGCCCGCGCCGAGCTCATCGAGCGGGGGGACCTCGAGCTGCCGGAGGGTCCCGGCGGAGCTCGGTTCTTCGAGGTCGTCGCCCAGGTCATCGACCGGCTCTCGGAGGCGCCGGGGGTGGAGGAGGACGCGATCCTTCCGCCGAACGCGTTCGAGGACGCCCTCCTTACGGAGGTCGGGGGGACCTCGCATCGCCTCGACACCTGGCTCGGCGCCCTCGCGAGCTGGGGGGAGGCGCTGAGGGAGGAGCGGCGGCGGCAGCGGCGCCTGCCGCGCTCGTGGGTCCATACCGTCGCCCTCACGCTCCTGTCCTGGCCCCAGCTCGAGCCGCCGGGCTACGTCAAGGTCGTCACCCGCCAGCCGCGTCGTGCCCTCGAGGCCTACGCCCTCGACGCGAGCGGGCCGGCCGAGGCGGTCCGCGCGGCCCACCTCTCGGTCCACCTGTCCGGCACCCTCGCTCCGCTCGAGGAGTACCGGGACGCCCTCGGCCTCGGGGAGACGGCCCGGCTCCTCACGGTCCCCTCGCACTTTCCCCCGGAGCACCGGCGGCTCCTGTTCGACCCGGAGCTCACGACGCGCTTCGAGGAGCTGCGGAGCGACCCCTCCCTTCTTCCGCGGCTCGCCGACCGGCTCGCCGAGATCCTCCAGTCGCTGCCCGTCAAGACCGCGGTGTTCTTCCCGAGCTTCGACCTCCTCGAGCGGGTCCTCGCGGCGGGTCTCGGCTCGATGCTGCCGCCGGGGGCCGTGGTCGAGTCGCGTCGTCTGTCGATGGGCGACCTGTGGCGGTCCGTCGAGGGGTTCAAGAAGGACCCGGGAGGCAGCGTGCTGCTCGGGGTCACCGGCGGCCGCATCGCCGAGGGGATCGACTTCCCCGACGAGGAGCTCGAGGCCGTCGTCGTCGTCGGGATCCCCTACCCCCGACCTTCGGCGAAGCGGGAGGCGCTGCGCCGGTTCGTCGACCAGCGCACGGGCAAGGGCTGGGCCTACTGCCACGACGCCCCGGCGCAGCGGGCGATGCTCCAGGCGCTCGGCCGGATGATCCGCTCGGAGAACGACCGGGGGATCGGCATCATCGTCGACCGCCGCGCCCCGACCTTCGCCGCGGCCCTCCCCGGGCTCGAGGCGATCGGCGACCTCGACGGCAAGGCGCGGTCGTTCTACGGGCGTCGGGCGCACGGGACCACGCCCCCCGTGGTCCCCGCGACCGGCCCCCCAAAACACTAAGGGGCCCCCGGGGGCTGAAGACCGCGTGATCATCACCCGCACGCCGCTTCGGGTCAGCTTCGCCGGGGGCGGGACGGACCTCCCGTCGTTCTACCGCCAGCACGGCGAGGGCGCGGTCACCTCGGCGGCGATCGACAAGTACATCCACGTCCTCGTCAACGACAAGTTCGACCGGGCGATCCGGGTCGCCTACACGCGCACCGAGAACGTCGAGCGGGTCGACGACCTTCAGCACGGCCTCGTGCGGGAGGCGATGCGCCTGACCGGCGTCACCGAGGCCGTCGAGATCCACACGATCGCCGACATCCCGGCCGAAGGGACCGGTCTCGGCTCGTCGTCGACCCTCACCGTCGGGCTGCTCAACGCGCTCTACGCCTACCGCGGGGTCCTCAAGGAGCCCGCGGAGCTCGCCGAAGGGGCCTGCCGCATCGAGATCGAGATCCTCGGCGGAACGCTGGGCAAGCAGGACCAGTACATCGCCGCGTACGGCGGCGTGCAGTACTTCGAGTTCCGCGCCGACGAGAGCGTCGCGGCCCGGCCGATCCCGCTGTCCGCGAGCGCGCGGGAGGCGCTCGGCGACCATCTGTCGCTGTTCTACACCGGGATCACGCGCCAGGCCCAGGAGATCCTGAAGCGCCAGGACGCCCGGACCGTCGAGAACCGGGACTCGCTCCTGACGATGCGCGACCTCGCCCGGTCGAGCCGCGACGCCCTGCTCGCCCACGACTGGGCGCGGCTCGGCGCCCTCCTCGACGAGGGCTGGCGGCTCAAGCGCGAGCTCTCCCAGGGGATCACGAACCCCGAGATCGACCGGGCGTACGCGACCGCGATGGCGGCCGGCGCCTTCGGGGGCAAGATCACCGGAGCGGGGGGCGGCGGGTTCCTCCTGGTGCTCCACCCGCCGGGGCAAAGGCATCAAATAGAGAGCGCCCTCTCGCCGATGAAACGCCTTCCCGTGCGGGTGAGCGCCGAAGGTTCCCAGGTCGTTGTCGTGAGGCGGTGAGGCGGTGGCCGAGGGCATCGAATCCTACGTCCGTCGCTACGTCGAGGAGACCCACGGCGCGTTGTCCGACCCCTACCTCGCCGAGGGGATCGCGCGCATCGTCCCCGTGCTCCTCCGGGCCCGCGAGGAGGAGCGCACGATCTTCTTCTTCGGCAACGGCGGGAGCGCCTCGACCGCCTCCCACCTGGTCTGCGACATCGGCAAGGCCACGATCCGCGGCGACGGCCGGCGGTTCCGCTGCGTCGCCCTGAACGACAACGTCGAGAGCCTGACCGCCTGGGCGAACGACGCGGACTACTCCCGCGTCTTCGCCGAGCAGCTCCGCACCCTCGCCTCGCCCGGGGACGTCGCCGTCGGGATCAGCGGCAGCGGCAACTCCCCGAACGTCCTGCGGGCGATGGAGACGGCCCGGACGCTGAAGCTCGCCACCATCGGCCTCACGGGAATGGGCGGCGGGAAGCTGAAGGCGCTCGTCGACATCCCCGTCGTGGTCCCGTCGAACAACATGCAGCACATCGAGGACGTCCATCTCCTCGTCTGCCACCTCCTCACCTCGTACCTCCGGGACGAGGCCCCGCGCCCTGCGCCGCCGCGATGACGGTGCGGGTCCGCGACTACATGATCCTCGAGGTCGAGCACCTCGAGGAGACCACGACCGTCGGCGAGGCGATCGACCGCCTGACGCGGAGCCGCCACCACGGCCTGCCCGTCACGGACCGCACCCGCAAGCTCGTCGGGTTCGTGAGCGCCAAGGAGCTGCTGCGCAACGCCGGCCACCGCGAGACGCACCTTCGGGAGATCATCCGGCCCGGCACGTACACGGCGACCCCCGACATGGCGCTCGACGACGTGGCCCGGATCATGTTCCGTTTCGGACTGAGGGACCTTCCCATCACCGACGAGAACGGCCGCCTCTGCGGGGTCGTCTCGAACCTCGACATCGTCCGCTCCCACTTCGAGCGGGCGTCGCCGGCGAAGGCGGAGACGCTGCGCGCCCTCCTTTCCGAGCGCTACGGCCTGGGCTTCACGGCCCGCCGCGGCCTCGTGCCGATCGCCCGGCTCCGCCCGACCCAGTGGAAGGTCTTCGAGGACGAGCTCGAGGGGCGGCGCTACGAGCTCGAGCGGGGGTTCGCCGAACCGGTCCTGGTCGTCCACAAGGGGGACCGCTGGATCCTCGTCGACGGCCACCACCGCGCGCTCGCCGCGCGCGAGATGGGCCTTGCCCAGCTGCAGGCGTTCGTTCTCACCTGCGACAAGCCCCACGAGTTCGCCCAGATCGAGACGGGATTCGAGCGGGTCGCCCGCGACCATCATCTCGAGTCGCTCGACGACATCGAGATCGACCGGGCCTCGCACCACCCGCTGATCGAGGTGACGACCCAGCTGCTGCGCCGCTTCGATCCCGAGGACGGCCGGCCCGAGGGGCCGTCCGTCGACCCGTAGCGGGCGGACCGGGTCGGCCGCTCAGACGGGGCCGGCCCGCCGGCGGTACCAGTAGCGGTAGGCCTCCGTGAAGCCGAGGCCGGCGTAGAGCGCCCGGGCGGGCGCATTGTCCCCGACGACCTGGAGGTAGGCGCGGCGGGCGCCGTGATCGGCCCCCCAGGCGAGCAGGTCGCGCACGAGGCCGAGGCCGAGCCCGCGGCGCCGTCGGTCGGCGCGCACCCCCACGTCGAAGAGCCCGAGCCACTCGCGTTCGACCACGCCGAGCGCGCAGGCCACCGGGACCCCGTCTTCCTCGCGCGAGGCGAAGACGTGTTCCGGGACGAGGGCGGAGAGGAGGCGACGATGGATGTCCGCCTGCGCCACCGAGAGCCCGTTCATCTCCGACACGGCGCGAAGCCACTCCGGCCGCGCGGGGCTCTCGAGACGGGCGGTGCCGGGGGATCGGTGCGGGTCCGCGACGACCGGCCGGGTCATCACCAACGTCTCGGCCTCCCGAAGGTAGCCGCGCGCCTCGAGGGCGGCGTCCAGGTCCGGCGGCTCGGCGGCGGGGCTCATCTTGAACGTCGGGGGGAGACCGGCCGCGCGGAACCGCTGCTCGCACGCGGCCAGCTTCTCCGACAGCCCGAGGCGGCCGCGGCCCAGAGGGACGACGGAGTTGGCCCGCCGGGTGTAGCCGGCCGAGAACCGTACGATCCACCCGTCGAACAGCCAGGTGCAGAGGCCCGGCCATGCGTTGAGGGAGAGCTCCTCGATCTCCGAGGCCGCGCGACGGCCGACCGACGCCGATGCCACGATCCGGGCCGGGGACGGATGGGTCCCGGTCGATAAATGGTCGGGCCCGGTACCGGGGCGACCGGGTCCGGAGGATGCCGGCGGGACCGCCGGACCGGTTCGTACACTCAGGTTATCAACCGCTCCCCGGTCGACCGCCCGTCCTGGATGAGCGTCCCTAGCCGCCCGCCGGCCCCGACCCGTTCGGGTCGAAGACTCCCGGCGATGCTGATCGTCCTCGGCTTGGCCGTGGCGGGCCTCGGGGCCCTGGCACCCCACCTGCCGACGTCCGCCGCGCCCGCCGGGGCGCGACCCTTCTCGACCGGTGCCCCGACCGGCGGGTCGGCCGGTGCCGTGAACCTCACGGTCAACCTTACCGACGCCCCCTCGTTCGAACCGCACTCGCTGAACGCGCCGGCGGGGACGTCGTCCACTTCGCCCTCGTCAACGTGGGAAGCTATCCCCACACGTTCACCCTGGCCGACACCCCGAACGTGGTGTTCCCCGCGAACCTCACGCCCGCGCGGCTGTCGGCGTTCTTCGCGGCGAACGGGTCGTTCGTCAACGTCTCCGTCCCGGGGGGGACGACCGAGTTCGTCAACTTCTCCGTCCCCTCGAGCGTCGGCGGCGACAGTTTCGAGTTCGTCTCGCTCCTCCCGTACCAGTTCCAGGCCGGGATGTACGGCTTCTTCAACGTCTCCGGTGCGCCGGCCGGACCCGGGATCACCGCCTCGGTGTCGACGACGGACACCTTCAGCTTCGTCCCTTCCGACCTCGGGGTCTCCCCGACGGCCTATCCGGCCACGATCGACGTCCTGGTGACCAACGAGGGGTCGCTCCCCCACACGTTCACCCTGGATCCCGCGTCGAACGACACCCTGAGCCCGGCCACGTTCACCCAGTACTTCGCCGCCCATCCGCCGAAGGCGAACGTGAACGTACCCGCCGCGACCGGCGGGACCGTCTGGGCGAACTTCACGATCAACGCCCCGGGGGTCTACGAGTTCATCTGCGAGGTCCCGGGCCACTTTGCGAACGGGATGTTCGGCCACCTCTATGTCGGGGTGGCTCCCCCGGCGAACGTCACGCCGCCGAGCACGGCCCTCGTGCAGACGGGGGTTCTCCTCGGGGCGGGCTCGCTCCTCGGGGTGGGGATCGTCCTCGCGGCCGCGGCGGCGTACACCGGGCGGTTCCCCCGCTCCCCGACTCCGCCGGCGCACTGATCCCCTGCGGCCGGGCGTATCGGTCCGTGGGTATCTTCTAGAGGAAACCGCTAGCGTCCCTCGTTCGATAGGGCACGGCCACCGCCGGGCCCGGAGGTCGATCCGACGATGCGACCACGTGGGCCCGTCCGGCAACGGCGGCCCCTACGTCGTCGGGCCGCCCTGGCCCTTCTCGTGGCGGTCGCCGTACTCCTCTTGCTCCCCGGTCTCCCGGCGGGACCGGCCGCGGGCTCGTCCCCCGGGATGCCCCCCCGCGTTGCGGAACGAGCCGTACCGATCCCCGCGGCCACGGGGGGAGGAGGAGTCCCCGGGACCGACCCGGCCGGCCAGCGGGCGGTCGATGTCCCGGCCCTCGCCTACCGCGAGCTGCGGGCCGAACAGGCGGCGGCCCCGGCGCAGTCCCCGGGGATCGCCCCGACCCTGCGACCCGCCGCTCCCGCCGAGCCCCGCCCGAATACCGGGGGTTCCGCCGGGATCATCGGCCGGGTGTACGACCTGACCTACGGCCAGCCGATCCGAAACGTCACGATCTTCCTCGTCCCCTTCATCGGGGGCTGCACGAACGCGACCTGTACCACGAACTCGACGACGACACCGGCCAACGGAAGCTTCACCTTGGGGGCCCCCCCGGGGGCGTACACCCTCGGGTTCGGGGCTCCGCTGTACCTGTCGAACGAGACCTGGGTGACCCTGAGCGCCGGTCGCACCCTGAACGTCGGGATCCTCTTCCTGGTCCACGAAGGGTATGCCCGGGGCGTGGTCGAGGCGGCGACCCCCGGCCACGCGCCGCTGGCCGGCGTCTCCGTCACGAGCCAGTCCCGCGACGGCCAACTCCAGGGCAATCCGCCGGCGCTCACGGCGGCGAACGGCAGCTTCCTCGTTCCGGTGCCGCCGCTGCCTTCCCAGATCTCCTTCTCTCCTCCGCAGCCGGCGAACCGCTCCCTCCCGTCGCCCTACCTGACGAACGTGACGTACTCGAACGCCACCCCCTACTCGACGGTCGACGTGGGGACCATCTACCTGGAGGGCGGGGTGGCGGTCAACGCGACGCTGTACGACGAGGCCACCGGGCGCCCCATCGCGCCGAACCTCCCCTCGCAGCTCACCGTGTGCGTTCGCCCGTCGTCGTTCTGCCTTTCCCCGATCCTCGATCACTCCGGCCCGAACGTGACGGGCTGGGGGATGCCGGGGGCGGCCTCGGTGATCGCCTACGCGATCGGCTACGTGGTGAACTCGACGCCGGTCGCGGACCTGCCGAACACGAACGGGACGGTGGACCTCGGCCCGATCTACCTGCTGCCGATGGGGGTCGCGGAGATCTCCGCGAACGTGACGGGCGGGGACCCGACCGGTGGCGTCTGGCCGGTCGGCGACGTCAACGCATCGGTCTGCTCCCTCAACGGCGAGGAGGTGGCGATCCAGGCCGGCCCGGGGGGCCCCATGTCGATGGGAGACTGCTGGCCGACCGGAGCGTGGTCCGGCACCTCAACGGCGTTCGCGATCGGCGCGACAGCGTACGCGCCGGGACCTCCGCTCCACGACGCGATCGTCCTCAACACCGTCGCGTCCTCGGAGACGCTTCCCGTCGCGTACACGCAGGTGAATCAGTACGCGCCCAAGTTCCCGACCCGCTTCTCGAACCTCACCTGGGCGAACCTGACGCCGGACCAGGTCACGGTCGTGGGCTCCGTCGACCTGCTGGCCGGCAGCTTTCTGGAGGGCAACGTGTCGGTTCCGGGGGTCACCGGCCCCCTGGCCGGCACGGTCTCCGTGACGGTCTGCCAGGAAGGCGACCCGCTGGTCTGCGCCGATCCGGGCCGGACCTACGGGCTCGGCGGGCCGGTCCCGAACGGCTGCTCCGCGTCGAACCGCACGTTCTGCATCGCCGCTCCTCCGGGGCCGGATCGCGTCGTCGTCACCGGGTTCGGTGGGCTCGTTTCGAACCGGACCTGGGTCGACGTGCCCTCGGGCTGCTGCGCGCAGGAGGGCCACCCGATCGACCTCGGCTGGGTGAACCTCTCCGGGTACGGTCAGGCCTGGGGGTCGGTGAGCGGGACCGTCGCTTCGGCCGCGAACGGAGCGCCGCCGGGGGGATTCGCGACGACGATCACCGTCTGCCCCGTCGGCCCGGCCCCCGTCGGGGGGTTCGTTCCCGCGTGCCAGAGCGCCCCGGCGAACGCGACGACGGGGGCGTTCAACCTTACGGCCCCGCTCGGCTGGGACCAGGTCGCGGTCTCCACCACCGGGTTCCAGCAGAACTGGAGCTGGATCGATGTCACGGGGGCCAACACGACCGGTCGGATCGACCTTACGCCCGACGCCGTTCTCGGCGGGCGGGTCGTGGCCCCGGACGGCTCGGGCCTCTACGAGGCCGTCGTTCAGGTCTGCGAAATGGGCGCGGCCGTGAGCGGCGCCCAGTGCCTCACCCTCGGGGCGACGAACACCTACGGCCAGTACAACGGAACGCTGCGCGGCGGGCCGCTGCCCTGGGGGAGCTACGAGGTCGTCGCGACGGCCGCCGGGTTCGCCCAGAACTGGACCTGGGTCAACACCTCGGTCGATGCGGTGTCCATCGCATCGCCGATCACCCTGTGGCCGCTGGGCTTCGGCAGCGGCCCGGCCCGCCCCCGCGTCGCGGCCACCGTCTCCGTGGGCGCATGGGTCCAGGGCCGCCTGGTGGACAACCGGACCGGATTCGGCATCCCCTCGGCGACGGTCCAGGCCTGCGCGATCGTGACCGGCTTGTGCAGCCCGGTCGGGCTCACCTCGTACGGCGGCACCTTCAACGTCTCGATGCAGACCGGCTATTACGACCTCGAGTTCGCTCCGACCGGCTACACCGGCCGGACGGTCTTCGTCAACGGGACCACCCCGCTGGTCGATCTGGGCGCGATCCGCATCGCGCCGTACCCCTGGGCGAGCGGGCGGGTCCTGCTGGGCCCGTGGACGAACCTGACCGCGGTCGACGGGATCGGCCCGGCCCTGACGTTCGTGGCGTGCGCCAGCGCGTACGCGGGGCCGTGCGGGCCCGCCACGACGACGAACAGCGGCGGGTTCTTCAACATGAGCTTTCCCTCGACCGGCGGCGTGGCCACGGTCAGCGGCAACGGCGTCTTCGGTTTCGGCTCCGCGAACGAAGCGTACGGCCCCTACCAGCTGGGCCTGCCGGCCACGACGGCCCCGTTCGTCGACCTCCCCACCTCGGCCCCCTCGGCGACGGTGGTCGAGCTCTTCGGTGCGGTGGTCGGGGTGCTGAGGGACGGGAGCGGCTACAACGTCAGCCTCAACGCGTCGTCCCGGCCCGCGCCGTTCACCGAGGTCCAGGTGGAGGTGTACCACTCCTCGTTCAACCCGTTCAACGTGATGCAGACCGGCGCGGGCGGCAACTACGTCGCGTTCATCCCCTTGGGGACCTCCGAGCTCATTCACGGCTTCGGGGCGACGTACTTCACGGCGGCGGAGTACGCGGCCGGGGTCGATCCGGGGACGGTGCTCGACGTGCCCCCCATCAACGTGCCGGCCTACGGCTGGGTCACGGCGCGGTTCATCGACAGCGGGAGCGGGACTCCGCTCGTCGGGGTCCCCGTCACGGTCTCCTATCTGGATGCCGCCAACGCGACCCCGATCCAGGTCACCGAGGTGAGCAACGGCGTGGGGTTCGTGAACGTGAGCGCCCCGCCGATGAACGCGACCACGGTCGCCTGGGGACTGCCGGGCTACCTGAACAACTCCACGACGGTCGCCGTCGCGCAGCGGCACGCGACCGGCCTCGGCGTGGTCTCCCTGGTGGCCGGCGGCCGATCCCTGTACGCGTGGGTCCAGAGCGAGGCGCTCGGGAGCGCCGTCGGGCCGCCGGTCGCGACGGTCGTCGACGCGAAGACGCACGCGCCGCTCCCCGACGCGATCGTGACCCCCGCGACCCCCTACGGCCCAGCGGCGCCGTCCGCCCGGACGAACGGGCTCGGCCAGTTCCTCCTGTACGCCCCGACCCTGCCGACGGTGGGCATCTCCTTCCAGATGCCGGGGTACGACGGCCAACTCCTGTCGCTCAACCTCTCCTTGGGCGGGCGGACGGTCGTTCCCCGGGTCAACCTCACCGGCAACGGGATCGTCGCCGGCCGGATCGTCGCCGAGCCGGGGAACGTTCCGGTCGGGGACATCCAGGTCTCGGTCTGCCCGGCGCAGTTCCCGGGCTGCTCGGAGGTCGCCTTCACGAACGGCTCGGGGGTCTTCTGGGTCGCGGCCAGCGCGGGGGCGGACGTCGTGACGGTGACCTCGGCCGCCTACCTCGCCAACGTGACGCGGGGCGTCACCGTGCCCACCGACGGGTTCGTCTCCGTCGGCGCGATCCCGGTCTACGCCTTCGGCCAGGTCTCGGGGGTCGTGCGCGCGATCCCGACCGGGTTCGCCGTCCCGAACGCCAACGTCAGCATCTGCTCGCCGTTCGCCCCGATCCCGCTCGGCTGCTTCCTCTCGGTGGGCGTCGGGGCGAACGGGTCGTTCGTGATCCCCATCCCGCCGAGCACCTACCTTCTCTACGTCACCGCGCCGTACTTCAACGCCTCGGTCCGGCTGCTCTCGGTCCTGCCCGGCGAGCACCTGTCGATCGGAACGGTCCTTCTCGTCTCGTACGGCGTGGTCATGGGTCGGGCCGTCTCGCTGCTCGACGGGGCGCCCGCGCCCAACGCGACGGCGATCGTCTGCGCGCAGGCCCCGGCGGTGGGCTGCAGCGCCCCGGAGAACGGCACGGCCGACGGCCGTTTCCTTCTGGTGGCCCCCCCGGGCCCCGGGGACCTCACCGTCTCGGCGCCCGGTTTCTTGGACAACTACTCGTCCGTCACCGTGCCGGCGGGCGGCACCCTCGACGTCGGGGCCGTGGGGCTCCTGCCCACCGGTCCGGCCGTCCCGGAGACGATCCGGGGCCGGGTCCTGGCCGCGAACCCCTCGGACGCCCCGATCGCCGGGGCCGCCGTCACCGCGACCCAGAACGGCGCGACGGCGGCGAGCGGCACGACCGACGGGAACGGGACGTTCGCCCTGACGGTCTACTGGGGCAGCTTTGAGCTGTCCGCCGCGGCCGACGGATTCCGCACCAACCGCACCGCCCTGGTCGTCCACGGCAACGTGACGGGGCTGACCTTCCTGCTCGCCACGATGACGTACCCGGTCTCGGGGACCGTCACCGACGCCGCCACGGGCGTACCGCTGGCCGGTGTGGAGATCTTCCACGCGGGCACGCTCCTCGCCGAGTCGGACGCCCTCGGCCGGTACGCCTTCGACCTTCCGAACGGAAGCTACGCCCTCGCGACGAGCACGACATCGCGCACCGGCGAGACCTACGACCCGCTCACCCTGGTGGTGACGGTCAACGGGGCCTCGGTCGTGCGGGACATCGCCCTGGTGGCGTCCACGTGGACGATCACGGGCGCGGTCGTCGACGCGCTCACCGGGCTTCCGATCGCCGCGGCCGTCGTGACCGCGATCGGCCCGGCCCTGCCGGGGCCCGGCCACAGCCTCCGCGCCGTCACGGACGCCGAGGGCGGCTTCCACTTGCTCCTGCCGCCCGGGGCCTACACGCTCAACGTCTCCGCCCCCGGCTACCTCCCGTTGAGCGAGGCGATCGCGCTTCCCCTCGCTCCGGGGAGCCTCGCCCTGGCCCTGTCGCCCGCGGCGGGCGGTCCGGTCGGCTCCGCCCCGTCGATCCCGATCCTCCTCGGGCTCGCGGCGGGGATCGTCGCCGCCGTGGTGCTCGCGGCCCTGCTCTGGCGGCGACGGCCGCCGGCCGCGGCCCCGCCCCCCGAGCCGATGTGCCTACGAGATCGCGGAGTCGGCCGCGCCCGACAGCGTGGGGCCGGCCGAGGTCGCTACGTGACGACCAGGAACGCCCGCATCGTCCCGTGGTAGGTCCCGCAGAATTCTGTGCACTGGATCAGGTACTGCGTGCCGGCCGCCACGTTCGGGACGGTGAAGGCGAACGTGTTGACCCGGCCGGGGATCGCGTCGATGCGCACGCCGAGTCCGGGGATGTTGAAGGAGTGGACGACGTCGGCCGCCGTCACGTTGATCTGCACCGTACTCCCCGGAGCGGCCCAGAACGCTCCGCCGCTCTGGGTGTTCGTGGCCGCGTCGTAGGTCGTGTTGAAGCACGTGCCGTTCACGGGGTAGCAGAACTCCCAGAACCACTGGTGGCCGATGACGTCCACGTACTCGTCCGGATGCGCCGGGAGCGCGTCGATGTGGTAGAGGAGGATCGTCGAGTACGCGGCGACGCCCGTGATCAGCGCGACGGTGATCAGGGTCCACGTCAGCTCGAGCCGGTTAACCATACCGCCGCCCCCGGGTGCTCGGGTCTCGGAACTTCCAGATCGCGTAGGTCAAGAGCGCGTAGGTGATCGCCGCCCCCGCCACCGAGATCGCCAGGAGCACCCAGACGATGGGCATCGTCTCCTGAAGGTTGGTCTGGACGGCGTAAACCGCGACGGGCGACGCCCCGATCCCCGCCGGGCCCGCGGCCGCGAGGAGGGCGGGGGCGGACCGGCGCGGGTGCACGACCGGTCGGAGGTGTCCGTGGATATATTCCCCGCGTACGTACGCGCAGCACGGGTCGCGCGACGGGGCGGGCGGGCCGGCACCCCGAGAATACGTACGGAAGCCCTTTGAACCGCACCTCCCGTCCGATGCCCGGCGCGGTGGTGCCGCCCGGTGAGTTTCGAATGGTCCGTCGTTCGCTCCGTGCGTTCCTGGGGATCGCCGTCCTGGCCGTCGTCCTGATGGTCGCCGCCGGGCGCCCGGTCTTCGCCGCGCCCGCCCCGGCCGCGACGGTGCAGGGCTCGGAGTCCCTCGGCGTGACCGTCGGGACCGCGTTCGCCTTCACCGTGTCGACCAACGAGGTCACGCCCGGCGACAACGTCTCGGTCACGCTCACGCAGACCGACGACGTCGAGCACACGTTCACGCTCTCCTCCGTCGCAAACTACGTGATCCCGAGCTCGGACTCGACGAGCCAGCTCGACGCGTTCTTCGCGCAGCATCCGCCCCTCGTCAACTTCACGATCCCGGCGGGCCAGGCGACGTACACGACGACGTTCATCGCTCCCCCGCTCGGCGTCTACGAGTACGTCTGCCTGATCCCGGGGCACTTCCAGGCGGGGATGAGCGGCCTGCTCGGTTCGGGGGAGCAACCGGCGGGCTCGACGGCGCCGGCCACGGGGCCGGGCTGGCAGGTCTTCTTCATCGGTGGGACGATCGCCTCCCTGGTGATCATCGCGCTCGTCCTTGGGTTCGTGGTCGGCCGACGCCGAGGCTCGGTCCACGAGATGCCTCCCGAGCGCCTCGGCTACCCCGAACCCCCGGCCCCCCAGCCGCCCGCGAAGTAGGGGGCGCGGCCGCGGGAACCCCCGCAACGTCTAAGAAGGGCCCACCGTTCCAACCTACGAACCTTGTAGGAGGTTCGCGGCAGTGTCGGTGGCGTGGGGGACCCCGAGTCGGGAGCGTCGCGTGCTGAAGGCCGGCCACTCGTCGATCGCGGTCACCCTGCCGAAACCGTGGGCCGAGGCGATGAACCT